>JAGXIR010000025.1 GCA_024635605.1 Sunxiuqinia sp.
ATTGTTCGATTGTGCTGATTGAATTCTTTAGTTGCCACTTCCAGTCATTCCAATTGGAAAGGGTTGACGTTTTATTGATTTTTGTTGCAATCGCTTGTTGAGCGCCATTAAAAATTCCCATAATAAGTTTATTAGTTTCTAGAGGAACAAAAATACGCTTTTACGCGTCAATAGCCAAATGCAGACTACGGAAAGGAGCGTCTCTTGATCCAAACTTAACAGAGAAAGGAGTTGACAGCTAGCTCTTTCGTGAGCCTATTTAAAATGAACCTAAAAAAGAATTTGGATGAAAGAACCGTGGTATGATGAAAATTAAGGCTTGCAGGGATGAATTTAAACTAGATTTCGGGTGCTTTATTTTCATCGATTGGGTCATCGCTGGTGAGCATGGGAAAGGCTTCCAGTTGTCCAATGTCAAGAAGGTTGACCAAGGTTTGCAGGCTTTCCTGGATCTGTTGTAGTTTGACATTCGGTAGTGATTGCAGCTTTTCTGTTAGTCGGTCATGCAATAGTGGAGGGATTCTGTTCAGTAATTCAGATCCTTTCGATGTTAAGGCAATGTTGACGACCCGCTTGTCGCCTTGTTTGGGAAGCCGGGCCAGAAATCCCTTAATTTCCAAACGGTCGATAATCCCGCTGGTGGTGCTGGAGTTCAGGTTCAGGAAGCGGCGAATTTCACCTTGAGTAGACTGAAAGTTTTTGGATGCGTCCAGGTAGCTCAAACACAGGATTTGAGGAATGCTGACGCCGTATTCCTTTTGAATCTTTTTGGATTCCAGGTTGATTGATCGGACAATTTTTCGGATGGTAATTAGTATTTCAGTCGTATCCATGCTTTTTTGTTTCGGTACGACAAAAATAGCTGAGTTTTTGAATATTCCAAGAGCTCAAATCAAAGATCTTTTGCAAGCCGAAAGAGTTATCTGTTCGCGGGAAAGTGGTTTTTCGAGCGGTTAGAAGAAGGTGACTTCACCGGTTTCAACGTCGTAAATACCACCTGCGATTGTAATCTTGCCTGCCTTTTCCAAATCGGAAAGGATCGGGCTTTTTTGGCGTATCTGGTCGATTGTTAGCCCGACATTGATTTTGCTGACCTTGTTGACAAACGAAAAGTTTTGGCCATTTCGTTCAGAAGCTGTGGTCGTTTCGTTTTCAATGGCCGGGTTAATCTTGCTGAGCAGTCCGGTGATATGTCCCAATTTTACCTTGTCGCAGGCACTGATCACGGCGCCGCATCGTGTATGACCCAGCACGACAATGACTTTTGAATTGGCCACACCGCAGGCATATTCCATGCTTCCCAGGATGTCGTCGTTAAGGATGTTCCCGGCAATTCGGATGCTGAAAATGTCGCCCAGGCCCTGGTCGAAAATTAGCTCAGCGGAGGTTCTCGAATCGATACAACTTAAAACGGTGGCAAAGGGAAACTGGCCTTCCGACGTTTGATTGACTTGCATGAGTAGGTTTCTGTTCACTTTCAGGTTGCTTAAAAACCGGATGTTGCCTTCTTTTAAAAATTCCAGCGCTTGCTTCGGAGTAATTTTATCCTGAGTTTCTTTGGTATGTGCCCACATTAGAATTCGTTTGATTGATATTTGTATGCTGCTTTTTTGATTCGATCCATGATCGCAATGCCTAAACCTGCTTCAACAACAGGTTCAATAAATATTTGTTTAACTGTGTTGTCATCTTCCATCGTGTGTAATACGGAAAATAAATTAGCCGCTATTTCCAGCTGGTTGTATGTTTTCGAGGTGTAGTCAGGCGTAGATTCTTCAGCCCGTCTAATTGGTTTGGGCAGTCGCTTCAATTTCAAAAGGCACTCTGAAATCGCAGCCGCCTTTGTAATTGGAGCAGCCCCAGGCGGTTTTGCCTTTCAGTATCTTACCGGTGTTGCACTTGGGGCAAGTGGGTTCGTCTTTTATTTCAGTTTGAAGTTCGATGGTTTGGTTTGCTTGGAGTACCAGGCGTCCATCCAGTTTCAGCTCTTTGTAATCGAAGCCTTTGATTAACTGAGATTTGCCTTTGGTGGCCAGTGTCTCAATTTGCCTGTCAGTCAGTTTTTTACTAAACCATTTGAATGGAATTTTAAAATGACAGCCATTGTTCCATTCTGAGCATCCCCAAGCCGCTTTTCCTTTCATCAGTTTTCCTTTTTTACATTTCGGACAAATCAATTCGTTGGCCGGTTTGTCCATTTTTTTCTTTGGCCCTTTTTCCTTCGCCTTTTTCTGTGCCTTCGCCATCGTTTCCTCTGGATCTTCCAAGATGGTGATTTCTTTTTTCTTCGAATTTTTCACTTGCCAGATGACTTCGGTTACCATGTATTTCAGTTCGGCCATAAACTGGGCGATCTCCAGCTCTCCAGATTCAATTTGACGGAGCTTGCGTTCCCACATCCCGGTCAGTTCAGCCGACTTGAGCAGATCATTTTCAATGGTATTGATCAAATCCACTCCGGTTGGCGTTGCTACCAGTCGCTTGCGTTCCTTTTGAATGTAGCGCCTGCGGAACAGCGTTTCTATGATGTTGGCGCGGGTTGATGGCCGTCCGATACCGTTTTCCTTCATCAGCTCGCGGAGTTCATCGTCATCCATATTTTTTCCGGCGGTTTCCATCGCACGCAGTAGCGTTGCCTCCGTGTAATAGTTGGGCGGCTGTGTTTGCTTTTCCTGCAATTCGGGTTGATGCGGGCCATGTTCGCCGGTGGTAAAGGCCGGTAAAATATTGTCATCGGATTGTCCCGCTTTCTTGTCGTTTTTATAAACGACACGCCAACCGGGTTTTAGAATTTGCTTGCCGGTGGCTTTAAATAGGTGTTGTTCAATGTTGGCTTCAACCGTGGTATTGGCAATTTCGCAATCGGGATAAAAAACGGCAATAAAGCGTTTGGTAACCATATCGTACACTTTGCGTTCCGATTCGGTCAGATCAATCCGGTAAACACCGGTTGGAATAATGGCATGGTGATCGGTGATTTTCTTGTTGTCGAATACTTTTTTCGATTTGCGGATTTTCCCTCCGCTCAAGACCGGTTGGGTCAGGTTTTCATAGCCTTTCAATGCTTTCAGTGTGCCGGCTACTTTTTTGTAAATATCATCTGACAAAAACGTGGTGTCAACGCGCGGATAAGTGGTGACCTTTTTTTCGTAAAGCGACTGGATGGTGCGCAGGGTTTCGTCGGCACTCAGGTTCAGCTTGCGGTTACATTCCACTTGCAGCGAGGTGAGGTCGAACAAGCGAGGTGGATGCTCTTTGCTGTTTTTCTTCTCAATTTTTCCAATGAAAAGGTTTTTGTCCGAAATCTCCTGCAGTACTTTTTCGGCTTTTTCCTTTTGCTGAAAGCGTCCCGAGGTGTAGGAAAAAGTGGCTTCACGATACAACGTTTTGATTTCCCAAAAAGGTTCGGGCTTAAAATTGTCAATTTCCTGTTGCCGGTTTACAATCAGCGCGAGGGTGGGGGTTTGCACCCGGCCAATGGAAAGTACCTGCTTGTTTTGTCCGTATTTGAGGGTGTATAATCGGGTGGCGTTCATTCCCAAAAGCCAGTCGCCAATGGCGCGGGCGCTTCCGGCTTCGTACAGTTTGTCAAATTCGTTGCCAGGCAGCAGCTTTTCAAACCCTTCGCGAATGGCTTCTTCGGTAAGCGAAGAAATCCACAACCGTTTGATTGGTGCCTTGTTGCCGGCTTTGGTCAGTACCCAGCGTTGAATCAGTTCTCCCTCCTGGCCGGCATCACCGCAGTTAATGATTTCGTCGGCTTTAGAGATAAGTCGTTCCAGAATTGAAAACTGCTTTTTTACACCCGAATCGTCCATAACCTTTATTCCAAAGCGTTTGGGAATCATAGGTAGCTCGTGAATGTTCCAGTATTTCCAGCGGGTTGTGTAGTCGTGCGGTTCTTTCAGGGTACACAAATGTCCAAACGTCCAGCTCACCTGGTAGCCGTTTCCTTCGAAATAGCCATCATGACGAGTTTTTGCTCCAATAATTTGTGCAATTTCTTTTGCTACACTTGGTTTTTCTGCAATGCAAACTTTCATTAAGATGGGCTTGGTATTACAAGTTAGATTTTGAGAATTGTTACTCGATGCCAGATTGACGGAGTGTTCACTGTGAAAATAAAAAAGTTCAGCGTGAAGGTTCTGCCCGAGAGGAACAAATTCCTGCTCGTTTTTTATATCATTTGATGATCTTCACCCGAAGCCCGTTTTTCGTTAAAACTGAAAATGTATTCTTTAGTTTGCGTAGGTGCTCACTGGTGGTTTTAACGGCGACATCAAGCCGCTCTTTTCGCGGTAAATCGCTTAAGCGGATCAATAAAATACCTTTGTGCGGGAACTTTAGCCGAAATGCTAATTCACCAAAGTCTTTATCCTCAGTGATGAGAAGGCAATCTTTGTCAACAGCTATCCTCAGGACCTCCGAATCGCTAATTCCGCCGTGTCCTTCCGGAATATAAAATACGACAATTCCCTTTTGCCTTAGTCCTTTAACGATTCCGAAATCCACACTTTCATCGGCCACCAAAGTCATATCAGGATGCTTTTGGAATGATTACTTCATTTTTTATTGACTCGGCGGCGAATAATAAACAAGCAACGATATCATCATTTGTCAACTTTGGATACGCCTCCATCATGTCTTCAATTGTATCGCCTGCTGCCAGTTTTTCAAGGATCAAATCCACAGAAAGCCTGGTATTGATCACGGTCGGTTTTCCAAATAGCTTATCAGGATCTGACTCAATATGTAATTTCCAATCAACCATCATTTTAAATCTCTAGTTTTTAAATCTCAGTTTCTGCATTCAAAGGTACAAAAATCGGAAAACTTTTGTTTTTTTATTCACAGGAAGAAATTTACAACATTTTTATGCCATTCTCTTCCAACGCAATCAGCCGTTGCTTGTACAAGGTGCCAATGGCTTTTTTGAAATTCTTTTTGCTGATATGTAAGGTATTTTTAATTAGCTCGGGCGAACTTTTATCGGTTAACGCAAGAAATCCGCTGTTGGCAGCCAGCTTGTTGAGAATCGACTGCGAGATGTCGTCAATTTTTTCGTAGCCTTCTTTTTGAAGCGAAAGGTCAATTTTCTCATCTTCACGAATGGTTTTAATGAATCCTTTCAGCCTTTGTCCGGTGTTAAGTGGTTGAAAAACTTCATTTTTATAGAGCATCCCCCAGTGGCTGTTGTCGATGATCGCTTTGAATCCCAAGTCGGTTTGTCCGGCAATAAGTAGGTCCACTTCTTCTCCCACTTCATAATCAACCGGAATATTGTCCACGCATTTGTCCAGCTTTGAGGTGGCGGCAATGCGCTGACTTTCATCGTCCAGGTAAACATACACGAGGTAGGACTTTCCGGCTTCCATGGTTTGCTGCTGCTCACGGAATGGTACCAGCAAATCCTTAGGCAATCCCCAGTCCAAAAAGGCGCCTACATTGGTGATTGAAACAACGGGCAGCAGAGCAAATTCGCCAATCATGGCTTTTGGCTTTTCGTTGGTGGCCACCAGTCGGTCTTCCGAGTCGAGGTAAATAAACACCTCCAGCGTATCTCCCGGTTTGCATCCTTCAGGCACGTAGCGTTTGGGCATCAGGATTTCGCCATGCGGGCCGCCATCAAGATAAACGCCAAAATCTACTTCTTTTACAACTTCCAATTCGTTTATTAAGCCTATTGCTGCCATTATTTTTCAATTTTAAGGTCGTGCACTTTTTCTTTTTCTGTGATTGCTATTATCTTCGGATTGTTTAAAGCATGATAAATGACTTGCAATAAATTTGAGTCATTGCTATCGGGCAAAGGTACATTTTCGGAGGAAATATTGATAACAACCCACCGATTTAATAGGAAAAGGTAAAACGGTTCAGGAGAAAAGGCTTATTTTTGGCACTCAAACTGAAAACGCTCATGTCAACAGTCAATATCGGATTTTTAGGAGCTGGCGGAATTGCCAAGGCACACGCTTTCGCATTGAATTCGCTGCGTTATTTTTATTCGCAAATGCCGGCGGTTGTTTTTGAGTCGGTGTGTTCGCAACGCGAAGAAAGTCGCCGGCAGTTTGCTGAAAGTTACGGGTTTCGGCAGGCCCAGTCGTTTGATGATTTTGTGCAGAATGAAGCGATTGATACGGTGCTGATTTTGGGACCAAACAAGGTGCACGCCGATCATCTGAAAGCGGTGGCAAATATGCCGAATGTGAAACGAATTTACCTTGAAAAGCCCGTTTGTTCGAGCTTGCATGAAGAAAAGGAATTAGCTGAATTGGCCCTCGATGGCCGGAAGGTTCAGGTTGGATTTCAGTATTTGCAAACGGCTTCGGTTCGCGAAGCGATTGACTTTTGGAAGTCGGGTAAGCTGGGGAAACCCATTCATTTCGATTTAAAATATTACCACGGTGATTATCTGCAGAAAGGCTACCGCGACAAACGGCAAACGCGTTTAACACCTGCACCCGATGGAGGCGCTATGGCCGATTTAGGCTCGCATGGCATCAGTTTGTTGCTGGCTTTTTTAGGCGAACAGCTCGAAATTACAAGCGCTTTGCAGGGCGGTCAGTTTGCAGATGTTCCCGATGATTCGGATTTGTTCTCACTGATTTCCCTTGTTGATATGGAAACCCGGGCGGTGGGTAATCTTTCGGCCAGCCGAATCAGTTCGGGAACTGGCGATTTGGTTCATCTTGAAATTTATGCTGAAAAAGGCACCCTGCGGTATTCGTCGCATCGGGCCGAATCGTTCGAATACTTTTTGGAAGAAACCCAGCAGTGGGTCACCCAACCCGTTGGAAGTCATTACCAACCCATCAGTAGCTTTCCTTCGGGACATGTGCCGCCGGGCTGGTTACGGTCCATGATTCATGGGCATTACCTGTTTTTGGGTGGGCTGGATGAGAAAGCTTTTGTGCCCGATTTAAAGCATGGCTTGGAGGTTCAACGGTTAGTTAGGGAAACGGCCACGCATCTGAATATTTATAGAAAACAATTGGAAAAGTATGGCGAGAAGTAGCGGAATATTAGTACATATCAGTTCTCTGCCCGGGAAATACGGGATTGGAAGCATGGGTGACGATGCTTATGCTTTTGTGGACTTTCTGAAAGATACCGGACAAAAATATTGGCAGATTTTGCCGCTTGGCCCGACGGGTTATGGTAATTCGCCTTATCAAAGCTATTCGGCTTTTGCAGGAAGCGAATTGCTGATTAGTTTGGATAAGCTGGTTGAAGACAAATTGCTGAAGCCTGAAGAGCTGCGTGATTTAACACCATTCTCGGAGCGAAAAGTGGAATATGAAAAGATTGGTTTGTTGAAAAGTAATCTGTTGAAGAAAGCTTTTGAGCGCTTCAATACCAGCTTTGACGACTACAAGGAGGCCTATTATAATTTCTTGGGCGAGCATTCGTGGTGGCTCGATGATTATGCCTTGTTTCGGGCGTTGAAAGAGTATAACCTGGATGTGATTTGGAACGAATGGAAATCCGATTACAAAAAGCGGGATGCACACACCCTCGACAAGGCACATTTGCAATATGCGGAATCGATTAATTTTCATCGGTTTGTGCAGTTTGTCTTTTTCAAGCAATGGTTTGATTTGAAGCAATATGCCAATGATCGCGGGATTCAATTCTTTGGCGATTTGCCCTTGTACGTGTCACTGGATAGTTCTGACGTGTGGGGCAACCAGAATATTTTTCTGCTCGATGATGAAGGCAAACCAACGCATGTTGGCGGCGTTCCACCAGATTATTTTAGCGAAACAGGACAGCTTTGGGGGTGTCCCGTTTTTGACTGGAATTGCTTGGCTGAGCGAGGGTTTGACTGGTGGATGGCGCGCTTACATTTTTGCCTGAACATGTTCGACATGATCCGGATTGACCATTTCCGTGGACTGGAGTCGTTCTGGTCGGTTCCGGCCAGTGAAAAGACTGCCATAAATGGCGAATGGCGGCCAGCTAAAGGCTACGAAATGCTTCAAAATCTGAAATCGCAACTGGGCGAACTGCCGGTGATTGCTGAAGATTTGGGTGTTATTACTCCCGAGGTGGAAAAGCTGCGTGACGATTTTAACTTGCCAGGAATGAAAGTGCTGCAGTTTGGCTTTGCCTCGGATGCTACCAATGAGCACCTGCCGCACAACTACGGGAAGAATTTTGTGGCTTACACCGGGACGCATGACAATAACACCACCTTAGGCTGGCTGAAGTCGGCGACGACGAAAGAGCGAAAAAATCTTCGGAAATACTTTCGGCGAAGCCGACACCGGGCACTCGACCGGGTGATTGAAGCTTGCTGGGGTTCGGTGGCCGAAATTGCTATTATGCCCATGCAGGACTTGCTCCGGCTTGATGCAAAAGGGCGGATGAATGTTCCGGGTGTTGCTTCAGGAAACTGGGAGTGGCGCTTTCGCTGGAAACAGCTTCGGGAGTCGAGGCGTGACTTTCTGAAAGAAATTACCCAAAAATACAACCGCGGATAGTTTCATTACAGCTTGCTCTATCACCAGTCTCAATCTAATTTTTCGGCAATTCGGTTGATGGTTTTCCAGTTTCGGGTGGTCATGGTTGCTTTGCTAAAAAGCTTTCCCAAGGCATCCATCCCTTTAATGGTGTTGGTTACCGATAGATCTAGCACACTGCAAATGGCTTTTCGGCGCACTGAGAGGATGCGAAAAGAGTCGTCATCCGCAGCCCACGGCAATTCGATTTGAGTTTCCGGATCATGTTTCAGAAAAGAAACATACAAACGGGTGTCTTTGGTTTCTTTTACTCCTTCAAATGGTTGTGCATGGATCAGTTCCATGATCTCCTCAGCAGTTCGAATCAGCACCGGGATCGGAAATCCGAAGACTTTTTCAAGGCTTGCGCTCAGTTGCTCTTCAGGATCTGATTTTGGACTAAAAGCTCCATCAAAAATTACATTGCCGGAATTGAGCAGCGTTTTTACCTTTTCAAAGCCCATTTTTTCCATCGTTTTTCGCAGGGCAGCCATCGGAACTTTGTGATGTCCGCCAACGTTGATGCCCCGAAGCAGGGCGACATAAGTTTGCTTTTGCATGCGGATCATGGTTTTTGTGTAAAACGAAAGGTATAACTTTATTCGATAGGATAAAATAAGGGTATTTTACCAAACAATTGGTGTAGAAATACAACGTATTAGTTGGAGGATTGCGACCATCCGCTTTTTTGATGTGTTTTTTTCATTTTCGGAATTATTTGGTAGCTTGAAATTTCTCGCAAACGCGAAATTGAATTTCTAATACAACCAAATGATGCAGAATAAAACGATTGAAATTGTGCCTATGCAGGCCAGCGATATTGAGAAAGCAGTGGCACTGATTAGCTTGGCCATGAACGAAGATGAAGGGAAGTGGGCGTCCGAAACCATGCATTTTCATTTTAAATGTGCAGCGCAGGGGCTAGACGACGGACACGATTATTATTTATGGTGGAAAGATGCTGAACTAATGGGCATTGTGGGACTCCATCACTACGCCTGGGGGCCTCCCGAAAACGTTTGGCTGGCTTGGTTTGCAGTTGCGCCTGCAGAGCAAGGAAAAGGTTACGGAAAAGCCCTGTTGAGCGAGGTGGAGCAAAAAGCCCGGCAGCGAGGCTTTCGAAAGTTTTTTGTTGAAACGTATGAGCATCCGGATTTTGAGAAAGCCATTCGGTTTTACCAGAAACAGGGTTTTACGGAGCATGGGCGAATTGCGAATTATTTGGCTGACGGTTCGCAAATGCTTGTCTTGGGCAAAACCTTATGAGTGGTTGAAAAACCTGCACGGAAGTCAGATAAATTGTTCCAGCGCTTCCATAAATAGTTTGGGTTGCTCGGCATGAAGCCAGTGTCCGGCATCGGGAATGGTGGTGATTTGCGCTTCGGGGTAAATCTCTTTAATCTTTTTCTCGTCTTCTTCGGAAATATAAGGTGATTTTTCGCCTTTGATAAACAGCACCGGGTAATTTAAAATTGGCATGCGGTCTTCCATCCAGCGGTAGTTGACCCCGCTAATCACTTCATCCAAATGGTCGTACAGCACATCAACATTGATGCGACAGTCAAACTTTTTGGTTGATTTGTTTCGATGTACATTTTTCAGCAAAAACATCACCAGCCCTTTGTTGTCGAGCTTAAGGCTTAAAAAGTCGGCAATTTCCTCGCGGGTTCCAAATTGGTGTTTCCGCACTTCTTTCAGCGATTCAAGAATATGCTGGTGCAAATAGTACTGGCCTTTTTCCTCAAGTTCGAAGTAATTCTTTGGCGCAATATCCGCTACGATCAGCTTATCAATCTTCTCCGGATAATCAGCCGCGAAATACATGGCTGTTTTCCCACCCATGCTGTGTCCGATTACGATGGCTTTACCGATGTGGTGTTCTTCGAAGAAACCTGCCAAATCTTCGGCCATCCCTTCGTAGCTGTGTTCATCGGCATTGGGCGAGCGCCCGTGGTTGCGCTGATCCACCATGTACACATGGTACTTTTTGCCCAGCTTCTTGCCAACCGTCAGCCAATTGTCGGACGAACCGTAAAGTCCGTGCACAATAACAATGGGTTGCTTGTTTTTTTTGCCTTCTTCGCGGTAATATAACTTCATAACGAATGATTTTTTTAAATAACTATCCGCAAGATTACCTGATGTGATTAAAAAGTCATTCAGTTGTCATTAGGTGGTCATTCAGTTGTTGTGAAATGATCAATGACAATAAAATGACTATGAATGACAATAATTGACCGCCACGACGGAACAAACAGGGATGTAAGCGGATCATCTTTTAAAACGTTGTGAATGCCAGCTTGTTTATGGCTGAATGCATTCGAGGTATTCGTGAATCGTATTTTTTAATCCCAGGTAAAGCGCATCGGCTATCAGGGCATGGCCAATAGAAACTTCATCGATGTAAGGGATCTTATCGATCAGAAATTTGAGATTCTTCAGGCTCAGGTCGTGACCAGCGTTGATTCCCAGATTTAATTGCCGGGCCAGCTTAGCGGCTTCGATAAAGGGGGCAATGGCTTTGTCCGGATCCGATGGATAGATAGTAGCATAAGGTTCAGTATACAATTCAATGCGGTCAGCACCAACTTTGGCGGCCCCTTCAATGGTTTGCAAATCAGGGTCGACAAAAATCGATGTACGGATGCCGACAGCTTTTAGCCGGGCGATCACATCCATCAAAAAATCATGGTGTTTCACTGTATCCCAACCGTGGTCTGAGGTTAGCTGACCCGGTTCGTCGGGAACCAAAGTGGCTTGGTCGGCTTGAATATCAGTGACCAGCCTGATAAAATCTTCGCTGGGGTAGCCTTCAATGTTAAATTCGGTGGTGATGTGGGGTTTAATATCGAAAACATCCTGGCGGGTAATGTGCCGTTCGTCGGGCCGTGGATGAACGGTAATTCCTTCAGCACCAAATTTTTGGCAGTGAATAGCAGCATCAAGAACACTAGGGATTTTACCTCCCCTGGAATTTCTTAGTGTTGCGATTTTGTTTATATTTACACTTAGTCTTGTCATAATGATTAAATGAGGCTCGAATGAAGCTCGCAAGTTACAACATACAATTGAAACAATTAAAAAATTGATCGCAAAACAGCTTATATCGGACGTTATTCCTTCGCTGAGACTGACCGATGACGGACAGAAGGCGCTAAACTGGATGGAGATTTTTCGCATCTCGCATCTTCCGGTTGTGGACGATCGGGAGTACATCGGATTGATCTCAGATAAAGCTGTTTATGATTTGAACCTGATTGATAAAAAAATGGACGAATGCCGCGACCACCTGACATCGTCGCACATACATTCCAATCAGCATATTTACGAGATTGCTTCCGTTATGTCTGAGTTGAAGTTGAGTTTGGTGCCCGTTCTCGATTTGAAACACAGCTATTTGGGTGTTGTCTCCGTGATGGACTTATCGAAGAAATTGGCTGATCTGGTGGCTGTTCATGAACCTGGTGGCATTATTGTGCTTGAGTTGACACCGATTGATTATTCCCTGCCTCAGATTGCCCAGATTGTAGAAGGGAATGATGCCAAAATTTTGAGTTTATACACGTACAAGGAGAATGATTCGAAAGAGCTGTTGGTTACGCTAAAAATAAACCAGGTTGATTTGTCTCCAATTATTCAGACTTTTGTACGTTACGATTACTCAATCCGGGCCGTTTTTATGGATGAATCCATTCTTGACAATTTGTATGACGACCGGTATAACCAGTTGATCAAGTATATGAATATTTAGCCCAAGCAAATTCTATGATTATTGCAATTTTTGGAATCAACATTGATTCCGCCTTTACCTCTGATTTGTCCAGATTATTTGACTTACTGAAAGCGCGGGAAATTCAGTTTTACATGTACAAGCCTTTTTTTGAGTTTGTCAAGGCAAACTGTCCTATTCAGCCTGACGTTAAAGGTCTTTTTAATGCCGGCGATGATTTGCCCGATGAAGTTGGTTTTCTCTTTAGCATTGGTGGTGATGGCACTTTTCTTCAATCAGTTTTGACCTTGAAGAACAGAACCATTCCCGCGGTTGGACTGAACTTGGGGAGGCTTGGTTTTTTGTCCGATATTTCGCGTGATGATATGGACGAAGCCATTGATGATATTCTAGGTGGGCGGTTTGAAATCGAAGAACGCTCGGTTTTACAACTGGATGAAAGCAACCATTTGTTTGGCGATTTTAATTATGCACTGAATGAAATTGCCATTACCAAACTGGATACCTCGTCCATGATTAGTGTCCATACTTACCTGAATGAAGAATATTTAAACACTTATTGGGCAGACGGACTCATCATCTCAACTCCAACAGGCTCAACAGCATACTCGCTAAGTGTTGGCGGGCCAATTTTAACTCCCGACTCCCAGAGTCTGATCATCACTCCGATTGCACCGCACAACTTGACGGTGCGTCCCATTGTCGTTCCGGATAACATTTCTCTGCGCTTGCAGGTTGAGGGACGTGGACACCAGTTTCAGGCCTCGCTTGATTCGCGTTCCGAAGCCATTGCTTTTCCGGGTGAACTACACATCCGAAAAGCCAATTTTCATGTCAAAACGCTGAAGCTCTCCGGGCATAGTTTTTTCAGCACCCTTCGTAATAAGTTGATGTGGGGCGCAGACAAGCGAAATTAATCAATTTAGCTTAACAATTTTTAACCTCTCTTTGGGTTTTATAATAGGCAGTCGGTAAGATGTTTTGAGAATTATATTACTTTTGTAGCTCTTGAAAGGGGTTATGTTTTAACGATGTAGTTGTATGCCAGAATGTTTTACCATGCTGTCTTTTTATTATCAACCTTTCAATGAAAAAGATAGTCGATGAAAAGATTTTTTATAATCATTTTTTGCATCCTGACTTTTAGTTCGGTTTCTGCTCAAAATTCGGCAGATATTGGCATCTGGGGCGGCATTGGCAGTTACATGGGGGATATGACTCATGTTGATCGTTTAAGTTCTTTGAATCCAAATGTTGGTTTATTCATTCGTTACAATTACAACTCACGCGTTAGCTTGCGGACAAGTGCGCTGGTGGGACCTATTGGAGCAACGGGTGAATATGAAGCGGATCCCTGGGATTTTGACAAGTTTGTGACCGATATTTCGGTGATGGGCGAATTTAATTTTTTCAGGTACATCGTTGGTAGTAAGCGGCATCCTTGGACCACCTACATGGTGGGAGGAATTGGTACCAGCCTGTATAAATACACCTACGATCCGGCACGAATGAGCCCGATGCTTTATTATCTCAGTTTCGATCAACTGAATGCTGTACCGGGTGAGATTCGTGATGAATTAGTCATTGAGACAGAAAAATCAGTTATTGGACTGAATGTTCCGCTGGGATTTGGAGTCAAATTTAATATTGGAGAACGTATGGGAGTTGGCGTTGAAGCCATTTTTCGAAAATATTTCAACGATAAAATGGATGATGTGGATGATCCACGTAAGTTTTATTCCTTGGACATTAACCCGGAAGGAAATCCTCCCGGAGGATGGAAAGGGTACAACAGTTTTCTCCATAACAACGATTTTACTTTTCATTTGGGAGTTCATATAACCTATCGGTTTTACAGAGGCGACCAGGAGTGTCCGGTATATGAAAATATTAACTAGAGTGAATGACTGTTAAAGATAAAATACAAAAAAATAGGCTACCCAGGCATATTGCCATTATTATGGATGGCAATGGACGATGGGCTGCCAAACAGGGTAATGAGCGTATTTTTGGGCATGAGCATGGCGTGGAATCTGTGCGTTCTACCGTTGAAGGAGCTGCTGAAGTAGGTCTCCAATATTTGACTTTATATGCTTTTTCGACCGAAAACTGGTCACGACCCGATGTGGAAGTGAATGCGTTGATGGGTTTGCTTGTGCAGGCAATCAATGAGGAAACCGAGAAGTTGAAAGAGCAAAATGTGCGTCTGAGCATGATTGGCGACTTCGAAAGTCTACCACCCGAAGTTCAGTCGAAACTGAACTGGTCGATTGATGAACTGAAGGATTGTACCGGGCTAAACCTGGTGCTGGCCTTAAGTTACAGCTCGAAATGGGAGATTACCGAGGCCATCCGTAAAATTGCCACAGAAATTAAAGATGGCAGCTTACAACTTGAAGAAATTGATAAAAATCTACTTGATAAATACCTTGCTACAGTTGGAATACCAGACCCCGAGTTACTTATCCGAACAAGTGGCGAGAACCGGGTGAGTAACTTTTTACTCTGGCAAATTGCCTACACGGAGTTTTACTTCACTCCAAAACTTTGGCCCGATTTTCGTAAAGACGACCTTTTTGAAGCGATTTGCGATTTTCAAAACCGAGAAAGAAGGTTTGGTAAAACCAGTCAACAACTAGTCAGCTAATTAATTCCCGAAAATGCAAAAACTGAATTTTTTCTTTATTCTTTTCCTGTTTAGTATCAGTGTTCATGCTCAGGTAAATGATAACACGAACTTTACGATCCAATATTCAAGTCCTCAAAACTATACAATAGCGGATATCAATGTATTAGGGATCCGCTACCTCGATTCTGATGTTTTGATCCAAATCTCCGGACTTGCCGTTGGTGACGAAATCACCGTTCCCGGTGATCAAATTACAACAGCCATAAAAAAACTGTGGGGACACCAGATGTTCTCGGATGTAAAAGTGGAAGCCAGCAAGATTGAAGGCGATAAAATCTGGATTGATATTTATTTACAGGAACGGCCTAAGCTATCGGATGTTAATTTCTATGGGGTTTCGAAAGGTGAAACAGATGATATTACCGAAAAGGTATTGCTGTTGAAAGGGAGTCAGGTGACTGATAACCAGCTGAACAATGCTGAGCGGATCATTAAAAATATCTTTCTTGAAAAAGGATTCCTGAATACCGAAGTGAATATTGTTCAGCGAGACGATACCGCTGACGTGAACAGTGTGATTCTCGATATTCACGTGGATAAAAAAGAGAAAGTAAAGATCGACGAAATTGTTTTTCATGGCGTTGACGAGGTGAAAACCGCGATGCTTGAAAAGGCTATGAAAAAGACCAACGCCAAAAAGCTAAAAAACTTCTTTAAAACAAAGAAGTTTAACGAGGAGAAGTTTGAAGAAGACAAACAAAACATCGTTAAAAAGTACAATGAAAAAGGGTATCGCGATGCCATCCTTGTCAGAGACAGTATTTCAAAAATTGATGATGACCTGATTCGATTGGATATTTGGGTTGAAGAAGGAAGTAAATATTACTTTGGCGACGTGAACTGGGTCGGAAATACCGTTTATCCTCCCGAATACCTGGATGCCTACCTGGGAATTAAGAGGGGTGATATTTTTGACCAGAAGTTATTGAATAAACGACTCACTGAAGATGATGACGCGGTGGGGAATCTCTATCTGGACAACGGGTATTTGTTTTTCAACCTCGACCCGGTTGAAGCGCGGGTGGACAACGATTCCATCGACCTGGAGATGCGCATTTATGAGGGCGACCAGGCAACCATCAACAAGGTCTTGATTGAGGGAAATACCAAGACACATGAGCATGTCGCCCGTCGTGAAATCCGGACGATTCCCGGAGATTTGTTCAGTAAATCAAAAATTATTCGTTCCGTGCGCGAATTGTCGCAACTGGGGCACTTCGATCCGGAAGCGATCAACCCGAATGTTATTCCGCATCCCGAAAATGGTACTGTTGATATAAAATACGAATTACAGGAAAAAGCCAACGATCAAATTGAGCTTTCCGGAGGCTGGGGAGCTAACATGTTTGTTGGAACCGTAGGTTTAAGGTTTTCAAACTTTTCGGTGCGTAACATCATGAACAAGGAAGCCTGGCGTCCTTTACCAACCGGTGACGGCCAGACTTTGAGTGTTCGTGCCCAAACCAGCGGTAAGTTTTATCAATCGTATAGCGTATCGTTCATAGAACCTTGGTTGGGTGGTAAAAAACCAAACTCCTTTTCTGTTTCATTCTCTCATTCGCGGGTGAATTATTCGGCCAATAACTATATGAGCAGGGGATACAGCCCATACGGTTCTGGCTATGGCGGTGGCTATGGCGGATACGGTGGTGGCTATGGCGGATATTCACCCTATGGCTATTCACCGTATGGGTATGGCAGTGCTTATGGTTATGGAGGATATGACCCGGGGAGCAATTTTCAATACAATGATAATGAAACCTCTGACGATGATCAGATCCAGGTGACCACCTCGTTTGCTTTGGGATATGGTTACCGTCTCTCATGGCCCGATGACTTTTTTACTGTGTATCATGAGTTATCGCTGGAGCATTACAATCTTCAAAACATGTCGGGTTATTATTACTTTCTGAGCGATGATGATGGTTCCGGCGGTGGTGGGTTCAATAACTTAAGCTTAAAAACAGCTTTTGGACGAAACTCGGTTGATAACCCGCTTTACTCAAGAAGTGGATCGGAGTTTTCAATGGCTGTGCAGTTTACTCCTCCCTTTTCGTTGTTCAATGATGTGGATTACAGTAATCCGGATCTAACCAGTGAAGAGCGGTACAGGTGGATTGAATATCACAAGTGGAATTTGAAAGGCGCCTGGTTTACACCGGTTTCCAAAAACAGAAACCTGGTGCTGCATACTAAATTTGAATACGGATTTTTGGGATACTTCGATAAGAACAGGCGATCGCCCTTTGAACGGTTTCGTGTTGGTGGTTCGGGCATGTCAGGCTATAACTTTTACGGAGCCGATATTATCTCGCTGCGTGGTTACAAAGACTACAGTTTGAGTCCGACAACCGGTTCGAATATGTATAACAAACTAACCATGGAAATGCGCTACCCGATTACCTTGAAACCGTCGGCTACCATTTATGTACTTGGCTTTCTGGAAGCGGGTAATGCCTGGATGGATTATGAAAATTACAACCCGTTTGATCTGAAGCGTTCGGCTGGTGCAGGCGTTCGGATCTTCCTTCCCATGTTTGGTTTGATGGGGATCGACTGGGGTTATGGTTTCGACAGTGTAGCTGGTGATCCATCTGTTGGGGGAAGTCAGTTTCACTTCGTTATCGGTCAACAGTTCTGATGGTTATGAAGTTGGCTCGGTATTTGTTTTAGTGAGGAACAGTATGAATTAAAATAGATTTGCCATGAAGAAGAAAGTATTATTATTTGTTTTCCTGATTGCTTTTGGAACAGTTGCAATGGCGCAGAAATATGCCTTCATCGATACCGAGTATGTTTTAGAAAATATTCCGGCTTATAATGCTGCTCAAGAACAATTGGATCAGATTTCAAAACAATACCAAAAGGAATTGGAGACCATGCATGCTGAAGTTGAACAGATGTATCAGGATTTTCAGGCCGAAGCTGTCTTGTTGTCCGAAGACATGAAGCGTAAACGCGAAGATGTGATCATCAGCAAGGAAAGAGAATATAAAGAATTGCAACACAAGTATTTTGGCCGTGAAGGTGACTTGTTCAAAAAGCGCCAGGGCCTGATTAAACCCATTCAGGATGATGTGTTCAATGCTGTTCAGGATTTAGCTACAGAAGGCAGTTATGCTGTTATTTTTGATAAGGCAGGAAGCCTGACCATGCTGTACACCAATCCTAAATTTGACCTCAGCGACCAGGTGCTTGAAAAGCTTGGTTATAAAAATTAATAAACTATATTTGTCAACAAAAATTTAAAATCCGAAAAAGATCATGAAAAGTATTTTCAAAATTTGTTTAGTAGCTGTCATGTTCCTCGCAGCAGGAATGGTAAATGCTCAAACATTAAAATTCGCCCATATCGATTCACAGGCACTGATTGAAGCGATGCCTGAAGCAAAAGCAGCTCAGGCCTCGATTGAGAAGGAAGCCAAAGGATTGGAAGATCAAATGGGAGCATTGCAAAAGGAATATCAAACAAAATTAGCCGATTTGTCAGACAACCAGGATTCGTTGACTGAGATGGTATACCAATCAAAAGTTGAGGATTTACAAGGTCTTCAGCAGCGTATTCAGAATTTCAATTCTTCGGCGCAACAACGCTTGCAGCAAAAGCAGGGCGAATTGATGCAGCCTATTTTTGCCAAGGCGAATGAAATGATTGGAGTGGTAGCCAAAGAGCAAGGCGTGATTTACGTGTTCGACACCAATGCAGTCTTATACAAATCGACTGCAAGTATGGACTTGTTGCCACTTGTAAAAGCAAAACTGGGAATCCAGTAAGACTCAAAAAATAGTTGTGAAAAGCCATCGGTCAGCTGACCGATGGCTTTTTTTTTTACTTTTGCTTACAAAGCTTTTTGATGACAACCAATTACCATCCAATCGGTGTTTTTGATTCGGGCTACGGCGGCCTGACTGTACTGAAAGAGTTCATTGCTCTTTTGCCGGATTATGACTTCATTTATTTGGGAGATAATGCCCGCACACCCTATGGTACCCGTTCGTTTGATGTGGTTTATGAATATACGTTGGAAGCTGTTCAAAGACTTTTTGACGAAGGCTGCTATCTGGTGATACTGGCCTGCAATACGGCTTCGGCCAAGGCGTTGCGAACGATTCAGCAGCGTGATTTGCCTCGGATTGCGCCTAATAAGCGAGTGCTGGGCGTCATTCGTCCGGCTGTTGAGGAGGTGGCTGGGATTACTAAAAACGGACATGTTGGCGTTGTGGCTACGTCCGGAACAGTGGCTTCCGAATCGTACCCCATTGAACTGGAGAAGTGGTCGGGAGCAAGGGTTAAACAAACCACCCAGGAAGCTTGTCCCATGTGGGTACCGATTGTCGAAAGCAATCTGATGAATACAGCCGGAGCCGATTTCTTTATTCAATCCAATTTACAGTCTCTTTTTCAGAAGGACCCGCTGATTGACAGCCTTATTTTGGGATGCACCCATTACCCCCTGCTGATTGACAGCATTCGCAAGTTCGTTCCACACGGGGGAGTGCAGGTAATTGAGCAGGGGAAAATTGTAGCCCGTAAACTTCAAGACTATTTGTATCGACATCCTGAAATTGATGAAAACTGCACAAAATCCTCCGTACATAGATTTTTAACCACCGAAGATGCTCATTTCTTTGAAGTCCGTGCAGAACAGTTTCTTGGGTATCCCATTCAGGCTGAAAAAATTGAACTTTAAATCATCTGGGCACGATTCATATCTGTCGCTTTTTTTTCAGTAGGAATTTAATATTCTGGTCGGGGCCTGCAATTAATTCGCCTAACATGCGGGTTTTAGGAAACTGTTCGAAAATGATACGAAGGAAAACCGTGATAGGAATGGACATGATCAGGCCGGGGATACCCCACAAATACCCCCAAAACATGAGCATGATCAGGATGGTAATCACATTGATTGAAAAAGTCTTTCCCATGAAAATCGGTTCCAAAACGCCGCCCATCAACACCTGCACCCCAGTGATCGTTAAGATGAAGAAGAACAGCGTACTGTTTGAATCCATCTCAATGAATGTAAACAGGGTAAGCAAGAGTACCGAAATAACGGAGCCGATCATTTGAACAAAGTTGATAACAAAGGCAAATAGCCCCCAGAAGATTGGAAAACTAACATCAAAAAACAGGCAGGCTAAACCAATTCCAATACCGGTGGACAGGCTGATCAGGAATTTGACCAAGACAAACGTGATGACGTCTTTCTCGATTTTCATGAAAATTTTAACCGACGAATAGTGTTGCTTGAACATGGTGTCGTTCAGTAGCTTTTGAAAATTGATGGAGCCCGAAAGCAGCAGGATGGTGAAAAACAGGGTCATCAGAGTCATGGATATAGTATTGCTGACGAAATCAAGGGTTGTGCTGACGTTTCCCATATTGTTGTTGCTCTCGAAGTAGTGAAGTAGGATGTTCTCGCCCTGAACGCGTTGCATACCAAAGAATTGCTCAATAGATACAATTAAATCCGTCAGTTTGGTTTCTGCTTTCGCAAAGAATTCATTGTCGGTGTCCATGATTTCATGACTCGATAACTGGATTAATTCGCCAAAACCTTTTAACCCTCCAATAATGATTAAAATGATCAGGAGAATACTGATGACCTTGGGAACCCGACGTTTGTTAAGCCATCGCATCAAAGGCAAAAACAGCAG
>JAGXIR010000226.1 GCA_024635605.1 Sunxiuqinia sp.
CCAAACAGCAAGCCAAGGATCGCGTATGTTAGCGTACGCCCAATATTATAGAGTAAGCCGCCAGCAATTTTTGACCCGGCGCTGTGATTTTTCAACGGCAGAGCCACCGCAATGGGGCCACACATACCAATGCAGTGAAAGCTTCCGACGAGTCCGATGGTTAATGGCGTAATGATGTCAAACATTATGGCAATTGAATTTCCAGTTCCTGATAAAATGGTTTTTCGTTCGATGTCCAGTCCAGTTTAACCTTGTAGCGCCCTTTAGGCAAGGTTTTGACTGAAATGGACTGGCTTAGTGCAGCGTTCAGTTTGATTGGAAGAGTCAGGTCGTTTTGTTCGCTGACCGGGCTGTAAAGATGAATGGTTCCTTCCAATAGTTCGTTTTGAAACAGCTTCGGAAAATCAAGCTGAATAGCCGTCGCCGATTGAATGAGTTTAACCGGCATTTCCAGTTTGCTGACATTGTTAATTTTGTCTATCTGGCTTTGATAATTTACCGACTTCTGATAATAGTCTTTTTCAACCAAATCAAAATCTTGCCTTACTGCGATGGAGACCAGGTAAAGCATGGCCGACATCATAATTAGAAGTGCGATAACAATGCCTGTTCCCCAATTTATTTTTAGCTTCATAGCTGATGTTTTTAGTTTTCAGAACGGTGTGTTGAGCGTTATTTCGCTGTGAAATGGTCAACCATAAAAAGAATGGTCAGACTTTGCAATTTAGTAGTCCAGCGCATTTGGCCCAACAAAGCTTGTCCCGATTTCTTCTACCAATTCTCCTTTTTCATAAACCCCAATACGTAAATGTGTATTGGATTTCGTTAGTTGATCTTTTTCTAAGATGATCAGTAAATTTCGTTTGGCAACCTTACCTACTTCAACGCTGAGCTCATCTCCCATAACGACTATTTGTCCTTCGGGCGACAGCAGTTTCAGTTCCAGCGTGATGGGTTCTTTGGTTTTATTCACCATCTGCAGATTATACAGGTTACTATAGGCATCGGCACCGTATTCCTGAAACATGCTTCCTTGTGCACGAATGAGCGTGGTTTCTATATCGCCGCGGTTCATAAACGAATAGCTGGCGATCCCCACAAGCAAGATCAAAACGACCGAGTAAGCAATTGACCGCGCATTTAAAAGATTTTTTTCCCCTTTCAGGATGGAACTTTCCGAGGCATACCGGATCAGGCCCTTGGGCTTGTTTACAGTGTACATCACCGAGTTGCAGGCATCGATGCAAGCCGTGCAGTTAATGCACTCCATTTGTGTGCCGTTACGGATGTCAATTCCGGTAGGGCAAACATCCACACAGCGCTTGCAGTCAATGCAGTCACCTTTTTCTTCATTTCTGCCTCTTCCGCGTGGTTCGCCACGCACATAATCGTAGGCCACCACAATGGAGTCATTGTCAAGCATCACGCCCTGCAGTCTTCCGTAGGGACAAACCAGTGTGCAAACCTGTTCACGAAACCATCCAAACACAAAATAGTGCATGCCGGTAAAGGCAAGCACGACGAGCAGGGCGGAAAAATTGGCGGTGGGCCAGTTGGCCAGATAAACCTGTACTTCGGAAAAGCCAATTAAATAAGACCAAAACGTCAGAATGGTCCAAAACGAAATTGTCAGAAAAAGCGCGTGTTTGATGAACCGCTTCAAAAACTTCTCCAGGTCCATTTCTTGTTTCGCCAGGACTTGTTGTTTACGACGGTCGCCGTCAATCAGGTACTCAACAGGACGATACAAAAACTCCATGAACACGGTTTGCGGGCAGGTCCATCCGCAAAAAATACGCCCGTAAACTACGGTGAACAAGATGATGAAAACCAGGAGGGCAATGAGTGGGAAAATCAGCAAGTGAAGATCCTGCGGATAAAATGTATTTCCAAAGAACACGAATTTACGTCCCACAAAATTCAGAAAAAGAAGCGGTTCTCCGCCCATTTTGACGTGCGGGGCCAGGTACAAAAACAGCAGCAGCGAGTAAGCAACAAGCCGGCGGTAATTGTACAACTTACCTTTGGGCATTTTTGGAAAAAGCCAGACCCTTTTTCCTTCGTTGTCAACAGTAGCCATGTGATCGCGAAAGCTATCTTGTTGATTGGATGTGTTTTTTGCTGCTGAGTCCATGTTTTGTCTTTATAAAAGTCGGTTAACTCTGTGTTCCTGCTTCAGGCTCCGGATCGTATAGCTCACCTTCAGGAGCTTTTTGGTTTGGCGGATTGGTTCCCTGCAGACTTTTGATGTAAGTAATCACATCCTGAATTTGTCGTTCCGAAAGCAGGTTTTTGTAGGAGATCATCCCTTTTTCAATCACGCCGGTCACAATCGTTTGATGCATATCTTCACGCGACCCGCCGTGAATCCAGTATTTATCTGTGAAATTTGGGCCAACCAACCCTTCGCCGAACTTGCCATGACAAACAGAGCAGATTTTCGAGAAGGTCGCTTCTCCACTAGCCATAATTTCTTCTTGGGTTCGCGCAACCGGAGCTGCTTTTTCTTCTTCCTCAGCAATCTCTTCTTCCTGCAGATAGGCGGCCATTTCTTTTTGATACTCCTTGGCTTGAATTACACGCGCGTCTTCGAAAACGAACACCAGCGTGAGGTAGGAGGCTGCAAAAACAATGCTGGCATAAAACAGGTACTTCAGCCACGGTGGAAGTTGGTTATCCAACTCGCGGATTCCATCAAATTCATGTCCTTCGAGTATCTGGTCATTGGTCACCTCGTCTATTTCGGGTTGAGCTTGATGCTGTTTATGATTTTTTTCTTCTCTTGTGCTCATAGGATTTCTATTTTAGGCTACTCCTGGTTTGTTCTAAATTCATCTTCCAGCGGAATTTCACTCAATCGTCTGACTCTGCTCTTATCCATTCGAATGGTGTGCACAGTGACCAGAATAAAAAATATAAAAAAGATCAAAAAGCCAACAATGGCATATAATTCCACGCCGATGATGCTTTGTAAGTGTTCTTTCATCATGGTTTATTCCTCCTCTTCTTCAACTTGTGGTTTCATAATATCCGTACCCAGGCGTTGTATGTAGGCAATCAGGGCAATAATTTCCTTGGTACTTTCAGTCTCAATACCTGCATCACGCAGGTTTTGTGCAATTTCTTCAGCCTGTTTCAGCAGGTCATCGTTGGCTTGGTGCTCGTAGTTATCGGGGTAAGGAACTCCTAGCCTCTTCATAGCCCTGATCTTTGGTGCGGTCGATTTCAGATCAATGTCTTTTTCGGCCAGCCACGGATATTTGGGCATGATCGAACCTTCATTCATTTTTTGCGGATCAATGAAGTGGTTGTAATGCCAGGCATTGGGTTTATAAATCGGTCCGGTTTTTACACCCTCACGCGCCAGGTCGGGGCCGGTCCGTTTGGAGCCAAACTGGAACGGATGATCGTATATAAACTCACCGGCTTTCGAATATTCTCCGTAACGCTCCGTTTCGGAACGAAATGGCCGGATCATTTGGGAATGACAGTTGTAGCACCCTTCTTTAACGTAGATGTCGCGTCCCTGAAGTTCGAGTGGTGTGTAAGGTTGTACGCTCGAAATGATTGGTACGTTTGAATTGATTAGGTAAGTGGGAATGATCTCAAACACACCTCCAATAAGGATGGCGATGGTTGCAAAAATCAGGAAGCGGATTGGTTTACGTTCCAAAAATCCGTGCCAGCTTTCCGACTTCGTCTTCACAGCAGGCAGGGCGTGCAATGCCGGAGCTTCCACTTCTTCCACTTTAACCAGACTACCTTGTTTGGCGGTTTTAATCACGTTGAACACGAGCATGAGCATGCCAATGAGATATAAGCTACCTCCAAAAGCCCGGGTGGCATACATTGGAATGAGTTGGGTTACTGTTTCCAGAAAGTTTGGGTAGGCCAAATAGCCTTCCGGAGTAAATTCTTTCCACATCAGCGCCTGCGTAATTCCTCCAATATAGAGTGGAACAGCATAAAAAATAATGGCTAAGGTGGAGATCCAGAAATGCGCGTTGGCCAGCTTGACCGAATAGAGTTTGGTATTGTACAATCGTGGAATCAACCAATACAACATACCAAAAGTTAACATACCGTTCCAGCCCAACGCACCAATGTGGACGTGTCCAACAGTCCAGTCGGTGAAGTGGCTGATGGCATTTACAGTTTTCAGCGACATCATGGGCCCTTCGAAAGTAGCCATGCCATAAGCGGTTATTCCAACCACAAACATTTTTAGTACCGGATCTTTCCGCACTTTGTCCCAGGCGCCGCGCAGGGTTAGCAATCCGTTAATCATACCGCCCCAGCTGGGAGCGATCAGCATGATGGAGAAGGTGGTCCCCAGCGCTTGCAGCCAGTCGGGTAGCGAGCTGTAAAGCAGGTGGTGCGGCCCAGCCCAAATGTATATGAAAATCAACGACCAAAAGTGGACAATCGATAATTTGTAAGAGTAGATGGGGCGGTTGGCTGCCTTCGGAACAAAATAATACATCAGTCCGAGAAAAGGAGTGGTCAGGAAAAAGGCAACGGCATTGTGTCCGTACCACCATTGTACCAGTGCGTCCTGAATACCGGCATATACCGGGTAGCTTTTCATCAGGCTATATGGAATTTCAATGGAATTGACAATGTGAAGTACGGCAACGGTCACCCAGGTGGCAATGTAAAACCAAATGGCCACGTAGATGTGGCTCACGCGTCGTTGCAGGATGGTGCCAAACATGTTGATTCCGAAAATCACCCAAATCAGGGTAATGGCAACGTCAAGGGGCCATTCCAGTTCGGCGTATTCTTTTCCGGAGGTGTAGCCCGCCAACAGGGTGATTGCTGCGGCAACAATAATTAACTGCCAACCCCAAAAATGAATCTTGCCAAGCAGTTTACTGTACATACTTGTTTTAAGCAAACGTGGCATGGAGTAATATACGGCCGTAAAAATGGCATTTCCAACAAAGGCAAAAATTACTGCGTTGGTATGTACGGGCCTGGTTCTGCCAAAGGTGGTATATTCCAGGCTGAAATTCATTTCAGGAATAAAAATCTGCAAGGCTACCAATAAGCCGACCAACATCCCTACAACACCCCACACAATCGTTGCCATAGCAAAATCCCGTGTAATCCTGTTGTCGTAGGTGAACTTTTGTAATTCCATATAACTATGATTTAATAGATTGCTTTTCCTGCGACTTGTCTTCTGCCAGGTCGCGATCGTTTTCTTTCGAAGAAACCGGATCATCAAATAAAATGCGAACGGATGGGGTGTAAGAATCGTCAAACTGACCGTTTCGAACGGCCCAGATAAACGCAATGAGAAAAACGGATGCCACTAATATCCCAATAATAATCAATACAAATACAACGGACATGCCTTTGGTTTTAGTTCATTTTTAGTTTTTGTCTCTGCGTCGGCTGCGGGTCACAGCACTTATCCACAAATCAAAATCAAACAACAAGCTTGCTTAAACTTTGTTGGCTAAAATAAGCAAATTTTTTGCAGAGTTTTAAACCAATTTTTAAAGCCGTTTTTTCTTGACCATTAAATTGACTGAAAACGTGGCAAATGCGACGACTGTCACTGAACTGAGTGGCATGAGTATTGCTGCAATGATGGGCGATAAATTTCCCTGGACGGCAAATGAAATTCCGATGATGTTGTACAAAAAGGAAATCAGGAACGACAGCCAAACAATGCGCATGCTGGTTTTGGTAAACTGGATGAAACGATGCAGCGAGGCAAATTTCTCGGCTTGTAAAATCGCATCGCAGGCCGGCGTAAAGTTGTAAATGTTGTCGGCAATGACCAGGCCAACTTTGCTTTCGTTCAGCGCCCCGGCATCGTTTAGCCCGTCGCCGATCATCAAGGCGTCTTCGCCATTTTGTTGCAAATCTTTAATGTAGTTCAACTTATCGGTTGGCGACTGGTTGAAATTGAGCCGGGCATGATCTTGGAACAAAGGCAGCAGGTTTTGCCGTTCCGATTCGTTGTCACCGCTGATTAAATGCAGCTCGTAGCTCGCTTGCAGGCTGGCAACGGTTTCAGCAAGCCCGTCGCGGTAGTTGTTTTCAAACTGAAAATAGCCTAGGGTTTTGTTCTCAATGAAAACCCACACTTGCGTCTTTAATTCTTTATCTGACGCCAGATCGCCTGTAACAAAATACTTGGAGCCAATGTTGACTTTTTGCTTGTTCACCTTGCCGGTAATTCCGAGTGAAGGAATCTCTTTGAAGTCAGAAACTTCGTGTGGA
>JAGXIR010000227.1 GCA_024635605.1 Sunxiuqinia sp.
AAAGCCGGGGTGACCAAAACGCAGGAATATGCCTACGATGATTACTCGCTGGCTCTGCTGGCAAAAGAGTTGAACCGGGAAGATGATTACCAGATGCTGATGAAGCGAACGTCAAACTATAAAAACCTGTTTGACCCTTCAACCGGATTGATGCGAGGGCGTCTGGAGAATGGCGAGTGGGTCAATGATTTCAATCCCGAATATCCGTATTACGAGTACATGTACCGCGAGGCCAATGCGTGGCAGTCCACTTTCTTTGCACCGCATGACACCGAAGGCTTGATGGATCTGTATCCAAGTAGGCAAGCATTTGAAAATATGCTGGACTCGCTGTTTTCCATTCCGTGGAATGGCAATTACATTGCCCGCAATGTGTCGTCTTTTATCGGACAATATTGCCACGGGAATCAACCCGCCCACAGTTCGCCGTATCTTTATCACTTTGTTGATAAGCCCGAAAAATCGCAGGCGATGCTTGACAGCATCATGAGCCGTTTCTACGGAATGGGCGAACATGGACTGGCACTCTGCGGAATGGATGATGCTGGAGAAATGTCGGCCTGGTATGTATTTGCCGCCATGGGAATTTATCCTTATTCGCCGGGCGATGCCGAGTACATCGTGTCTGTTCCCTTGTTTGATCAGATTGACCTTGCGTTGGACGACCAAACCCGTTTTACCATTCAGAAAGCAGGAACAGGCCGGAAGATGACCGGAATAAGCATCGGAGAACAGCCGGTTGATGGTTATTTCATTTCACATGACGACTTAAAAGCAGGGAAGAAGCTAACGATCACAACGGAATAAGGAATTTGTAGGGAAAGTTGAGCTGACCGGTTCCGATATTCATCGGAATGACGATGTTTCAAGCTTTGCCGGCAACTTGAAATTTGGAATTTGAAACTTGGAATTTGAATGATATGACAACAAGAAGAGATTTTTTAAAAACCGGAAGTTTAACAGTAGCCGGATTGGCTGTTGCAGGATCCGGTGCATTTGCCGCTACAGGCAAAGCAAGTTATGTAACCAACCGTCCGGCGATCGGAAAACGTAATTTTACGTCGAAAGCGGTGGACAAAACCATTGCGGCTACCAAAGCCAAACTGAAAGACCCCAAGCTGGCCTGGATGTTTGAAAACTGCTTTCCAAATACACTCGATACGACTGTTGAGTACAGCATGCAGAACGGGAAGCCAGATACTTTCGTCATTACCGGCGATATTCATGCGATGTGGTTGCGCGATTCAACCGCGCAAGTGTGGCCTTACCTGCCCTTGGCCAATGAAGATCAGGAGCTGAAGTCGTTGCTGGCCGGGGTCGTCCACCGTCAAACGCAATGTGTGTTGCTGGATCGCTATGCCAATGCTTTCAATAAAACAAAAGAAGAAGAAGTTCACTGGATGAGCGACCTGACGGATATGAAACCCGGTTTGCACGAGCGCAAATGGGAAATTGACTCCCTGTGCTATGCCGTTCGATTGGCTTACAACTACTGGAAAACAACTGGCGACAAGAGCGTTTTTGACGCGGACTGGGAGAAGGCGGCAGCCTTAATTGTGAAGACATTTAAAGAACAGCAACGCAAGGATGGCTTGGGCCCTTACAAATTTCAGAGGGAAACGCCTCAGCAATTAGATACCGTATCAAATCATGGATACGGTCGCCCGTTGAAACCTGTTGGATTGATTAATTCAACGTTTCGCCCGTCGGACGATGCGGCTACTTATGGTTTTTTGATTCCTTCAAACTTGTTTGCCGTGGTTTCGTTGAAGCAACTGGCAGAAATCAGTAATGAAATTACAGGTGACAAAGCTTTTGCAGAAGAATGTTCAGCTTTATCTAAAGAAGTGGATGATGCGGTTAAACAATATGCAATTGTTGACCATCCGAAATATGGCAAAGTGTATGCTTTTGAAGTGGATGGTTTTGGAAACGCTACCTTCATGGATGATGCCAATGTGCCAAGTTTGCTTGCGTTACCTTATTTGGGATGCGTTGAAAAAGACGATCCGTTATACCTAAATACCAGAAGGCTGGTTTGGAGCGAAGATAACCCGTATTTCTTTAGAGGAAAAGCTGCCGAAGGTATTGGTGGCCCGCATGTGGGTTACGATATGGTTTGGCCTATGAGCATCATCATGCGCGCGATGACCAGCTCGGATGATAAAGAGATTGCCTGGTGCATCCGGACCTTGCGCGATACCGATGCTGATACAGGCTTTATGCACGAAACCTTCCATAAAGACGATCCGGCTAATTTCACCCGGTCGTGGTTTGCCTGGGCCAATACGCTGTTTGGCGAACTGGTGCTGAAACTGGTGAATGAAGGAAAGGTGAATTTGCTGAGCTAGTATAATGCACTTTACCAGAGAAGAATTTTTTTAAAAAAAAGGCCATGAAAGTAGTCATTTTCAGACTAGCAGCGTGGCTTTTTTTTTGATAATTTCAATAGAATCGACTTATCAAAACTCAACACAACTTTCACCGGAGAATGATCGGAAGCAGTAGTGCCACATGCCTTGTTCATGATACTTTCTTGCGAGAATTCCCTGATTTCTCAGACTTGCTGTCTTTGATTTCGGTTCGGTAAATATCCGGAAGAACGCCGTAGTGCTTGACTACGAAAAATAGAATGACAAGCGCATGATCAAATCGGCTATCCGTTTTCATGTTGGGCGTAAAATCATTAAATGTAGTGTTTAATGCGTATCTCACTTTGACAATTTTGCACGAATCATTCAGCAAATCCGATCATTCCCAAACGGCGTATTTGGTGCTGTTCTTATCCACATTGAAATCGCCAGCTAAAATCACCTGATTATCATGCCAATTTTCGTTGCATATCCATCATTGACTTGATAGAAAAGCGAATTGCTGTTATCATGTTTGTTTTAACGCTGTCAGGTCTGGCGACGCTGATAGGTTGGGTATGGAGCTTGCGGATAAAAATCAGCCTTGACTTTTTTGTTTACTTTTGGTGTCAAAAAGTAAAATCCGGCTGATAATCCAACGGGTATTATAATTTGGAAAGTCAAGCTGTTTCTTGCATGTTTCATATCAGTCCCTATTTTAAGTCCATCCCAATTATGAATTGATCCCTTGTTTTCCAAGCCAATCCCTCGTAGGCCGGCCGGACCTCAGGGATTGGAGTGTTTTTTCGAATTGGTTTCGGAATCTGTTAGCGGGTTGAACCCCAGCGGTTTTGGAAACACTTTGCGGTCAATGGGATTACAAATTCTGATCAGCGGAAGAGAAATTATTTACATAGCTTATTTGGCTTTTTGTCGAACGAATGAATCGTTGCCCCCAGCCAACCCAGGTGCGAGAAGTAAACAGTCTCTTAGTTGATTTTAGCTTTCGAATGCATGGCGCGGGTTCCGGCAAGGACCATGAAACCATTCACCAGCAGGATAATAAGAATGGGGTAAAGCCACCGGTTGGTTTGGTCGAAGGTGAATCCCAGTAAAACCGGACCGAAGGCTGCCAAAAAATAGCCTGCTGCCTGTGCCATGCCGGAAAGCTCGGCTGCCTGGCGGTGGTCTTTTGCTTTACTGCTGATGATCATGTATGCAATGCTGATACTTCCTCCCGTTGACAGTCCGATCAGGCCGATGGAGGCGATCAGGAAACCAGCCTGATGAAAGGCGATTAAGCCTCCAAAACCCAGCAAGTTGATCAGTCCAATCACGACAATGGATGTTCCCATTTTTTTCAGCTTTGATGCGATAATGGGGGCGAAAAAGGTTGACGGCAGACCAATGATTTGCACAAACAACAGCATCCAGCCGGCCATGGTTTCATTCATTCCTTTGCTGAGCAAGATGGCTGGGAGCCAGGCGATGAGGCAGTAGAAGACAAACGATTGAAAGCCAAAAAACAGGCTGATGTGCCAAGCCGTCCGTGATTTCCAGATGGATGGGTGAGGATAGGCTACAGGCTGGTGATTGGCTCTCGTCTTATTTTCTTTCAGTTGCGGAATCCACAGGGCGATGCCAACGATGGCCAGAAATCCCCACACCACCAATGCTTTTTCCCATCCCATCCCGGCACCTTCGGCCAGGGGGACGCTTACGCCCGAAGCCAGACCGGCCATAGCGCACATGGCGGTGGTGTAAATGCTGGTCATCAGGCCAATTCGTTTGGGAAAATCAGATTTAATGACGCTGGGAAGCAGTACATTCATCACGGCAATGCCTGAGCCGATGATTAAGGTTCCGGCATACAGGACTCCCAGATTGTGTGAGTATCGGATAAAAATCCCGGCAGTGAGAATGAGCAAGGCCCCAAAGAGCATTTTTTCGTTGCCCCAGCGCCGGCTGAATTTCGCAACCAGTGGTGAAAGAACAGCAAAGGCAATAAGTGGGATGGTGGTCAGGAGGCCTGCTTCCAGGTTGTTAATGCCCAGGATTCTTTGAATGGTGGCGATTAATGGTCCTACAGCTGTAATGGCCGGACGCAGGTTGAAGGCCAGAAAGATAATTCCCAGGATGAGCAACAACCGTTTTTTAACCCACTTGCTTTCGTTTTGATTTTCCATCAATCTATTTTTCGGTCTGCAAAGAAGCGGAAAATCTTTGTCCACAGCAAGTTTTTCAGGCAATCGTAGTGGTTTGTTTTAACGGAACGATTACTTCGATTTTCGGTGATCATTGGGTTGTGGAATTCAGTAATCATCGGCCTGGCTGCCCGGGTTCATTGCTTCAGGAGTCAGTCGAATTTCATAATTGAATGGATTGCCTGATCGATTATAAATTTACTTCAAACTTGTGTGTGCCAGATCCGACGTTTTCAATCCGGATAAATTTTCCTTCATTCCTGAGGTTCACTTTCTTCCCGTTTATGGTCACAGCCTGTTTTTTCGACCAAAAAGGCAGGTAAACCTCAGCCGTTGTGTTTGCCGGGATGGTCACGGTCAGCTGAAAGCTTTTGTCCGGTTCATTCTGAAAGGAAACCAGCACTTCGCCACGAATTGTGGGGCATTTAATTTCGGCTTGCTTTAGACTACCTGGTTGGGGCTTGATTTGTATTTTGCTGAATCCGGGCTCCAGCGGTTCAATGCCCATCAGCTTGCGCGGGATGGTATTGGCCGGAACAGCTCCCCAGGCGTGGTTCCAGTCCTGGTTGGGTTTGTACTTGTTGTCCCAGGCTTCCATGGTGATGGTTGAGCCCGCGCGAATCATGTTGTACCAGCTCCGCTCATCGGTCGATGTGAGCAACTCCAAACCGTAGTCGGCGTTGTGCCCGTCGTAAACGGCGTCCATTAAAAACTGCGAACCATAAACGCTGCACGCCATTCCGCGGGAGCGAATAAAGGCATTGATCTCATCCACATACTTTTCGGGAGCCAATCCAAAAGCGAGGGGAAACATGTTGGCATGCAACGAAGCATGATCGGTTCCGATTCCGTCGGTATAAATTTTTCGTTTTGGATCAATGAATTTGGCATTGAAAGTGCTTTTCAAGCTGGCAGCACGTTGGTTGTAATAGTCACTTTCATCGGGTTTGTCCAGTTGTGCGGCAATGGTGCCCATCACTTTTAACGCGTAATAATGATAAGCATTGACCACGGTGTTCACGTCCTGAAACACAAAACCATCGGTTTCGCCGGCTTCATTTTTACCCAAACCAAGAATGCCGGTGTGTGGCCAGTCCACAATGTCGCGTAGCTGGTCGTTTAAGTGAATGGACTTCAATACTTCGGGCGTCACTTTTCCGGTGCGCGTGCTGATCAGCCCGGTTTCGTCGGCCAGAGGCAACAAGGTTTTGGCTTTTAAATCGGAGTAAAACTCTTCCAGCGACTCTTTATTTCCGGTGTATAGGTAGTCGATCCACGCCATCATCACCGATTGTAAAATCCATTCGGTTGGCCAGGTGGCATGATGAATGAGGTATTCGTGGGTGTAGCGGCCAATGCTATATTCGCGGGCTACCCCATAGTGGCTTAGCTGATTGATGAGCGCATCCGCTTCGTACGGAATGCGTTCGCGGTCGCCATCCACATACACTCCGGCAAAGGAGGTGGCTTTCATGGAATATTTGCACAATTCCCAAACCTGGTTCAGTATCGTGTCCGAACTGGCAAAATACGATTCCGATTCATCAAAAGGATAAAACACCGATTCGCGAATGATTTGATGTGTATCAAGCTCACCGGAATATCCTTCGATTTCGCAGTAGCGAAAAGGCAACACATCGCCAATATATTCCGGGATAGGAATAGCGCGGGGGCCGGTGTTTCGTTTGTCGGGTGCAATGGCGATGATGTAGGTGTTGCGGCCATTCTTTAAGTCGAGTTGGTATTCGGCGTAGCGCCTGCTTCCTCCGGGATTCTGATCTATCCGCCCATCTTTCTCTACTTCGCCGAGCCGCAGGGTAATTGTTTCTCCTTCGTTTCCATCCAGGGTCAACCGCAAGCGTCCGAATGCTGCCTTGCCGAAATCGATGAAAGCAAGATTTTCTGATACTGATTGAATCGTCTTCGGATAGTCATCTTGCTTTTGCAAGGGGTAGCGGGCGGTGGCGTAATCTGTCAGCTCACGAGCCATCTTGAATTGGGAGATCGCGGACCACGGGGATTCGACACCATGGTTGTCCCAGGTTTTGACCTTCCAGAAGTAAACGGAGTCGGGTAGGAGGTCTTGCCCCTTATAGATGAGATTGGTGGACTGGCTATTTTTAATTTTGCCCGAATCCCAGTAGCCACCTTCATTATTTTGTATTTGACTTAGCGAAGAAGCAACCAAAATTTGGTAGGCCACTTGTGTGGTGTTGTTTTGATCGGAATTGACGACCCAACCAAAAAACGGTTGCCGTTGAGCAATCTCGGTAAACTTAAAATGTTCTCGGTTCGAAATGGCCTTATATAAGGATGTTTGAACCGGATAGCCATTCAGAAACACCTGACCAGTGTTGGTGAGCAGGTTGACGGAAAGTTGAGTTGGTTCGTTGGTTATCGAACCACTCGCTACCTGAATGCAGGATCCCCAAACAAGAAGAAGGAAAACAATTTTTAGCGCCTGTAATTTCAGTTGGTCAGTCATTGTTGAACTCAGTTTAGGTTATGGAGTGCTTCGAGTTGAAAAAAATGCCTCATGCCGGATGAGCGACATGAGGCAAATTTAAACTTTTATTTTTGGGATTCCATTTTGAAACCCAATTTGGGATGATTAGTATCCCGGATTCTGATCTAATACAGCGTCTTTATTGCGTTGAATTTCGCTGAGGGGGATTGGTAACAACAAAATTCGCGGATCTAAACCGCTAATGGTTCCTTTGATTGAACTATCGGTATTTAGCTTAGCGCGTTCAATCAGGGTTCCTGTCCGCATAAGTGCTATCCGACGGTTTTCCTCCGCGAATAGCTCACGTGCACGTTCGTCGAGGATGAAATCCATTGTAATATCCGAGGAAGTCACTTTTCCCAGATCGGCGTCTCCACTTTCCTGACGAGCCATTTTAAATGCCCTGTCGCGCAATAGGTTAATGTCGTCGGCAGCACCAGCAGGATCGTCTTGTTTGAAACGGGCTTCAGCCCGAAGCAGGTAAGTTTCACCCAATCGCATCATCGGGAAGTCCTTGATATTGGTCCAACCCCACTGGTCAGTAGGATCGAATGAATCCCATTTGCGAGTATAAGGGAACGCTACTTCTAACGTATCGCTCGCTGCAAGCACCGCAGTATCACCTTCCTGAACTTCGATCACCTTTACTGCCGCCGGTGAATCTACAGCTACTCTGTAGCCATCCGCATTGACCCCAATCGTTGCACTATAGCCGGGTGCATTGTAGTAAAATGTTCTTGTAATATTATTTTCCGAATTACGGATATCACCATCTTCGTACAATTGGTATTTCACCCAGTCGCTTGGCCGCATACGCCCATTACCTCGGCCTCCGTACGGATGCACAAAATCATCTCCTACACCATCGTAGACATAGGTCATTCCAGGTACATTGTGATAGGCCGGTACCCAGTTGCGACGTTGCTGAGGAGCATCGGTAAAACCACCGGAAATACCACCTTTGTTATATTCCAGTTCAAAAGTCCAGATCGTTTCAGTATTTCCCTGAGAACGTCGTTGGTTGCCGAATTTGAATATATCGCTGAAATAATCACCATTGACGCCCAACGCAATTCCATAGCGTTGCTCAACAAGTGAGAAAAGTCCACTGGTGATCACTTCGCTTAATGCAGTTTCTGCCAAAGCTGGTTCTCCAACGCGTAAATATACTTCGCCCAAACATTGCAGGGCCATGTGCTTATTTGCGCGGCTTTCGTTAACTGTATTCTCAATATCAGGCAAATTACTTGCTGCGTATTTTAAATCTTCAATAATCTGGTCGTTTACTTGTGCAATGGGTGTGCGCACCAGATCGGTCCGCGCCGATGATGTTGGCTCAGTAAGAAGTGGAACATCGCCGTAAAGTGTTGCCAAAATGTTGTAGCAATACCCCCGGAAGAATAATGCTTCAGCAATTTTTGCAGGATCGCCATCTTCACCAATTGCTTTTAATGTGGTATTTGCATTATTAATGATCAGATAGCACCTTTCCCACATACGACTAACGGCAGCGTTTTCGGCGTTTAATTCTTCATATTTAAAGAAAGGGATCTCCACTCCTTCTATTCCGCCTGGTGAAGCTACGTCTGTTCCTTCGTGCCAGACGGCAGTCCAGCCTTGGCGGCCAGCCCAGGTCCATATCGTTCCAAAATTATAGTGCAATCCTTTTAAAGCGGCTTCAATACCGGCTTCATCAGATAGTGTTTCAGGTGCATACGACGACATTGGTTTTTCATCCAAAAAATCTTCGCTACATGAGATGGCAATCAGTGTAAATGCCATCAATAATGATATGATGTGAATTTTATTCTTTTTCATCGTTGTAAGCTTTATAAGGTTAGATTAATTCCGAATACGACTGTTCTTACACTCGGATAATTGATTTCCCAGTTATTTGAACCACGTCCAATGCTTCTTTCTTCAGGATCCCATCCAATCCAGTCGGTGAACGTATAAAGGTTACGTCCGCTAACATACAAACTTAAAGCGTTTAATCCTGCTCTATCCAGTATTCTTTTGGGAACATCGTAATTAAGTGTAATATCTTTTATCCGGGAGAAGTTATTTTTTACCGGGAAATTATAACCGTGAGGATTGGAATTTTTATTCAGCGAGCGCCATTCGTTGCTTTCGTTTTCCGGAGTCCAGTAACCAATTTCAGCAAAACTGTTCCTGCGCTCTATTTCGTCTGAAGCCATACCAACATGGGCATTGTTACGCAAGGCACCTTGAACGGTCTGTATGAACACATTTAAGGTGAAGTTTTTATAAGTAAAAGTATTGGTCAATCCGCCTGTCCATTTTGGAGCAGTTTGTCCGAGAATTACACGGTCGTCGTCTGTGATAACTCCGTCAGGTACTCCATCAGGGCCTCCAATGTCTTCTACTTTTACATCACCCGGTTTAGCAATCGGATCCCAATCCAAGTGGTCTCCGTTGGCAATTTCGTCTTCCTGCCAAATACCCACCATTTTGTAGTCGCGGATCACACCAATAGGTTCACCGATAAACCACCCACTACCTAAGTCATCTTCACCATCTCCATATAATTCGACGATCTCAGATCTATTGGTAGAAAAGATGATAGAACTGTTCCAGCGAAAATCGGTTGAAGCGACATTGACCGAATTTAAGGTTAGTTCCAGCCCCTCAGTCGAAGTTTTACCGATATTGGCAGTCACCTCTGAAAATCCTGAAGCAGCAGGTAATTTCCGTGACAGCAACAGGTCCGTGTTGGTGGCGGAATATACATCAAGCGTTCCGTTTATACGGTTATTGAAGAAACCGAAATCTAAACCAAGGTTAAAGCTCTCTTTCGTTTCCCAACTTAAGTCGCTGTTTCCTAAACGGTCAGTAACCATGGCAATGTTGGTTGCTCCGCCAAACGGAATTTGCACGTCGCGCATGGTCGTAAATGTTCGGTATACTCCAACAGCTTCGTTTCCTGCCTTTCCGTATGATAGTCTGAGTTTCAAGTTCGTGATATTGTCTGCGTTACTGAGGAAATTCTCATTTCGCATATTCCATCCCAGTGCCACTGATGGGAAAACACCATACTTCAAGTCTTCTGAAAATACAGATGAACCATCACGGCGAACGGTAAACGTAAACAGGTAACGGCTATCGAACGAGTAATTCAAACGTCCCATTTGTGATACTGCGGCGTACCGATCAGCATAAGAACTTACACGAACTTGCACCAGCCTGCATTCTGTTCCACTTCAACTCATCGTTAACAAAGTCGCGTGCTTGCGCCCAGTTGTCCATGTAGTTTCTTTCCTGAGAGGAGTAAACAGCGGTAATGTCAAAATGATGCTTGTTTATATCGCGGTTATATTGCAAGATGTTTTCAACCGTGTAAGCCTGAGTTTCATAGTTGTGAATCTCTGCTGTCCCCAGCAAGTCGTTTTGCTTTTCACCAGTATACGAATTGGTGCGTCGGGGATTAAAAGTATAGCCGGCATTTAGTTTGTAAGTTAAACCGGCAAGTGGCTTCCAGATATCCCCAAATGTTACATTGGCAAAACCATTCAAATTAACGTTGAACTCGCGACGTTCAGGATCTGTTTGAGTTGGCAGCAATGGGTTGGCCCATAACGTTTCACCAAACATTGGGTAGATGGTATACGATCCGTCTTCTTCGTACATTCTTCCGTATGGACTCATAGCTTCTGCATTGAGTAGGTTGGCCCGGCCACCATCTCTGTTGTGCGCAACAATCGATGAATTCGTTCCGATCTTTAAATAACTGGTAACCTGTGCATCAATGTTTGTTCTGAAAGAATAACGTTTGTAATTATACCCTTTCACAACACCCTTCTGGTCAAGAATATCACCCGACATGTAATAGTTGATGTTTTCGTTTCCTCCTGAAAGGCTGATATTGTGATTTTGCTGAATACCGGTTTGAGAAACGGCATCAATCCAATCAATAGTATGCCCGTTTTCATAGTTTTCTACTTCATATTGATACTTCACCGGAGCTTGGTATAATGGAGAACCGTTAATTCTGTTTCCTTCGGCATAGCGTTCAAGCAAACCTGAAGGAGATACCATCTCTGGAATATGGGCAAAATCTTCAACACCATAATATCCTGAATATCTGACTGTGGGCTCAGTGGTGCCGCCGCTTTTTGTCGTGATCAATATTACGCCGTTTGCACCGTTCATTCCATAAATCGCAGTTGCTGAAGCATCTTTTAGGATTTCGATCGATTCAATGTCATTGGGGTTGATGTCGCTGATTGAGCCTCCCATTTTTGTAATTGGAATACCGTCCACCACGACGTAAGGATCAGTAGATGCCGTAAGCGATCCACCACCCCGAACCAGGATTGAAGGTGCTTCACCGGGGATGGAAGAAACTTGCTGAATGTTAACACCGGAAACCGAACCTTGCACCGCTTGCATCACGTTAGATACCGGTATTTTTTGCAAGCGTTCTTTTGAAACTGACGTTACTGATCCGGTAATGTCTGATTTTTTCTGGGTACCATAACCGACGACTACAACTTCGTCAACGCCAATGGATTCTTCGGTCATGCTTACATTGATGGTCCGTTGTGTTCCCACCAGAATTTCCTGACTGGCCATGCCAATAAAGGAAAAGACCAACACATCGCCTGTTGAAGTTTCAATGGAATAGTCGCCATCAAAATCGGTGATGGTTCCTTTTACGGTTCCCTTAATCAGAACGGTTACGCCGGGCAATGGTTGCCCACTGCTGTCCGTTACTTTTCCGGTGGTGGTTGCCTGCGATGCGAGGACAGTCGTGCTTTCGCTGGCCGGAGTAATCACGATCTGACGATCCAGTATCGTGTATTTAACATTTTCTCCTGCAAACAGTCGGTCCAGGGCTTTCTCAATGCTTTGATTGTCAATCTTAATACTTACTTTCTTGTCAACATCAACTAAGTTGTTGTTGTATAGGAAGTAATAATTGGTCGTGTTTTCAATTTCCTTCAAAGCATTTTTGATCGTCGTCTGGTTTAAGTCCAACGAAATTTTCGAACTCTGAGAGTAGGTTCCCGAAGCGATGCTGCTTAAAACCGATAAGCAGACAAAAAATACGGTTAGTTTCATAATAATAAAAACTCTTAAGCGGACGATCTTTTGTAAGAAGTCCAGCACATTTACATTTTTTTCCATAGATTTGTAACGTATTAGTTAATACAATTTTAATTGGCCTGAATTTACCGTTCAGGTTGAAAACTTGAACAGGGAAGTGCGTCAACACTTTCCTGTTTTTTAGTCAGGTCATTTCACATAGGCATTTTCTTTACTTTTTATTCTGTTTTGTCTCATTTTCTGAATAGAATAATTTTTTGATTTTCTGTGCCGCCTTCAACTGGAACATATTGATAGTCAATTGGAGATATCAGGCTGAGCAGGTGCAACACCTGATCCAGCGAATTATCGTTGAAGGTGCCTGTTATATGTTCCTTGAGCAGCTTTTGGTCGTTTACTTCAATCTCAACATTGTACCAGTTTCCCAGGCGGGTGATCACTTTTTCCATGGGGTCGTCAAAGAAAACAATCAAGCCGTCTTTCCAGGCTATATACCGATCCAAATCGATTTCTGTTGAATGAATGATTTTATTGTTTTCAATATCATAACTGGCAACTTCCAACGGCTTAAGGTCTAAAATTTCCTGATTTCGGCCCTGGCTTTGTTTTACCAGGCTCACTTTCCCTTCCTGCAGAGCCACCGTAATGTTGTCTTCATTTTCATAGGCATTCACATTGAAGGAGGTTCCCAAAACTTTGATGTCCAGTTTTGCTGTGGAAACCACAAAAGGCTGCTTGGCATTTTTAGTTACCTCGAAAAAACCTTCACCAACCAACTTGACTTTTCGTTCACTCTGATTATTAAATGAAATAGGAAAGCTCAACTGGCTTCCTGCATTGAGCCAAACCGAGGTTCCATCAGGCAGTTGCAGTTTAGTTTGGGTTCCATAGGCGGCTTTTATTTCCTGATAAATGGCCTGTTCCTGGTTGTTTAAATTTGGCTTAATTAGAAAAGTGAAGACTGAGGAGATGAAAAGCGAAAGTACTAAAACCGCCGCCACTTGAGGCCAATAAGAAAGCCAACGGGCTTTTTTGTGAAATTGATTGATGTGTTCTTTTGATTTTAGAAGTGCAGCTTCAACATCGATTTTCCCCGAGAGCATGAGGCCATTTGAATCATTCCAGAGTTTTTGGTAAGCTTCAAACGAACGCTTATTTTCTGCCGACTGGTCAATCCAATTCGCTACAATTTGTTCCTCTTCTTGGTCGGCCTGCCGGGCCAGATACTTTATTATTAATGATTCGATGTGTTTATTATCCAATGTTCTATCCTCCGCTTTTCATTAAGACGAAACCGAAGGGGCAGCACCCTACATCAAAATGCAACTATTTTTCCAGAAGGTGTTAAAAAAGGGAAAAACTTATTTTAGATGATTAGTATCCAGCGGCTTGTCCGTCTTTTCTCGATTCGGATGCCCCCAGGAAAACTTTATTTTTCTTATCCCACAGAATCGCCTGATAGCCACCGTAGCCACCCTTCGAGAATTGAATTTGATGTCCTTTTCCCAACAGGTTGCGGATGGTTTGATAGTCAAATCCATTTTCCAGGTAGGTTGTGCCGCCATCGGTCATTTTCTCGCCCGTTGGCTGGCTCGAACCTTCGTGCCGTATTCGTGGCGCATCGCCGGCTTCCTGCAAGTTCATGCCAAAATCAATCAGGTTACAAATGACCTGCACATGGCCCTGGGGTTGCATGGCGCCGCCCATCAGCCCAAAGCTAATAAACGGTTCTCCGTCTTTGGTGATGAATGCAGGGATAATCGTATGGAACGGACGCTTGTGTGGTTCATACACATTTAAATGTCCTTCTTCGAGTGCAAACAATTCGCCCCGGTCCTGCAGCACAAAACCTAGTTTCCCGGGTGTCATGCCGGATCCCATTCCCCGGTAATTACTCTGAATCAGCGAGACCATGTTGCCATCTTTATCGGCTGTGGTCAGGTAAATGGTATTACCCTGCTCCAGTTCGCTTGCCGGAAAGCTACGGCTGGCTTTTTCCAACTTGATCAGTTTTGATCGCTCACGAGCATATTTTTTCGAAATCAATTGCGCCACCGGTAATTGATTGAAGTTGGGATCGGCATAGTATTTTGCCCGGTCTTCGAAGGCTAGTTTTTTTGCTTCAATAAACAGGTGCATGTATTCGGATGAGCCAAAGCCCATTGCTGAAATGTCGTGTTGCTCCAGCACATTGAGCATTTGCAATACGGCTGTTCCCTGACCGTTGGGTGGCAATTCCCAAACATCAAAGCCGCGGTAGTTGGTCGAAATTGGTTCAACCCATTCCGAGCTATGATCTTCAAAATCCTGCATGCTCAAAAATCCTCCCTGCGCCTGCACATAGTCCACAATTTCGCGGGCGATTTCACCCCGATAAAAAACGTCACGTCCTTGCCTGGCTATTTGTTCCAGCGTATTGGCGAGGTAGGGATTTTTGAACACCTCGCCTTTGGCGGGTGCCAAGCCATTGGGCAGATAAACTTCGGCAAAGCCCGGGTAATCCTTCAATATTTCAGCGTTTCGCTTCCAGTAGTAGGCAATCAGTTCAGTCAATGGAAAACCTTTCCGGGCATACCGAATGGCAGGAGCCAGGATGTCACTCATCGGCAGGCTTCCAAATTTCTGGCGGAGTTCAAACCACCCATCAACACATCCGGGAACGGATACCGGGAGTGGTCCCAAAGCCGGAATTCTGTCGTAGCCATTTTCTTTGAAATAATCGAGGGTCAGGTTATAGGGCGAACGGCCGCTGGCATTTAGGCCGTAAAGCTTTTGTGTTTTGGCATCCCACACAATGGCAAAAAGATCTCCACCGATACCATTCCCTGTTGGTTCAACCAAACCCAAAACGGCATTGGCCGCAATGGCTGCGTCGATGGCATTTCCACCCGATTTTAAAATATCTAAAGCCACTTGTGTTGCCAGCGGCTGGCTGGTGCATGCCATTCCGTTTTGGGCGATGACTTCACTGCGTGTGGCAAAGTTCAGGCCGGTGATGCGGTCTTGTGCGATCAAAGAACAGGGAAAGGAAAAGAGCAATAGGAGTAGGGTCAGGTTTTTCATGGATTGAATTTTTAAAGTTCCTGAAATTACCACTTTCGAGGTGAATATTCAATGGGGTGGTGAATTTTTCCCTTGTAAATCGAATTAGGGGATGATGCGACACAAAAAAATTAACGCCGGTAAATAATCTTTTAGTTCCTTTCGTAGAACTTTAAGGGAACGACTCATTAAAGCTTCAACGGCTTTGACGGAGATTCCCATTTTTTTGGCGATTTCGGGATAGCTTAAGTTTTCGAAACGGCTGTATTCAAAAGCTGTCCGGCATCGTTCGGGTAAGGCGGACAAGGCTTCTATCAATTTTTCTTCGAATTCGTGTGACAATAATATGGAGTCTGATTCCTGGTTGTCGGCTTCTTCGACGCTGGCATATTCGATCGGTGAAAGCCGATGTTCTTTTCGTAGATGATCGATGCATTTGTTGCGCACCATAAACGAGAAATAGGAAGCCAGGTTATCAATGGTTGTTGCCTGGTGGCGCTTTTCCCAAAACCGGATAAAGCAGTCCTGAACCAAACTTTGGGACAAATCCAAATCACTGACATAGGCATTGGCCTGGGCACATAAGGCTTTGTAATATTTTCTGAAAATATAGTCGTAGGCTTTTTCCTGACCTTCTTGTAGGGCCAGGAGAACAAACGAATCATTATCCTTGCGTATCTCTTCCATGTTGAAGGTCAAAGATAGTGATTTCGATCAAGTGCAGGGAAGCACATTAATTCGGGTTGAACGATATTCTGCAGAAGAAGTCTGTCTTTTATGGAGCCCAGGGAAGATACTCACCTCCCTTTCTGCTTCCTTTTCCTGAATGAATGGGAATGGCTACACCTAAAAGCACTCGGGCCACGAGCCCCGAAGATACTTCGTCAGCGATCGGGTTGGGTGTACCATCCAAATATTCGGTACTAACCCCCGATATTTCAGCTGCCAGATTCAAGGTCAAGCCATTTGTCAAGGCGAATTTTGAACCGATTCCTAAAGAAAACTGTAAAGCTTGTTCGGTTGATTGGTATGGTGGTTCATAAGTTTCTGTATTGTCCTCAGAATTTGGGATTGGGTTCCATACGGAAGGGAATTGTTCTAGTTTTGAGTTAACCATGTAGCTTGTGTCGGTGTACGTAAGCTCCGGAGAATAAAAATTAAGCCCGGCGCTTAGCTCCAAATAGGGCTGAAAAAGCTGATGGTCGCGCGAGGACGATGTGAATCGTTTAATATAATATCTTAAAAAAAGATTCGGAACCATAGCAGTTGTTTTGTATTCAATTGGAATAGTGGGATAGGAGTAGATGTTAAATGCGGGTTGTCTTCCTTCCTTGAAAGCAGCCAGATCGTGAACCATCACGGAATCGTCGGTACTGCTGAGGTTGTAAAATCCGATGCCCAATCCCAGTTCAAAGTGCTTTCCAATGGTTCTCGATAGCGAAAGATCGCCGCTAAACCCCATGCCATGTTGAAAATCACTTTCTAAGGTTGCAAAACCAGGGCCAACTTCGTTGAGCATGGTTGCTACGCCAACACGCGGAGTCAGATACCAGGTGTTGTTTCCCTTACCTTTGGCTATTAATACGTTGGGCGAAAATAAAGCGAAAACGATTATAACAAACAGCGTTTTGGTGAGATTTCTTTTCATTATTCAAGCTTTATAGTTTTGGCTGGTGTAATGATAACAAAAAATTGGCTATCTGATATAATTTCTGAACTGTTTTTTCAGGATTGTATTTTTTTCAAACGGGTTAAGTTCTCTGCTTGATGTATCAATATCGCTTGTCAATAGAGAGGAAGCTGTCTGGAAAAGTTTTGTAGAATCTAAGCCGCTGAGTTGGATTTGCTGATTTCTTTTGCTGAAAGTTGCAATAATGGTTGTTGCCGGGCCTAAAAACAAAATTGCCATCCGAACCTCTGTTCAGATGGCATTTTGAGTGTTTTGAAAATATACGTGAAGATTGAGTGTGTTTGTTTACTTGAATGGCTGTGTTGATGTTCTTAGCCGTTCACTTGTTGTTATGAGGCGTTTATTTTACCTCGATAATGGCGTATTTTGAAATTTTCCAAAATTCTCGTGGATCTTCGATTTGAAGGTATGCGATTTGCCCCTCTTCTTCTACCAGTGTATAGGAATTTGCCGGGTGTTCAGATATAATTTTCGCTCTTTTTGAGTGCAGCGGAATTGTTTTGGTTTCACGGATGTCCAACTCCGTGAAATATTCATCATCGAAGTTTTCCTGAATTGTTTTGTTTTGTCCAATCCACAGGAAACCACCTTCTTTGGTTAATAAGCCTTTTTCTTTCAGTTCTTTGTAAGTTCCGTAAGCAACGTGCGCGGTGTTCAGTTCCGTTGTTTTCTGATCAATAACACTCAGCTTGCTTTCAATGGTGTCAGTTTGTTTGGCAATTTCAAATTCCATGGTTTCCACCTTTTCGTTCAGGTCAGCAACCATCATATCTTTTGCTTCGATAATTTGTCGAAGTTCATCCATCTCGGAACTTTGGTTGTTAACTGTTTGGCTAAGCGAAGCGATTTTTTGTTTGAAGCTGTTGAGCTGAATTCCAGAGCTTTTTAGTTTTTTCTCAAGATCTTCAATGTGTTTGCTGCTTTCTTCCAACATTTGATTCATCAGGTTGATGTCAGCAATAATGGCCTCTTTTTGGTCAACGCCACCTTCTTTGTTTTGCTCAATGGATAGTTGTTTTCGTTTTTCTTTGATGAAATTCAAGTTATTCTCAATATCGTTGAAAGCTGTTACCAGCTCATTCACAATCGAATCACGATCTCCGATCATTTCGTTGAGGCTTGAATTTTCTGTTGCCAACGAATCAACTTCCGATTGCTTTTGCGTGTAAATATAAACTGTTCCGATCACTGCGAATACAACAATGACTAAAGCAGTAATAATAATTCCTAGTTGTTTTTTTCTTGTATTGTCCATGATTTATCCCTCCATTCATTTAGTTTTTCGAAAGGAGACTAGTCAAGGGATATGCCAAAAATTGGCATGATTGATAGATGATTGACTATGAGTGCTTTGGAGTTGGGCGAATTGTGGAGTGGCATTATTTCTGTATCAAATTGACTTGATGTTTCGCAATTTGATAATTGGGAAGAATAGCTATTCCAGGTTTTTCTCTTCTTTCAGCATCCGGTAGATGGTTGCTACGCCAATATCGAGTTTCTCGGCTACCAGCTTAATGTTATTGTCATATTTGGCCAAAAAGCGATTGACAATTTCGATGTTATATTCGCGTATACTCCGTTCTTCTGTTAACAAGCTGTCCATCATGTTTTGGCTTCCAAATACCAGACTTTCTTCTGTAATTTCATTGGTGTCAGAAAGCGTGACAGCTAATTCGATAATCGATTTCAGCTCGCGAATATTACCAGGAAACGAATAAGAAAGTAATTTTTTGCTGGCCGAAGCGCTGAGTGTTCGTTCGGTCATCTGATTCTCTTTACAAAATGTGTGAATAAAGTGTTTTGCCAGCATGATGACATCATTTCCGCGGTCGCGTAGCGGAGGAAGCTCAATGGGAAGGCCAAAGAGCCGATAGTATAAATCTTGTCTGAAGTTTCCTTCGTTTACTTCTTCAATCAGGTTTTTGTTGGTAGCAATAATGATCCGGCAATCTACTTTTACAGGCTCGTTGCTTCCCACGCGTATAATTTCTTTTTCCTGTAAAGCCCGCAGAAGTTTGGACTGAAGGGAAATATCCATTTCGGCCATTTCATCCAAAAACAGGGTGCCGCTATTGGCTTCTTCAAATTTTCCGATACGCCGGGAACTGGCGCCGGTGAATGAGCCTTTTTCGTGACCAAATAATTCGCTTTCAATTAAATCTTTCGGAATAGCAGTCACGTTGACTGGTACGAACGGTTTTTTTGCCCGGTTCGAATTGTAATGAATGGCTTTGGCTACCAACTCCTTGCCGGTTCCCGTTTCTCCGGTAATGGTGACAGAGATGTTCGTGCGGGTTGCTTTTTCTATTAATGAGAAAATGCGTTCGGCCGCAGGACTTTTGCCAATGATGGTGTTTTGATAGCTGTATTTTTTCTTAACTTCCTGGCGAAGCGAAACGATTTCTTTTTTTAACCGGCTGCCTTTCCGGATGTTATTCACGGTATTGAGTAAGCGTTCCTTGATGTCGGATGATTTTACAATGTAGTCGTATGCTCCGTGTTTAAGCAGTTCAACCACAACTTCAATGTCGTCCTGTTCCGAGATTAGGATGACCTGGATGTCTTCGTTAATGGCTTTGATTTCTTTCAGAACGTCCAGACCTTTCATGTCGGGAAGACGGTAGTCCAGAGTGACAACGTCCGGTTCTTTGTTCAGGTTTTTGATGCAGTCTTTTCCGCTGGCAAAAGATTCGATTTCGTAGTCGGGAACTAAAGATAAATTATGGATGAGCAGTCTGTTGTACCAGTCATCATCTTCAACAACAAATATTTTAAAGGGTTTATTATTGTCCATACGCTAACTGCAAGTTCGAACGAATTGATCGTTTCTTTTCCGATTACAATAGTATGGAAATAATTTGTGAAAATTGAGGGATTGTTAAGGTATTTTGTTCGAAAAGTGAACATGAAAAAATCCCCCGGGCAGGGAAGATGCCCAAGGGGATTTACTTAAAACAGAATATATAGAGCTGACGAAATATTCATTTTCAATAATTTGACGCATCCTCACGGACGAATTCTTCGAGCAAGGTGGTACACATGAAATTTGTAAACTGATCTTTTCTTATGAATTGTGTAGCACCCAATTCAAGGGTTTTTTGCGCCGTTTGGTAATTCTTTTTTTCAGAGATAATAACGACCCGATTCCTTTTGTCACTTTCAATTTCCTTTAGGATATCGGTTGCATTTTTGTCGTTGCCCAAAAAATAGTCGACAAAATAAACAGCTCGTGTTTTGCGAAATTGATTGTTTCGAAAACTTTGTATAAAGCTTTCGGCTGTTTTGAACGAATAAAGCTTGATTTTAGCATGGTACAGAATCTTCAGGTTTGAAGAAAAATCGTTGAGTACTTCAACCATCATTTTATTGAAATATTCGTCGTCGTCCACGACCACAACAGAATAGTTTTCCGTTGACGGGAAAAACAAATCTAAAAATGTGCGGTGTTCTTTTTGACTAATCTCTTTCATGATGTTGGTTCCTTTCTACTGCATTCAATCTTGTCCAGAGCATTGCAAGAGAAGTGCCAAAGAGCATTTGAACCTTTTGCGGTTTTGAATAGTCTTGATATTCAAGCGTTTGCTTATTTTTGAGATTTCTTATTTTTCTCATATTGAGAATCCAATTCTTAAAATGATGTCTTTCCTGTCGCATGCTTGCTCAGATACCGCCATTCAGCAGCGTTTTCAGGTAGGTGTTGACCTTGTTCACTTCCTGTTCAACGTCATGAAATAATCGGGTAATTTTTTCTTCATTTTTAGTGGAGTCGGCCTCGTATTCCATTTCCTTTATTTTGCTATACAAGGCCATTGCTTTGATGTGTTTTGCAGGAGCAGCCATTTTGTGAGCGTATTCACGCACCTGTTTCCAGTTTTTTTCGAGCAGATTTTTCTGAATTTCTTTGACTCCTTTTTCGCTTGATTGAATAAAAATCTCCACCATTTCCCTTACAAAGGAGGAGTTGCCATTGGACATGCGTTCCAGGTCTCTCAAATCGATCGATATTTCAGAGGTATCTTCTTCCGCTTGCACCTGAGGGCCTGATTCAATCGCGAGTGTTTGCTGTAAAACACTGAGCAGATCCTTCTCAGCAAAAGGCTTCGACAGGAAGTTATGCATGCCGGCTTGCTCGCATTTTTCAATATCATCAGGTCGGCTTGCAGCTGTAAGCGCAATGATTCTGGTTTGCTTGTCCTTTGCGATAATCTGCCGGCTGGCTTCCATTCCGTTTAAAACTGGCATGCGGACATCCATAAAGATGACGTCGAAATGTGCTGTCTTACACAAATCAACGGCTTCTTGTCCGTTGGTTCGTTCAGTTACGCGGATTTTCCATTTCTCCAGAATACCTTTGAGCAGGTAGCGGTTAAAATTTTCGTCATCAACAATCAGCGCAGAAAGCTTTTCAAAGTTCTGAGGAACAATTGTTTCAATAGTTTCGGGCTGCTTAATATTTTCCGGGTTTCCTTTTTGATAGGGTATTTCTATGGAAAACTTGGTTCCATGGGTTAGTTCACTTTCAACGACAATTGTTCCTCCCTGAATGTCGACCAGTTTTTTCACAATGGAAAGTCCCAGTCCGGCTCCTCCTTGTTTTTTAGTCATGTCGGTTTCCAGCTGCACAAAATCATCGAAAATCATCTTATGGTTTTCTTTTGAAATACCAATTCCGGTGTCGGTAATTTGAAAATTGATCCAAACAGCATCCGTTTTTTTTCGAACTTGTGTAAAAACTTTCAAGGTAACACTTCCACTATTAGTGAATTTAATGGCATTGTTGATTAGGTTGATCAGAATTTGTTTCAGACGAAAAGCATCGCCCAGTAAGACCAATGGTGGTAAATTTTGGGCGTCGAGTTTTAAATCGAGCTGTTTGGCTTTCGCGTTTCCTTTGTTCAGGGTAATCACTTCTTCCAGAAGTTGATCAAGGGCAAAATCAACCTTGTTGAGCTGAAGCTTCTGGCTTTCAATTTTCGAAAAGTCCAGCGTGTCATTAACCAGCGAAATCAGGTGCCCCGTTGAACTGTAGATGATTTCCAGGTCTTTTTTGTGCTTCAGGTCATTGGTTTTCATCATCAGTTGTTCGGTCAAACCATAAATCGCGTTGATTGGCGTGCGCATTTCGTGGCTTACCGTGGCCACAAAAAGCTCTTTGGCCCGGGCCAGCTTTTCGGCGTCGGTTTTAGCTTTGCGAAGAATGGTTTGGTAGGCTCTTGATCGATTCAAGTAGCGATAAAAAATGAGTAAAACCAGCAACATTAGGATGACTGCGCCAATGGTGAAAAAAGCCAGACGTTTGTAGGTGATTGCAGCCAGGCGGTCGGCTTCCTGGGTCTTAACAAGCAGCTGTCTTTGTTCTTTATTTTCAAGCTCGCTGATTTGTGCCTTTAGCAATTCGGTGAGCGCTATGTTTTTTTCCAGCAGAGCTTTTTCCCGAACTGAAAGTACTTCGGTTGTTGCTTTGATTTGCTGTTCAAATTCAGCGATCTCCTGTTTAATCGTTTCCTTTTCAATCTTATTCGTATCAACGGGTTGAGTTTGTTCCACCTGGATTGTGTCTGGATCTTTCTTTTTACCACCAAAAATACGTTTCAACAGCCCGACTTTTTCCTCGGGGCTGGCTTCTTGAATGACTTCTACAGTCGTGGTGTCGGGTTCAGCTTTTGAACTGTCGATTCGGCTATACAATTCTGAAAAGGATTCGTGGGCTTCTTTTCGGCTGGTATGAAGTGTCAATATTTTTTCCCAAACCATTAGCTTTTCAGTGGTCAGTGAACGAATGGAGTCAATTTGCATTTTCTCTTCTTCGCTGGTAAGCGAGTAGTCTTCAAGGGCAGTTAGTTTTTCCTGAATTGATTGATTGGTCTCCCGGTAGGGATGAAAGTATTTTTCGTCGCGGGTGAGGGTGTACAGGCGAACTGTGTTTTCAACGGACGAGAGGTCCGATTCGATGTCTTTAATTAATAAAAGCTTAAAATCAGGTCGTGCTTCCTTATGGATTGAATCGACTATTTGGGACAAGCTTTGGTATACGAGAAAGCCCGAAAAAATGACGGCTATAACAATTAGTGCTGTCAAAAGTGTTACCTGGAATTCAATCGTTATTCGTTTCATTCATTTACTCGTTTTGAGTCCTTTTGTTTTTTAATTATAGCATTGATGGTTAGGTATTACCCAAAAATACCCGAATGGTCAATCCGACATCATCCATTCGAAACCGGGTTTTATTGATCAGGTTAAACATCGGTTTCCAGTCGAACGAAAAACTGATTGGCGCATCAACCAGGCTATATTCCATTCCGGCAATCCCATCAAACCCAAAAGCGGTATAACTTCCATCTTCGCTGAACCAGGGATGCAGGTTGCTTTCCAGGTTCCAGTGGGCAATGTGAATGCCTCCTCCATAGTACCAGTTGAGCCTGCTTTCTTTCATGACATTATGGTGAATTTCGTACAGTCCATGGAAAATTGAACCGTTCCACCGCGAGGACATACTCAATTCAATCGCTTCGTGCTGAGAAATAAAATGTTTAATGGTTAATCCGGCCATTGGTCCTGCCCTGAACCCGATTCCTGTTCGGTAGTCGCGTTGGGCATTTACTTCGGTTATTCCAGTAAGGCAAGCAAAAACTACGATGGTTATTATTTGGGCTGTTTTCAACATTGAAAACCTGTTTCTGATTTTTTGCATGATTAGGCAATTGTTGTGCCGCTGATGAGCTAAAGTTTATAAAATACTAAAAGTGAGACAAAATATGTTTGTATATAAAATGAGCCCTTGGTCGTTTCTTCTCATTTTGAGAATTTTATTTCCATTTTCTATCAATCAAAACGTGAACAAGACGAATTTGTTTTGTCGTCTGCTTTCAGTCTTTTTGAGTCAACAGTTTTTCATAAATCTCATAATTCTCGTCATCGTAAACGCAGAAGGTGATTTCTTCAAACGAATCATCATCTTTCAGGAAATTACGAACGGTGCCGATGGCTATTTCGGCAGCCAGTTGTTTTGGAAATGCATAAACCCCAGTGCTGATATTAGGAAAAGCCACAGTTTTTAGTTGATGCTCCTTGGCTAGTTTTAAACTGCTTTGGTAGGCTGAAGCCAGTTGTTTCGGTTCGCCAATTTCTCCTCCATGCCAAACAGGCCCCACGGTATGAATAACGAAGCGGCAGGGCAGGCGATAGGCTAACGTAATTTTGGCTTGCCCGGTTTCGCAGCCTTTTAGTTTTGTACATTCTTCCAATAATTTAGGGCCGGCAACCCGATGAATGGCGCCATCAACACCTCCACCGCCAAGCAGATTTTTGTTAGCCGCATTTACAATGGCATCCACATGCATTTCTGTAATATCGCCCTGATAAAGTTGAATCCGATTCATAGTCAATAGAATTTGGGAATGTGTTCGGGAAGTTTAGTTGCCCTGAAAAATTAACTTCCCAGACTAATCAACAAAATTCCGGCTAAAATTCCAAGCAGGTAGATGCCCTTTTGGCGAATATTGTGTTCGCGAAACAGGAAAGCGCCGGTAATAAAGGCAATTAAAACACCTCCACGGCGCAAGGCCGAAATAATGGAAATCATGGAATCCTCGTAACTCAGGGCATAGAAGTAAGCGAAATCTGCCAACAACAGGAACACACCAATCGCCGGAATGCTCCATCGCCATTCAAAGGGAATGCGCTTGCTTTTTGGCCGTGACCAGCGAACAACTGCCAAAACCGGCAGCATCACCGCTACCTGGTAAAAAGTAAACCAGGCTTGCACCGCCAGCCGGTCAATTTTACGAATGATAAATTTGTCGTATAAGCCGCTTGAAGCACCAAGCAGCGTGGCGCCGATGATGAAGAAAATCCAACGGTTTTTTCCGAAGTGAATTCCTTCCAGCTTACCAGCGTTTGAAAGTAAATAAAAGAAAACCAGCGTTGTAATTACTCCGGCCCATTGAAGCAAATTCAGGCTTTCGTGAAAAATAAGGATAGCTCCGATTAAAGTCCAGATGGGGCCGGTTGCCCGGATGGGGGTGACGATGGTGATGGGCAAGCGTTTCAGGGCGCTAAAGGCTAAAATCCAGCTTGAAACTACTAGCATGGTTTTCAGAAAAATCAGACCGTGTTCCCGGAGGGTGATTGGCGGAACATACAAGTGGATGGATTGAAAAAAGCCTGGGAAAAGCCACGAACCCACGGCTGGCGGAATGAACAGGATCGCTCCGGTAATGGCAGAAATCAGCAGTACGGGAAAAACGGCATTCCCATTTACGGAGAGTTTTTTGAAAACGTCGTAAATCCCAAGTAAAAAAGCTGATAGTAGCGCCAAAAGTACCCACATCCCATTTTATTCTTTGAGATGCAAAGCTAGGGGCTTAATTCTGATTCAGGCTTGATCTGCTTGATTTGCCTTCAAGGTTTAAACATTCCTTAATTCGGCGTGCTCACCTGCGTCTTTTTGAGCTGGCGCCGCCACCGCCCCAAAACAGCATGGTGCCGAGCAGGAATCCAAGGTTATACCCAAAGCCGGTGTTGGGGAAAGCATAAATCTCATAGTCGGTAAACAGGCTGGCGATAAAACTGAATAGGATGATAAATCCATGCAGCAGGCCATGTAAAAAGCCTGGTGGGGTGGT
>JAGXIR010000228.1 GCA_024635605.1 Sunxiuqinia sp.
AGGCGAATCGCTGGTAGCCACACAAATGTGTTCATCAGCCGAATAGTACATGTAAAACTTGTCGTTGACATGATACACTTCGGGCGCCCAAAACCAACGGTCGGCCCACACGTGCGACTTGTGCAAAGCCAGTCCGGCAGGACTTTCTGCCGGCACTTGCCAGGTTAGCAAATCGTCGGAAACAAAAACAGCAATGCCATCATTCGAAAGGGTTCCGTAAGCATAATAGGTTCCTTCATGAAGCATGATAAACGGGTCACCCAGCGGGACTTTGGTGATTTCACTTTCAGGATCATCTGAAATTTTTTCATGAGCCGAGTCTTTGCAGGAAGAAATTTGCACGAAAAATAATAACATCAAATACGTTAGGAATATCTTTTTCATAGTCATTGTTTGTCGATTCTAATTACGGGATTATTAACTAATACAACTTGACAGTCAGAATCTCTTAAAGAAATAAAGAAATATTGACTCTTTTAAATCGTGGAGTGAGGATCGGAACCAGCCAACCCCTGATAAACAAGTCGTTATTATTCTCTTGTTTCCAGGAGCCTGCCGGACTTAGGCCTCTTTTAACGTTTTTCTACGGACACCTTGTGGTCAAAGTGAAATATTTGATTCTCAGGTGTTTTACATCGTTCGTCCGACAGGCTCCTAGTTTGAAAGGACCGTTGTAAGAAGGTTACTTTAAAATCTCATTCGACCTTTCAATGAGGTCGTGGAGGTCGTTTTCTTCATTTATGGTCTGCTTCCCAATGTTTAATACCATCCCGGCATGTTTGAGCACAGCCTTTTTATGTCGGTCTTTTTTCGTGAATCCGTGAATGATTGTCAAAGCCTCCATCAATCGTATTATTACCGCGGTACTCCCTCCTGAAAATTGCCGTATTTGGTTGAATGCTGCATCCAACACACCCTCAAAGTCAAGTGTGTCAGCAATAATTCTGAGTTTCTCTTCTTCATCATACCGGTACTTTGATGGAAATTTTGCCTGTGCCAGGTAAGACATGGTCGCTGTCAGGTTGTCAATACAAGCAATGGCAGTATAAGGGTCATTTACTCCCGGAGAAAGGGCACGCGCAGCTATTTCGACCATCTGGTGGATTGAAAATTCCAGATCTTGTTGGGATGTTTTGGTTTTGCCGATCACAAAATGGGTAAGGATTTTCTTCAGCTTATCTTTTTCCCAGTGCTCGTTTGAGTAAAGCGCTCCTATTTCCAAACCTTCTACCAGGTAGCTACCAGACCTGTGATAAAGTTCAAGCAGAACATCATGCTTGATGACAGCTTCCATTAAAGCTTCACTGTCAATATACTGGAGATATCCAGCTTTTGGAGATGCTATTGAAGTACGCTTTTGATAAGCTGAAATTACAGCAGAAGCATCTACAACATCATCATTAGCTATTTCTTCGCCCATTTTTTCAGGAAAAAGTGTTTTTACCTGATTGGAGATAAAGTCGGAAATATCAGCTATCACTTTGTCTGCCTGAATACTTATCGCGATTTTATGGATAAAAATGATCAGCAGTATAATGTTGACAATGGCAGCTAAAATCGCAACAAGAATGGATATGGATGGGATGAAGATATAATCACCATCGTCTTTTATTGCATTTAAAACGAGTAGACAATACAGATAATTAGCAATGTATGAGCCCAGTACTATTTGATTTAGCCGGACATACATGAAGTTCTTAATGAGTCGGGGGCCAAATTGCGAAGAGGCCAGGGTCAGGACTACAAGCGTCACTGAAAAAACAGTTCCTGCTACACCTATCATGGCCCCGGAAATGGTCGATAAAATGCTTCTGGCTGAATCGGTGCTGTTAACCAGGAAAAAACGAAACCACCCTTCTTCCGGAATAACCAGGTAACTATCTAAAGATACTAATCCTATGGATAAAATGACTGACAACCCTATGATAAGTACGGGCACAAACCAAAAGGTGGCCACTAACTCTTTATAAAAGAAAAATAATTTTTTCATGTTACAATGATCGGTTTATGTCAATACTTACATCATTCTATTTAGTAAACACTTCATATCATCTTTTTACCACAGGCCAATAGCGTAAAGCTTGATAGTTTGTTTAAAGTACTACTCATAAAGATAAAAATATTCAAGCAAACTATCAGTACCCCCGAAGAATCTTCTGCGGGTAGCGGTTCGTTTTCATTAACGCAAAATCGTCTACATATCGCGCGATTCAGATATCCTCTTTGGCATAAACTCCATCGGGATCGTCGATCAGCTGATCAAATACATTCAAGTAAATATTTAGCCAGTAGTGGTGATATGACACCTCCCTGAAAGGTGCTAATCCTGCTTTTGGTCTGTTGTCCGTCGGGTTGTTGAAGGTAATACACTGTTGCCGGCAAGTTTGAATCGCGCCCCCGTAAATTACCTGATGCAAATCTCGAAGCAAGTGCTTCATTTTGAATGTTCGCCACCGGAAGGATGCTCAGGCGCACACCCGTTCTTCCGACAGGATCGCTATTTTCTTCTTTTCATTTCGCTTGATTTTGATGATTAACCAAAATCAAACTGTCCACCATTTGTCTACCGCCTTCAGTTCTTGTCTACTTTCGCCACAAAAGCATCTGAATATCAGTAGCTTTATTGTTTTTGTCGGGATGAAAGGATTCGAATGTAGTTTCGTTTCAAACTGTATATCAAAAGGTTACAAGACCGCTGAAAAACCAGGTCACCTTATAGTTCACATGCATTAGAACGTGTTCATTATGAAGAAATTAAAGCATTCTTTTATAAAAAGAAAACGAATCGGACATAAATTTAGAAGGAATATTTGCTGCGAAACTAATATCAATTTTTGTCGGTTTCATTTAGCAGAACAGCATGCAACGTGTCGGATTTAATTGATAATTTTTGGATAAGTCCTCGATGACACCTGTAGAATGAGGATTCAAACAGAAATGTAGCACCTCAAATTTTTGCTTTATGCAATTAACACTTCTTGTTTTTGCTTTAAAAAAAAGCAAAATGGAACGCTTGATAAAATCATCACAAAGACAAACCGGCGTAGTAAAAAAGGGTTATAAACGATTTTTGTACACAGAAATTGATTGGGCTCAGTCCCTATCTATTGTCCTGGGGCACTGTGGTGAAGGCAAGACAACCCTGCTGCGGCAACGGGTAAAGGAGCTAAAGGAAAAAGCAATATACCTTTGGATGACGTTTACTTTGAAGCATATAGACTTGTGGAACTGATCGATACACATTATGAAAAAGGTAACAGGCATTTCTTCCTGGATGAGGTCTACAGGTATCAACATTGGTCAAAAGATCGGAAGAATATCTACGACAATTATCTCGGAACAACGATTATAACAACCAGTTCTTTATAACCTAAGTTGACAAAAGAAAGGCAGACCTGTTAAGAAGGGCTGTAACCTACTCAAGACAAAATTGGCATTTTAAAACACCCAAATTTATTGATTATCTGCACTTTTAATTCATTTCATCCCCGTCTATTTTGTTTTCACCAAAAATATACGATCCAGCTCAAACTGGGTGCCATTGCCATTTTTTCGTACATGAAATGAAATTGAATTGGTTTGTTTTGTTAATTGAATATCTCCAATGGATATTCGTTCTCTCAGGCTTTCTTTGTCGCTTTGGCTTGTTTTCCAACCGGTTAGTTGTTTTTGACGTTGCCAAACCTGGAAATCAGCCCCTTCTGGTTTTTCAAAATAAGAAATCTGAACATCGTATTGTCCTTCCCGCACATCATTCAGCATAATTCGAACGATTCCGTCGTGTTCGGTATTCATACGCAAACCACGGTCATGAATCACATTGACCCGTCCCCCCACAGTTACATCCATTAACTGCGGAAAGTAAACATGTTCTTCCGGAAGATAGACCTCGCGTAATTCGGCTGTAGGCTCCATTCTGTCTACCAAGGGTGAGTCGGCATAAAAATAGGCGACCGAAGCATAATCGACCGGGAATTCATTTCGTTCGGGGCCATGTTCCATGCCATGATAAATTTCTTGCTCAAAAGGCATCTTATCAGACACAAAGAAGCGGTAACCACCCGTTCTCCCCATGGGCAAGGAATAATCCAGCGAGCCGTGCAGCGGCAGGCTGATACCGCGATCCCATCGGTCGAGCAAAGCATACCAACCGCCATTGTAATAGTCTTCAGACCCTGTTCCATGAACTCGCATTTGTCCGTCAATATAGGTTGAATCGTCCCCCTCAAAAAACAAGGTCATGCCGGCTCTTAGGCTTTGTGCCAATTGTACCGTACCGACATAGTGCCCCTTTCCTTTGAACTCTAAAAAAGGATAGTACTCGCCTTTTGGCGGATCAATCATGCGGCGCCAGGTAGTATAAAACTTTCCTTCCTTTTTAACCTGCCGTGGTTCCCGGTTGTAGTAAACCTTTACATTGACCGCAACCACGCTCTGCTTCAGCTCCTCGCGCTTGGCATAAATCAGTTTCATGCTTGCCGACTGGTCATACGGCATGGGCAGAAAACAATAGTTAGTGACGTTCTGCCGTCCGATCAGCATACTCCGCATGGCACTTTTACCGTAGGCATAGCCAAAAAAGTCGGCCACAGGCGCGTAAATAGCCTCTACTTTTTCATAATCCCATGCTGCTGACAATAACACATCTTTGAAATCGCCTTCAAACGAATTCCCTCCATCAATTTCAAAACCAACAATTCGTCCCGGAACTTGTGATTCAAAGAAAGTGACTTCTTCTCCCGGCTTCAGGATAAAAGACTTTTCATGAACTTGAATCTTCGTTGACAATCCAACAACAAAGTTGTTGACCGACGGAGAAATATCAGCCCATAATGCACACACCTCATCAAGTAATCCCTTGTCTGACTCACTGAAAATTCCATTGTAAGACTCAACATCGACTCCCGGGAGGTTGCGGTATTGGATTTGATGAAACATCAGTTTCTCTCCACTAAAAACGATCTTGCACGACTTTTGGTATGGAATCGGGATATAGCAATAATAGCCTCCAACCTCATTGCCACAAACAGGCTTTAAAAAAGGATAGACTTCGCCCGAAAATAGATCATTGAACGGAATAACCAGGCGCGGTGTTTTTTCACCATCGAAGAAAAACGAAAGTGTATCATTGGTTGGTGTCGGTGTCCAAATCCGTTGAATTACTCCAGAACCTTTTAAATCGGCCAAAATCAATTTGCCATTCTCTTTCCTGAGGTACGAATATTTACCTGAGAACCCGTCGTCGTTGCCACCAGTCCGATCGTAACTCGAAATTTGTTCTACCAGCTGATCTGTCCGATATGCTGGTAGGAGATCAATCCGCTTCAACATTTCAAGCTCCGTTGCCCAATTATGTGTTATTTTTTGAGGTGTTGCAGGATACCCCACGATCGAAAGAGAAAGGAAATAACCAAGAAGAAGGAGTTTAAATGATAATTTACTCATAACAAAAAGGTTTATCTTTATATATATATATCATGATGATCGGAGTATTCTCGGATCAATTCATAATTGGGGTGGACTTAAAATAGGGACTGATATGAAACCTGCAAAAAACAGCTTGACTTTCCAAATTATATTACCCGTTGGCTTATCAGCCGGATTTTACTTTTTGTCTTGACACCAAAAGTAAACAAAAAAGTCAAGGCTGATTTTTATCCGCAAGCTCCATCTTCCGAAAAGCTAAGTTCAGCGGGTGATTTTCCTGTCGTCGGAACTTCCCGCTTACACTAAGCTTTTCGTTTGATTCCACTTTTGATAAAAATAGGCCACTCCTGAACAGTGACTGTCGTGCTACCCTCCTGTCTTCACCTGTCTCCCGTTTAGAGTTGTCAACCAGCTGAACCGATAACTGACAATTGTCGGATCTCTTACAAGGCCTTCTGTTTTGTGATGTGAAAAAATGATCTATTCGGTTATCCACCCTAATGTTATACTGATCCGTATTCTCTTGCCATAAATCCCTATATCACCTATTCGTTCAACAACGTCTGCTCCCCAATCTAAATATTCAGGCAATCATAGTAAATTAAAGCAAACAAAAAAAGCGCAGAACAAGCACACTACAACATCATGCTTACATTCTTGCTTTTTAAATCATTTTCACAGTAGCTTGACTAATTTAAACTCCAATTTCCATACCGAACATAATCAATGCTAAACTTTAATCTGCGATCTGACCTTGTGACAAGGAAAACGGCAGATCCTCTTTTTGTGTTCCTCGGATTTTGTTGGGCTGGTCCCCCATCTCAAGGGTCAAGATGCCGCCGCTAACAAGATCTTGGTAACGAATGTAGTTACGGGTGTGCGTCTCGCCGTTCAATTTGGCCGACTGGATGTACACATGATCTTTGCTGTTGTTTTTGGCTTCAATAACAAACTGCTTTCCATCTTCCAAGGTGATGGTGGCTTTTTCAAAGACCGGGCTACCCATGACATACTCATCTGTTCCGGGACAAACACTGTAAAAGCCCAAAGCGCTCAACACATACCACGACGAGGTTTGTCCTTGATCCTCATCACCCGGGTAACCATTCTCTGTTGAGTTATACAGTTTGTCCATCACCGTGCGGGTCCACTGTTGTGCTTTCCAAGGTACTCCGGCGTAGTTATACAGATAAATCATGTGCTGAATGGGCTGATTGCCATGAGCATACTGGCCCATTTCCGCCATTTCCATCTCGGTCATCTCATGGATTTTACGCCCGTAAGTTCCCACCAAAACCGTATTCGGGACAGAAAACACCGAGTCCATTTTAGTAATAAAATTTTGATTTCCACCCAACAAGTCGATCAAGCCCTGCGGATCGTGAAAAACCGACCAGAGGTAATGCCATGCATTCCCTTCAGTGTAAGGGCCTCCCCATTCAAAAGCATTGAAGTCTTGTTTCCAGATTCCCTTTTCATCCCGTCCACGCATAAAGCCAACCTTAGCGTCAAATACATTTCTATAATTGTACATCTGGCGCGAAAACACGTCGGTATAAAAATCATTTCCGGTCATTTTGGCCAACTGGTAGCCACAGAAATCGTCGTAGGCATACTCGAGCGTTTTGGCCGTAGCTTCCCCGTATTTTGGATAAGGCACGTAGCCCAGCGTGTAGTATTCTTTCCAGCCATGGCGGCCGTTGGCTGGTCCCCACGGGCCTTTGTTGGTGGCTTCATGGTAGTAAGCATCCAGTGCTTTCTGCGAATCAAAAGTATGCAGACCCTTCGCCCAAGCGTCGGAAAACAGCGAAATGGCGTGATTCCCGATCATACTGCCAGCTTCTCCTGGGAAAGACCAGGAGGGCAACCAACCACATTGGTCGTAAGCATCGAGCAAGCCAGCCACGTAGCGGCCGTGCATGGTTGGATGCATCAGTGCGTTCAGGGGGAACTGTCCCCGGAAAGTATCCCAAAAACCGGTGTCGGTGTACAAATAGCCGGTATGGACTTGTCCGTCATAAGGACTGAAATAGTATGGCAGTCCGTTCTCGTCCAGTTCATAAAACTTGCGTGAAAATAGGCTGGCCCGAAAGTAGCACGAATAAAAGGTTGCTTTTTCTTCCTCGGTTCCACCTTCAACCAGAATCCGGTTCAAATGCTGGTTCCAGATTTCCCAGGCGGTTTGCTTTGTATCTTCCAGCGATTTGGCTTTTCCGAGTTCCCGCTCCAGGTTCAAATTAGCCTGCTCCGGGCTGATGTAGGACGAAGCCACTTTGGCCTGCACCTTTACACCATCGTCAAAACGAACCCAGGCACCAGCACCGCGACCCTCGCGTTCACGTTCTCCACTCCACCGCTGCTGCTCGCGGTTTTCCCATACGCCGTAATCACGGATGGGACGATCGAATTGGATGACAAAATAGCTTTTAAAATTATCGGTCAAACCGCGTCCGTTATGCACATAGCCAGTGATTCTGTTTTCCTTGGGATAAATTTTTACTTGGCTGAAACCTGTGTAACCATCGAACACCACGTACGATTTTTGTTTTTTTGGAAAGGAAAAACGCAGGTGGGCACCACGCTCGGTGGGCGACATCTCAGTGGTAATCTGGTTATCCAGCTTCACCTTATAATAGTTGGGCTTGGCGATTTCATTCTCATGGCTAAATTTGGCAGCTCTGTCAAACTGGTTTAACGCCAGCAATCCGGTAACCGGCATCAGCGAAAAAACACAGTAGTCGTTGGTCCACGAGCTGCACTGGTGAGCCTGCTGAAATCCACGAATGGAATCTTTGAAAAACTGGTACTTCCAACCATCTCCATTCACCCCAGTTTGTGGGGTCCAGGTATGCATGCCAAAAGGTAGAGCCGTTGTGGGATAGGTATTTCCCCGCGTTAGGCCAAAATGAGAATTGGTTCCCTGTAAGGTGTTCACATACTGAACCAGGTCGGCGGGGTTGACAGCATGCAACGTCCCAAAACTAACAATAAGCAAAGATAGCAAATACAGTTTTTTCATGTTCAAGTCTATTAACTTATTCGAATAAATCTCACTTATAAATCTTCATATGTAATCTCAAATTGAAATCATCACCTACATAGTTCCGTAAGTTTTAAAACTGAACAATGTATACAAGTTCACCTATTTCTCCACTTCTATTTCCTTGTGAAGGCAAAAAACTAGTAACGACAAACTTGCCAGCATCAATCGAGGTAATTCCGGGATTGGCGAAGGACGTTGATCCAAGTGGTGTTTGTGGCTGAAGTGTATAGTAAAATGCACCGTTTCCAAATAAAAGTCGCCAGCTACTCCAGTCTCCAGAAGTTATTTGAGCTTCCTGAAGCACATAATCGCCATCATGACTAAATGCACTTCTACCCCCAATATTCCCTTTGTATCCCATCTCCTGAATGGTAAAATTTGACACTTCATCTTTCCAAGTTCTCCAATCTGAAAAATCATGCAGAATTCCAAAAGCTTGTTGGTCACGAATCCCATTCTCATAATAATGGTATCCAATGACAATATGAGAAGAGGAAGGGCCAGATCCCTCAATTTTCCGTATATCAGGAGTTCCTTCTGCCAGATTCGAGAAGGTTTGAGATATTGTCTTATCATTGGAGGGGCTGTTCGCAATCAATTCAGCGTAGGATGAATAATATCTGACACGAATATTATTAGATCCCTGAATGGGATCTTGCTCGTTAGCTATAATATACCCACTACCCCATTTTTTTATGTCACCTTGATGTGACCGGTCTCCCAACTCTGTAATGTTGGTCCAGTTTTTAAGATCATTACTCCCTGCAAGATAGAGTATGAATTCGTTTGTGTATGCCATAGCATGATATACCCCAAGATAGGTGTACGATTCATCTGCTTTTACTATTCGCAAGACATCCATTACCCGTCCGCCGTCATCTTTCATATTAAAAGTAGGCTCGGCATTCGCCACGTTGTTCAACTTCTCAATTTTCTGCTTAGTCGATGCATTTTGATAAAACCACCAACCATACGCAATACTTAAATTTCGGATGTTGTTCTTTTCCTGAAGTTCAGATACAGAAAAAACCGTTTTAGCCGCATTTAAGTCGATAATCGAAGTCCGATATTCCCCCAAGGTCATCTCTTCCAACTGTTGAGCACTATACATACTCGTTTCACGAAAAAACTTATACATCATAGCACCCCAACACAAATCAACATCATCCATTTGTTGCAGAAAAGAAAGTGCGTCCTCACATCGACTATCAAGACCTGAAATCAATGCATTCCGCATATCTTTGTAGTTCATCGACATAACAGTTGAAGCTGAAGACCATTCCGTGTAAAGTAAGGTTTTCGCCAAGACATTTTCATTCTTAACGGGAGTCTCCTCAGGCAATGGATCATCGCTCCCTTTGGAACAGCCAACAAAACCCAGAGATAAAACGATTATAATACAGATCAAATTTTTCATTGGAACAATACCTATTAAATCATAAAAAGTAACAAGCTTTTAATACCAGTACTATGGGTATTAAAAGCCTGTTGCCTATTGTCATAAGGCCCATCCTTCTCTGTATTTATAATGTATGAATTGATCTGCTTCGGGCATATTTGGGAAACTGAGATTTTCAGGATCAAAATTGAGACTTTGAAAACTAAGTTTTTCTCTCAATTCTGGTCTCAGTGCTATATTGCCCAACAAAACAGTTTCTGTCAGCGGCCCTGCCCAATCATAATTTGATCCTGCCGGTTCGCCACCCTTACAAGCGAGTATCCATTCTTGCCTGTGGCCTGGAGATGACGGCAAGTAGGGTTCTGGTGCCTTGTAAGAATCGTTCAACGAATCGGGAAGAATCCGATCCCCTAATATTTGCCCTTTGGCTCCCATGTACAACACACCTCCGGCACCCATTTCCACACTTTTGTCCATACCGGGAATCCGTGGAGGGCGTAAACCACCATCATACCATCGGAGCCGCAACGGAGGCATTTCTCCACGCGCAGGAAAATCATAAGTTACCATTGACCCGAGCGGATAAGTTTCATTATTTACCAATGTTGATACTGCCTGTATATTGGTAGGATATTTAAGTTTTAAGGCCCGGAAAATCGAATCGAATGAATGACATCCAATATCGCCCAACGCCCCGGTGCCAAAGTCCAGCCAACCCCGCCATTTAAAAGGATGATAAGAAGGGTGGTAAGGACGCATTGGAGCAGGGCCGATAAAAAGATTCCAATCGAGCGTTTCTGGTACAGGAGGAGTCTCGAGAGGACGCTGGACCCCTTGCGGCCAATAAGTATCTGAAAGTCCCCGGTTAGGCCGGTCAGTCCAAACATGCACCTCGTGTATCTGTCCGATTACTCCATCCCAAATCATTTCCTGTAAACGTCGCGTTGCATCCGATGCTTGCCCTTGATTACCCATCTGGGTTGCAACCTTATATTTTCTGGCCGCTTCGGTTAGCATCCTTGCTTCGTAAACCGTATGTGAAAGCGGTTTCTCAGTATAAACATGTTTTCCGCGCCTTATTGCTTCCATACTGATATGGGCATGGTTATGATCAGGTGTTGCAACTATTACTGCATCAATATCCTTCTGCTCATCCAGCATAATTCGATAATCCTTGTGCTTTTTCGCTTTTGGATATATACTAAATACCTTATTCACAGACTCATTCCAATCAACATCACAAAGAGCAACAATATTCTCTGTTTTTGCCACATCGTCAAGGTCAACCCTCCCCATTCCGCCGAAGCCTATTCCGGCAACATTCAGTTTATCACTGGGGGCAATATGCCCCAATCCAGAAACGGCATGTGCTGGAACAATCGTAAACCCGCCCAATGCAAAGGCAGAAGTTCCTATAAAACTTCTCCGGCTTAATGTTTTTGTTAGATTTGATTTCATAGCAGATTAAAGTTTTAGTTGATGATTGGAGTCAAAACGATGTTACGGTATGATATCCCAGTGTGGTCACCCTGCAAATAGATTGGTCCAGGTGCAAAAACATCGGATTGAATTGCTCCACCTGTAGCACCATATACTGGTTGATTATCAATAATAGTTGTGCCGTTCAGTACAACTGTTACATGCCGATCGAGCAATGTGATGTCGAGCGTTTGCCATTCGCCGGCTGGTTTTTCTGCATTTGCAGTTGGTAGAATCCTTGTAAAAATAGCTCCCATGCTGCCACCCCAATTAAGCGGCCGTCCGTAAGATTCTGCAACTTGGACTTCGTACATGCCCCGCAAATAAACACCACTATTGCTGCGCGGTGGGGCATTAACTTCAAGCTTTATATTGAAATCTTCAAACTCTTGCTCAGTTCTGAGGTTTCCATAGCGAATATGTTCCTCTCCTTCTGTCTGTACAGGCTTGTTGGTTAAAATCCCGTCTTTCATCGACCATCCGTTCTTTGCATTTTCCTCAATCAACTTCCAACCTTCAAGACTATTCTCGTTTTTTATCAGTTTGATTGGCTCTCCAAACTTAACTTTAGAAAAATCGGGAGCAGGTGGAACATCGGGAAGTTTTGTACCATTGATGAAAACAGTATCTAACCCTAGTCCAGAGGTTTTTGGACTAAGGTAGTAACCAGAAATATCCTCACCATCCCGCTTCAATTCGATCCATGTTGGATAATCTCGCGTAATCGTCGCATTTCCCTGAGTATCCTTAGCCAAAGTTGCCTTACGAGGATTTCGGCCAAGATATAAGACATCGCCAGCAACATAAACATAAGGCAAACCATAAAAGACGCCTCCACCGCCCCACATAAGATCGGCATCTAAAAAACCATCTTCCTGTCTCACTTGAAGCCAGCCGACAGCGCTGTTCCCAAAATCAAAAGTCCATTGCCCCAGGAATCCGTCTATTTGATCTTGCGGCCCTTCTGTCATAAATTCTGCTTTATTCGTATTACACCATCCTGAAATGCCTATACAAACAAATAATACTACGAAACTTAAAACTGCTGATGATTTCATAATGAAAAGATTTAGTTAGATTTAATTCATACGATCATATTGATTAACACGTTATTCGTTTTAGCTGGTTAGATTAGCTCAAAAAAATCTTGCTTCGAGCATATTGATCTAAAATTAATAAAAAATATTAAAACGTTCTACTCGTTCGGAAATGCGTCCATGGCTTCAGGCCATGGCACACATTTCTTTAATTCAACCAGGATCACAATCTATTCAAAACTTGGATATTCAAAAGATAATAATCACCATTTGATATCAACTTTGATTCCTTCAGGATCATTTTCAAACCCTAACAAACCAGTTTTACTTGCCTCATCCCACTCCCACGAAGTACCGTTAAGGTCATTCCCTTGGTGGTCAAAAACATGCCATTCTTTTGGCGTTTCGGGCAGCAGAATCCGCATTACATTGGTTGTATTTAAAGGACTTTTCGTAATAAAAGAATAGCTCCCTTTTTTTATCACCTCATCGTAAACACGCGATGCCGCAGCCAAAACCTGGGGCTTATCCTGCTGTTCAATTCTATCCACATTTAGGAGGTAAGCCTGCTCTCCGGGTAATACTGTCTTTTCATTGAGAACTGGCAATTCAGGGTCAAACAGATCAATTAGCCGACCTTTCTGCACAAACGGCTCTTCACTTACACTCTCATCTAACACCGAAATTAAATCGTAAGCACCGCGCTCCAGGTAAAAATTATTTTTATATGCCAATTCTCCTGCTTTAGCGGTCTCCTCATAAAGTTGCTTAACAATACCAACAAATTCTTTATCCTGACCAGCTTCCAAAACAAACTCTTTTGGATCTTGACGGATAATGTACACAGTACCTTCTCCATATTTATATTCACCACTTTCACCTGAAGATTCGATATCTAGCATCTCAAACAGATGTTCAGAAGCAGCTTTGTAGTGATTTTCTCCGGTGTTCCACCACTCCTGAACTGACTGAAATGGATCGATGTCGCGCCCTGCATAAACAAGCACACCTCCAGCCTCAACCCATTCTGCAATATACTCGTGCCCCTTCGGATCTGCCGGCTTCATATTGGAGTACGACATAATCAAAACCTTGGTATCCTTCCAGGTCTCCGGATAAGATACATTTTCCAAATGCATTGTTTTAACAGGAACACCACGCTTCAAAAAAGGTAAAGTCTGACCGTAGAAATTTGAAAAGCTGGGATCTTCATACCCCTGATGAGTAGGCAAACGCTGAAACATTAATGAATTCGCCATCAACACACTAATCCCTTCCGATCCAGACAATTTATTATCAGACAACGGCATGCTATTCAATGAATTAACCATAACCTGCATCTGAGTAGAATAAAAACGGGGAATATTCTCCTTCTTATCACTATCGGCACTTGTCTTGTAGAGTCCCTCGTAAATTCGATCTGGCCATGGCATTACCTCATAATTCGCAATATTTGGATAAAGCAGTTGTGCGGTAAAAGTTGCCTGGTAATTCTTTTTGTAGTCAACCCAGTCTCTTGGCCAATCTTCAATGGGATCAGTCAGAAAAAACATTTTCCTGCCTGTAGGCGCCGTCATTGATTCCATCGAGCCGTATTCAAGATAGGCTGTTTCAAAAACCCGTTCTTTCTGCTTTCCATCGAAATAGTTAGGTGTTCGGGAAGTCCCGGTCCATACCTGGGCAATATATCCATCGACTGATGGTAAAGACGCAAGACTAGCTTCCGGACTTACGATCTGCCATTGTGAGTAATTAACTAAAGAATGGGTTGGCACATAGCATCGTACATCCATGCCTTTGCTCTTACCATATTCTTTTGCATAGGTAAAGCACTCATCTAATGCCCGATAATATAGGTGGTATTTCAATTTATTTGATAAGTATGTATTCTCGGGGGACTCATGTTGTGGACGCCATTCAAAACCGTAGTATGCCTTCCACTCTCTTTTGAACGACTCACTGTAGCCAGCGCGTGCCCAGAATTCCGGTTCTTCAAGATAAATCGCATCAATACCAGCATCAATAACCCGCTTGATCTGAGTCTCTTTGATATACTTGATGAAATTTTTCGATGGCACAATATAGGGGACCATCCTTCCATGCCAAATGGTATCTCCTCGCTGCGTTACCTGCCCTTCATCCAGGTGTGATTCACCGTCCCATTTTCCCGTGAAATAATCTTGATATTCACCCCAGGCTATACCCGTCATAAAATGCGTGATGTACCCTTTGTCTCGCCAGCTTTGAACTCGCTCTTCAAAGGTCATCCCATTGTTTCGGTGATGATCCCGAACGCTGTACACAATGGCAACATCAGCCCTAACATCGGTCACTGGCTTCCATGGGTTAGAGGTCTGAAATGCAGTCTTTTCTCTTGTTTCCGGAGCCGATTTCTCTGTTGCCTCAGGGCTTGAACAAGAAGCGAAAAATAAAACTCCCAATGTAATGTAAAGTATTGGCCTAATTTTCATCGTTTATTGGTAGGTTAAAAGAAGAAGCCATTCCGCGCTTTCTAAACGACGAAATGACTTGCTCTAAATTAATAATAATTAATTCGGAATCTCTACTCTCATGGCTTCATTGTAGTTATGCCGTCGAATGTTCTCCGTAGCATAGTTTATTCGAGCAGCAGCCCGAATAAAAACTGTTCTGCCCGCAGGAATCTCTCCATTCGTAGTAATCGTAACTGTTTCTCCCAGAAGATCGTCAAACGAATTACCATCATAGTTTATTTGAGTCGTATACCTGTTATCCCATTCCCGGTATCCAACGTATGGAACCTGGCTAACAAACAAGCGGAGGTCGGTTATATTCAGCATGTCATCACTATATCCTCCAAGAGGCTCAATTTTGGCTCTAAAATCGGCAGGACTGACGCCCCTTGTTACTCTTACATTCGCTGTAACTTTTCCATTGCTTACAGTTGGTTGGCCAACCCATTCCAATTTAAGGAAGGGTTGAACCTCAAACTCCACTTCTGTAACACCTGCTATGTCAATATATTTTGACTCATCAGCAATCGTATCACCCGAGTTATTGGTTCTCACCAATGGGATAAAAGCTCCATCAATCCGGACATTATAATGACCTTTAAAGACTTTAGTATTTTGAAAAATTCCCTCCTTCATACACCAGAAATCAAAGTTGTCCGGCACCTCTGTCTCGGTCCAACTAAGTTCTCGAAGTCGAATTCGAGTTCCTTCACCACCTTGGTCTGTCAAAACAAGTTCTCCTGTAGCTTGGTCGACCACTCGGCCTTTTATGGTTTCCCCTGGCAAATCAAAGTTGTCAATTTCACATGAGCTGAAAGAAACAGCTGCTAAGCAAAATAATATACTGTATAATATTTTTTTCATTTCCTTTGAATTTTAGATTAGATTAACGCCCTGGTTGCTGATCAATTACTGGGCTCTTAGATACTTCTCCACCCGGAATTAATAAATAATATTCCTGCTCATTTAAACGGAAGCGACGCCTGCCTTCATCCAATCCAGCATCGAAGAAGTATTTTCCAGTTGTTGATGAATAAAATGGATACAATCCCTTGTAATAAGCACCATCTGTCTGCGTAGATCCGTTCAGCATTTCCGAATGTTGAGTTCTCCAACGTCTGATGTCCCACAGCGTTTTGTGAGCAAACGCGAGTTCCTTTTTTCGTTCTTTCCGAATAATCTCCAGCTCAAGTTCAGTGACACTTGTCAATAGATCTGCTCCTGCTCTTTCACGGATCTCCTGAATTGCGTCGAAGGCAATCTGTTTAAAATCATCTCCCGCTGGAGCAGTTTCTCCGGCAAGTAATAATTCCTGGGCAGCCTCCGCTACATTTAAAAGAATTTCAGCATAACGCATCAGAACAAAGTGCTGTTCTGAACGAGCCTCCAGCACTAAACTTTGAGGCATGTTAGGATTTAACCATTTACGTACCGCAAATCCAGTCATTGCTGCAGTACCATCTGATGTAAATGGGCCACTCTTTCCTCCGGCATTCATAACGGTACCATCAGGCAATTCTACAGTCTCGTGGGTGTTCCCATTTTGCGATAAGAAAAGTAACTTCTGCCCGGCAAAATCGCCCACAGCCCTATAAGCGTCTACCTGGTTGTAATTCGATGGTCCGGATATTGAATAATCTGGTGATCCGCCATTTACAACTCTCAATGGATCAATTCCATTCGAAGCATCACCCGTAAAAATACCCCGACGGATTTCAATAACTTCTCCTTTGAAAACATCACCTGGCAAAATTACATATGCCCTCAGACGTGGCTCCGCATTGGCAAAAATATCCGTCACATTATCGTACATGATGTACTTACCATTATCGTCAAAAACTTTTATCGTTCCATCTTCATTTTTTTCGAAACCATCAAATAGCTCAACAAAATCAAGAGTAGGACAGTTTCCTGCAGAATAACCATTACCTCCCATTAACTGACGTGGAATATTATAGGAGTCATAACCATGAGCCAAATCGGGGTAGCTATATTCCTTAATATAGATGTTTTCAGGACTTGAAACATCAAAGAACATGTCAACCATGTTTTGGAATTGCGCCTCTTTGTCGTTGGGAGACCATTTTTTCTTATACAATGAATATTTCCCGGACTTCATGATTTCACGAGACGCATTGTAGGCCTCTCTGAAATACTTCTTTGAAGCTGCCGCTGCCGAATTGGCGTCAAAACCAATAACACGTACATCAGTCTTTTGACCAAAACCTGTTATATTGTTGTATTTGGCAACAGAGCCCGCAAACAACATGGCTTCAGATTTAAACCCATAGGCTACAAACTTATTTGCATAACCACGTTTGGGACTTGACTCAGAAAGGTTTGCAATTGCCATATCAAAATCGGCCAACACTTGATCCCAAGTCTCTTCCTCCGTTGACCGCGGGATTTCAAGATCCTCTGCTGGATTATCAGGATATTTTAACACTTCCGTTACCAAGGGAACTCCCCCGTAACGTTTAGCCAAAGCATAAAAGACCATCGCACGTGCGAAGTAGGCTTCTCCAATAAAATGGTTATAATCAGATTCGTTAAAGTTGGCTTGATACTCCGGTAAAGTTTCGAGTAACCGGTTGGCATCACGAAGCAGGTTAAATGCCCTTTCCCAGTATGCTCCATTACGGGCCCACCCTTCTGATGTCATCGCTGTACCGGCATCTCTACCTAATGACTCTCCGGAATTTGCTCCAGGGGTTACCAACCAGTCATCAAAAAATTGACGTGCTGGAGAGTACTTAAAATCCTCAAATGGCATTTGACTATACATACGCGACATATAAACACTCATGCCTGTCGCATCAGTAAATAGATCTTTATCTTGCACAACGTTCATCGGCGGAATCTCCAAGTAATCATTACAGGAGATAATCGCACTACTAAACGCCATTAATATTAATATCAAATATTTTAATTTCATAGCTAGTTTTCGTTTAGAATTTAACATTTAATCCTGCAGAAACAGTTTTATTTAACGGATACAAATAACCGTAGGTATCATTCGGATGCTCTGGGTCTACATAGTCAACTTTGGTTATTGTAAAAAGGTTATAGGTGTTGACATAGACTCGCAAGTTTTTGATACCCGTTTTCATTAGCCACTGAGACGGAAGAGAATAACCCAGTTCTACACTTTTCAAACGCAGGTAAGCACTATTTTCCACATTAAAAGTAGAGTTGACATCAGGCAACGTACCCGTATAAGCATAGTGACCTTCTACCCACTCTGTAGCAGGATCATAAGGATCAGCCTTTGGGTCTTCAGGATGCCATCTGTCCATAAACTGCTCCATGGCGCCCGAATTTCCGCTTCCCCACATGGGCTCACGAAGTTGTTCTCCGTACACCAAGGAACTCATTGCCGACCCTTGCAGCAAGAAGTTCAAATCGAAATTCTTGTAGTTTGCATCAAAGCTGTAACTAAAGTTTATCCAGGGATACTGGTTATAACGAATCGGATGAGCATCATTCCCGTTAATCTCCCCATCACCATTCCAGTCTTCATATTTATAGTCGCCAATAATAGTTGAACGCCCAGTATAGGTCAAATGTGACCAAATTTCTTCCCATGATTGGTATTGACCGTCACCTTGCAGTCCCCAGTGAATTCCTTGCAAGCGATCGTTCTGATTATTCTTCCAATTATTCCATGAACTTCCTATATCCCCTCGCTCCACATCCAACCTTTGAATGCGAGCAATTGAGAACATCCCTTTCATGTTATAGAAAAAATCTCTTACCCGATTTCTGTGTGACAGTTCAAGGTCAAAACCATAGGTGCGATCACTATTTAAGTTTTCCTGAGGAAGATCCGCTCCTACAACGGTTGGAATTCCTCCACTTCGGGTGGCTAATAAGCCTTCGCGATGTCTGCTGAAGTAGTCGGCAGTAACTCCCAATAAACCATCCCATCCTTCAAAATCAACTCCAACATCAAATGTTTTCGCCGTGTACCAAGTTATAAACTGGTTGGGTATTCCCTTATTATCGGCACTGGCATTGAAGCTTCCATCAAATACATAGCCTCCTGTAAAATTTCTCCTGCTGGTACTTGTAGGATAATTATATCCTGAAATGAATTGATAGCTTGAGGCATTGTCATCACCTGTTTTGCCATACGATGCTCGAAGCTTCAATTGATTAACAAATGCAAAAGTTCCTGAATTTTTAAAAAAGTTTTCTTCTGATATTCGCCAACCGACAGAGGCAGCAGGAAAGAATCCCCACTGTGAGCCAACGCCAAATCTAGATGACCCGTCATAACGGAATAGAAATTCAGCCAAATATTTATCGCTATAAGAATAGTTAAACCTACCGGCTAGGGCAAGATTCGAATTCTCATAAAGAGCATCTGCTCCTGAATTCATCGATGCTAATTGTCCTTCTGCAATTCCGGCAAAAAGATAAGGCAACTGAAGTACCAAATCACGCTGCCCATAGAAGTTGTCACCTTCCCTTTTTTGTCCTTCTCCCAAAACCAAGGCGTTTACGCGATGGCTATCGAACGTCGCTTCATAGTTCAATGAAACCTGACCCAATGTTTGTGTCTTGAAGTCAGCTTCTCTTCTTATCCGGTTAGGTGATTGACGGGTAAAGGTTGAATAGGTTTCCGAAGCTTCATCATATCGATACTGATCATACTCTTTTTGAAAAATATTTGAGCTGGAAACATAGTAGTCGTAACTAAACAAGCCTTTCAAATATAAGCCTTCAATTCCGGGGATGTCATACTGTAAGCTGGCAGATGATTGAATCCATTTTTTATTGAACTGCCTGTAGCCTACGATATCCTTATCCATAAATGAAATAGGGTTGTCACCTTCAATCAGTCCATGATACGGCCTGGTAGGATCATCATTAGCGTAGGCCGGAATGTGGGCACCTTGTCTCCAAAATCCGCGGATAATCCACCAGGAATCTTGATAAGGACGATCCTGCTGATCCATCACCAGATTCAGATTCAAATCAAGCGTTAACCGATCTGTGATTTTGGTGGTAATATTTGAACGCACATTGTATTTATTGTATTTAAGGTCACTCGATTTAAAAAAACCTTCCTGATACTGGTAGCCAAGACCGACATAGTAGGTAGTTTTTTCATTTCCTCCGGTAGCATTCAAATTATGCATCGTTTGGGGGGCATAATCACTAAAAACCAATGGATACCAATCTGTGCTCTGCAATCTTCCCGACCTGTAATCTTCAAACTGCTCATCATTAAAAATTGGCGAACCTCCATTAATATTATGCATTGCTCTTTCGTTTCGAAGCGTCATATACTCAATGGCATCAACTGTCGCAGGAAGCCCCGAAGGAATTTGCCAGGTAAATGATCCCGAATAGTTTAATTCAATTTTATTATTGAATCCTCTCTTAGTGGTCACCAAAACAACGCCATTTGCCGCTCGAACACCATAAATTGCAGCAGACGCATCTTTCAATACGGATATATTATCAATATCATGTGGATCCAGGCGTTGAAAATCATCATTTGTTCGTGGAATCCCGTCGATAACAATCAGGGGGTTTCCCATTGCCCGAATATCAAAATTGTTACTGAAAGACCCGGGCTCAGCGGTTCTTTGTGTCACCCGTACACCCGAGATTTTACCAGTTAACATGTTCTGAGCATTCTCATTCTTCGTGGCAACAATATCGTCACCTTTGATAGCAGAAACAGCTCCAGTCAAGGTCGCTTTCTTTTGCGTTCCATATCCAACGGCCACGACCTCTTCGATACCAATAGCATCTTCATTCATTATGATGCTGATATTGGATTGGTTTGCAACCGGTATTTCCTGACTTCGCATCCCAACAAATGAGAACACAAGTGTTGCATCTCCAGAAACTCCCGACAAGGTGTAATTACCGTCAAAATCTGAAATTGTTCCTTGCGTTGTTCCTTTAATTAATATTGTAACTCCGGGGAGGGGAGCTCCCGAGGAATCAGTCACTTTCCCACTAATTCTTCTTGCTTGCTGGATATTATTCAGATTACCCTCTTCAGATTTAGTGAAAATAATAACATGCCGGTCAACAATTTTGTAAGCCACAGCACTTTCACTAAGAAGATCGTTCAGTATTGACTCAATGTTCTTGTTGTTTACATTAACTGACTTCCTGCCAATATCCTGAATTTGTTCATTCTGATAGAAGAATCTGAATTCAGACTGCTCTTCAATTTTTTGAAAAATTTCGCTTAAAGTTCCGTTTTCAACTCTTACGGAAATTTTCGTATTTTGCGAATAGAGAGACGCAGATGCGTCGAGGACAAAAAGCAAAATCAAAAAAGATGTTAGCTTCATAATTCGTAGAATTTCAGTCCATCCTACTCTCGCAGGATAGCCACATAATCGTTTTTTTTTCATAGTTTTGTAAAGATTTATAATTATTAAATCGACTCACAAAAAGGTGATTATTCGTTGGCGCGGGTATCACCTTTTTTTTAGTTTTAAATATTCTCCGAAAACCTCAATTGGATTGTTTTGTTGTCTATTTCATAGGCTACAGGTATTGTTAGGTTAATAAATTCAAGTACTTTTTCAATGCTCAGGTTATCCAAAGTTCCGGTATAATGAACATTGGAGAAATCCTTTGTTTCATAAATAAACTTTACCGCATAGTACCGCTCAAGCTTTTGAATCAGTTCATCAAATGATTCATTATCAAAAATCAAAACTCCATATCTCCATGCAACATGATTCTTTCCTCTCAGCGCTGACCTTGTAAACTCCTCAATATCAGAATTATATACTATCTTTTGTCCCGGAGTAATTTCTATGTCTTCATTGCTCCCTAAAGCAGACGCAGTAATCTTGCCAGTCAGCAAACTCGCATCTGTTATTTTAGAGTCGGGATAATGAGAAACACTGAATTTAGTTCCAAGCACACTTATTGAGACATCTTCCGTTTCGACAACAAATGGAAAGTCAGGAGCATGTTCGACCTCAAAATATGCTTCGCCTGACAATTTAACTCTCCGGTAGTCCTGAGTCGCACAGTATTTGACTTCTGTTGCAGCATTGAGCCATACTTCGGTTCCGTCAGGAAGGGTGATCTTACTCTGCTGCCCTGCATCTGTCGACACAACAACCCAATTGTTTTGAGTAAAAAACCCCGCATTAGAGGCAATGTAAACAGATATTCCAGCTATGGAAACTATAAAAATAATTGCAGCTGCAATTTTCATTAAGTAAGAAACTGGCTTTAATTTATGCTTGTCGTAACTTCCATCCATACGCGTTAATAAACGCAGACGAGCTGCTTCTGATCGGGGATTCACTTTTTCTTCATTAGTTTGGCTCCAATATTCTTCCATTCTCTTCAAAAAAACCTTATTTCTGTCTGATTTGTCTTCCCACTCCTTAAGACTTTCAATCTCATCCTTACTGGCTTGCTTTTGCAAAAAATTCGCAATTATTGATGCAATATCTTTCATTACCACTGATAAATTTTAACTTAAGGACAGCGCATCCATCACATTTCCCTAAAGGATTTTGATTTATTTCTGAAAAAAAGGACAACAAAAAATACGCTTGCCGTCCAAGACACCATTAGAAAGTAAGTAGGAAGGCCGTTAAGCCGTTTGATTTTTTAGGGTAGGATAAATCAATTTGAAGTTGTTCGGCTATTTTTTTCACCGCAATTACAATCTGATTATCAACTGTTTTAACGGAAATATTAAGAATTTGAGCCACCTCGTGTCGGTTAAGTCCCTCTTCCCGAATCAATTTAAAGATCATCTTGCATTTGGCAGGCAAATGGTCAACTACATCGTTCAACGCTTTCACCATTTCTTTTTCAATTAGTAAATTTTCAACGGACGGTTTGTAATCTGCTAATTGAATATGGGCATCATCCAGCATGTCAACATGAAACTTTTGATCTTTCTTGAGTGTATTAATTGCATTATTTCTGACAGAAACAAAAAGATAGGTTTCGATATTACCGATTGAATCGATGGTCTTTTTTTGTTCCCAAATTTTAAGAAAAACATCAAGAACTATTTCCTCGGCCAGAATTTCAGATTTTGCAATGATCATTGCAAACTGCATCATTCTAGAGTAGTAGTAATCAAAGAAATTTGTGAAAGATTTTTGTGTTAATTCTCTCCTAAACCGATTAAAGATATGTTTTCCTTTGCTCTCCAAAATTTTCTTTCTGTAATTGCAAAAATGGTTGGTACAAGTTTACAAATTAATGTAGGATTTCTTGATTTTTCCATTAAAAATCCGAATAAGAAATTCAAAATCTGATGAGCGTTGATCTTCATTAGATTTTCGCCTTTGCAAACCGTGTTGAATTTTTCGCTGTAAAATAAACCACGCCATCAACAATCATCACCTCTTCCTGAACTCCCGGAAAGACATGCCCATTACTTTTCGGAATTGGCAGGAGAAATAAAATGATGCCAAGGCAAAAACTTACCGATTTCATTCCAGTTCGATTCATGTTTGGGTTTTAGTTCAAATTGGTAAAGGATTTCTTCATTGTATTCTGATCCTACTTTCAACAGCGTACTTGGAAAGTTCGGATGATTCGGGCTATCGGGATAATGCTGGCACTCAACACATACTCCATCATAAGGTTGGTATTCGACTCCATGGCTGCCCGGAACACGGCTTTCAAGAAAATCGCCGGTATAGAATTTGATTCCTGGATAATTTATGTAACCCTTCAACTATCTTCCCGACTCATCATCTTCCAATAAACATGCGCATTGCCCATTCTTTTTTTCGTCCAGGACATAATAGCTGTTTACGGCTTTAAAACCAGGAGTGCCCCAATTTACTTTTTCTACGATTCGTTGACCGCAAAACGACAACTTGGGATAAAAGTATGCAGACAGAAATTTCAGGAGACAACAAACCTTGGTACTGGCTATCGACATTGCCCATTTGAGGAACTTTCATATACCACTGTAAGGAGCATGTAGAAATTGCTGTACATCATAAGCCAATCGGTTCCATTTACTCCTAATATTACCAAGATATCGGAACGATTGAACATACCACGGAACTCCATTCTCAAAATACTGGATCTTTTAGGTCATGCCAGGATCATTTCGCTGTTGAAACGTGAAACAAAAGGGATGAGCTACCTGCAAAAACCAGAAAAGATTTATCGACAGAACCCAAATCTCGTCTGGTTACTATCTGAAAGCAAGCCTGATATTGGAAACTTGCGGGAAACCCTCTTTTACAGCCAGACCGAAGTTTGCCATCGTGTGACGTCCTCCAGATTTGGAGATTTTACAATAGATTACGTCTATACATTTGAAATAGGGGGCCTTCCAAAACGCAAGAACAGATCAAGGGAATACCCAATTCATACATTGCTTCTGACGGGATCAAGGGTAGATCAGGAAATAAAATACCATTATGGCTTTTGGGTTTTCTGTATTGAATTCGTCGCTGAAACAGGCTTGCCTATCTGGTTTTATGAACTGGAGACTCCTATTCAATTGTTCACACAGAGATAATGGTAACCAGATTCTTGAGATCTGATTAACAAACTCTGACGTCAATCATGATGATAATATCCAGTCTTTCACACGGGAACTATCGCATATATTACAATATCCACGAATACTTTTGTGTCTGGACAGGGCCCTGTCGGACAATTCGACAACAATATCCCCGCCCTTGCTGGCTGTTCATTACCTGGTAATCTAAAATCAGACCCCACTGGTCAGTGGTGATGGACAGTTTCTTGCCCAGCTCAACGCTTGGCCAGCTCTTCCCTTTTTTGATCCATTCGGTGTAGGTTTCAAATACCGAGAACAATTTCCCTGGTGTGGGATGGTTTAGCCTTTCAGTATCCTCCTGTCACCCAAATCAATGTGTTTCCCCATCAACACCTTGAAGTGTTCCAGAACGATGATCATCGACAAATCTCTTTCATCGTTAATTGGAAATTCCGGAATTTATTTTTCAAGCTTTTGGAGCAACAAACGTGCCTTGGACAAATATTATTCAGTTGAAACTGCCACCTTCGCTTGTTTGTTCTGGCCACCCAAAGCGCTTGACTTGCCCAGCTCGCGCATCAACCCTTTTATCTCTCTGCGCCAATGGCTGATCTTTCGCCAGCCTTCGATGTGTTTGTATTTTGGCAAAAACCCAGAGACCGTGTCAAGGCACTTGCGCGCAGTCCCACGCAGCTGCTTATCAGTTTCATTGCGCCATTGATTTGGGTTAGACGAAAAAAGTAGATGAAGTAAATTTCTATTCTTCAACTCACCGTCCAGTCAAATATAGCACTTCCAGTACAGCCAATACTTAAATTCACAAAGGACTCATCAAATCAAAAAAGAATTACTTCCAGCCTCTAGTTTGTATTTTTCATAACAAAGCATCCTAAATTTGGGGAGTATATTATCTGGCCTCCTGATCTGGATCTCAACGCCATTCCAACCTATGAAAAAGGAGACTTAATCAATGCCACGAAACTTGGTAAGGAGTTTAATCTTTCTTCACAGCGAATAAATATGATTCTAGCTGAAATCGGTTAGATTGAAAAAGCCATAAAGGGCTGGTCGGTGACTGGTTTGGGGAAGAAAGTTGGCGGAGTTGAGTTTGAGGGTGGAACCTATGTTCTGTGGACTCCTGAGTTAAAGGACAACCGGACACTCTTCAGTTCCTTAAATACGGGAGAAGACAATCCCAACGTAAATCAACAGGATTCTCTTGAACGTGCTGAAACCAATGAGGACCTGAAGGATTCAAAAAAAATCAGAGATAAATTTCCAGCGTCACTGCGGACAAAGGGTGGGCATTTAGTTCGCTCTCGCGAAGAAATATTCGTTGATAATTCGTTGTATGAATATGGCCTTGCACACGCGTACGAAAGGCGATTGCCAATAAATGCTGAGGTGTATTGCGACTTTTACATTCCGTCACAAAATAATGGGAAAGCGGTTTACATTGAATATTGGGGTGTTTGACTTCAAAGTTAATTGGACAATTTTGGGTTGCTCTAATATCGACTGTCTTTCCAAACATTTTGACGACAATACTCCATCTTCGCCGAACGAATATCGAGAAACTCCATGTTCTTCCAACAAATTGACTTCCCAAGTAACCTTCGCCTTTTTATTTCAGAAAAATCATGGTTGAACGATTAAAATCAAAATAATATCGGCCAGTTGAAGAGCTGCTCCCAATATATTCGGCAAATCAGTTGTAAGTTTGGTTTGTATCCGGCGACTATTTTCTAAAAAAAATCATGCAGTATAAGCTAATTTCAAAACTTGATAAATCTCGTCCTCCCAATCATCTCGCCCTTCGAAGATAAGATGACAAGATTATAAAAACCAGAGGCAAGATTACTCATGTCAAAACTTTCCTGGTTCGAATCTTCTATTTTCACACATTCTCCCAAGTTATTATACACCATAACCCTACTTGCGTCCCTCTGAAGATTTGTAAGATAAAGCACTGTCGCTACCGGATTGGGATAACACTTAATCTCAGGCTGTTCCATGTGCTTTGACGAAGTTGTATTGCTGAAAATCAAACTATTTACATTCACGAACTGAGAAACTGCTCCTAGAGTAATCAGACTTTCTCCCTCCTCGAAAAAAACATCTTGAACGGAAACACTCGTCCAGGTCTGCCAGCCTCCAGTATTAGGAATATCGACTGAATTCGCAGTACTGACTCCATTCACCGACAACGACAATTTCCCCCCATCCATCTGAGAGGCTACGCGAATATCTACTTGATATCTCCCCTCGCTCTCTACCTGAACGGTATAATTCAACCATTCTCCAGTTTGAAAGTCTCCTACCGAAAAGCCTCCACCTTCATCGCTGCACGATTCCAGATCAACATCATCGTTGCGATAGAAGCCAAATTTATTGCCGTCTGACAAATCGAGGTATGCTACTCCATTTTCACCTGCGTCGTAATCTTCTGCTTCAATTGTTCCGGGCAATACATGCGAAATATTCACTTGAATAGATAAGGTGTCTGTCGAACTGACCAGTCCCGAATTATCGGTTGCTAAAGCAAAAATTTGCGAATTTCCTCCCGCTAGCTCCCAGAGATACTCGTAAGGAGCAGAAAGTACTTCGCCAATTAATTTTGAGCTGTTGTAAAAAGCTACTTTTTCAATTTCACCATCTTCATCAACCGCTTCGGCCTTTAACAAGATGGTCGTCGGACTGTCATATTCAGAATTCCCTTCGGGAGACACCAAGTTGATCACAGGTGCTTTGTTCTCCAACGAAAATCCTATTTGATCGACCCAAAAGCCAGAGTCCAGAAATTCGACAACCAAGGATTTCTTTCCTTTTTGAATTTGAGAAACATTTAATAGAATGTCAATAGTTTGCCAGTTTGCCGCTCCGGTTTGAGGAACTTCAACCACATCCGTGACCGGAGTTCCATCCAGCAATAAACGAAATGTTTTCCCAGTTTCTTCTACAGAAACTTTCATCGTAGCAGAATAAACGCCCGATTCGGTGAACTGCACGGTGTATTTTAACCATTCGTCTTTTACGACCTCCCCCACGAAGCTGACGCCTGCTTCCTCAAAAATATCCACTCCGACATCGGGACGGTAAACTCCACCAATATTTTCGCCGTCAAGATCATGGAAGGCTGCCCCTTCAAGGCCCTCGTCAAAATCCTCCGCCTCAATAATACCAGGCAGATTATTCTCATTACCTAGGTATGGATTGGTATGTCCGACCGATGCTTGATCCAGGGAAAGGATGAATACAACCGCCTCTCTCGACTTCAACTCAATTCGTCCTAAACTAATTTCACCGGAAGATGGTGTGACTTGATCCAAGTTGGAAAATACATTGATTTCAGGATCAAGCCTGCTCACAAAATAGGCTTCGTCTTTATCAACCGGAAGTTTCACTTCAGCACCATTCGGATTGGTCGAATTATTTAACAAATAAACGAAATAACTTGAACCACATTTTACTGCGTATTTTTCAAACCCAAAAGCACTCACCGAAACAGGGGAAAAATCGCCATCGCCAGCCAATAGCATTTGTTCCGAAACGTCGGCGATGTTCCTGTAATAAGGAGTCATGCCGCGTTCATCAAAAAACTCCCACCACCAAGACATTGGCAAAATGGGTGTGGAAGTAAATAGACCATACCAAAGCCCTCGTTTCAAATCAAAATCGAAGTTTGGCCCGTTTTCCGGCAACACATTGTCCCAGTTCCAATCCCAGCCAAATTCACCAACCACAAAAGGTTTATTGTAAGCGTCTTTGTAATGATTTATTTTTTCAGGAATTGTACTTGTGTTGTTATAGATATGTTGCTGATTGATATCTATATCCGGCACATTATAAAGCCCGGCGATTTCACGATGCGAGATACTGGTCGTAATCGGGTGCCGATAAATATCAATTTCCCTGAGGTACGCACTCATTTCTGCATGCCACTGGGTGATTGCCGCATGCGGAATCGACAAAGTACCACCGCCGTTGTAGGCCGCGTTGTCAATCTCATTAATAAACTCCCAGGCACCAATTCCGGGGCTGTATCCCCAACGCGCAACCAAGTAGCGCAACGTATTTTTGAATTTCTGCTTTGACTCAACGAGCGTGAAAAATTCCGTAGGTGTGCTTGCCGGACCACCATTTATTACATTGTAAGGATTGCGAGGCCATTCACCATTGGTGATCAATGCACCATGCGGAACCAAAGCCAACATGAGGTGCATATCCAGCGAATCCAGCATCTCCATTAGTTCATCCATCCGTTGCACACCACTGGGATTAAAATACGCTGTAGTGCTCGTATAAAAATTTGTATTTATGACGGTTTTCCACTCTATCGGCAAGTTCCAAATGCAAGTCCACGTACGGAAGAAATTCACACCATTTTCAGCCAATTTTGGTAGAAAATAATCGTAAGTGTGTTTTTGATTTTCCCAATCCCGCGCTTCCCACCCTACATTTTCACCAATTCCGCGAAACGGTTTTCCTGAATCATATTTCAAGGTCCAATTATCATTCGCGTGCAAGATCCCATTTTTGGCAGAAGGCTGAACAGAAAACTGTGATACCTCAGTAGTCGCAACGGTTTCCTGCCCCTCTTTCAAACGAAAATAGAAGGAATAATTACCAACTTCCTGCAGCAAAAAACGTGCATTTCAAACCGAATTATTTTGATCTCCGTTCACGAAGAAACAAGGCAACACCAACTCTTCAGATGAAGGACTCGTGAACACCAGATCCAAGGTGATGTCATCCGCGTCATAGGGATTTGAAAACGAAGCTGCCAATTGAATTTCAAAATCCGTTCGTTCATACAAGTACGAAGTAGCCGTCAAGTTTTGCCACGACTTAATTTCCTGCCCAAATGACAGCTGACAAACGACTAAAAAAAGCCCAAGCCATGCATTTTTAAAAACTGATTTTTTCATTTTAGTTGGGTTTGTCAATTAAAACAAGGGGAAAGCCATTCAACTTGCTTTCAAATGAATCTTGTCAATGCGCTTTATAGCCTCCAAACAGGCGCGGGAATTGTGATACGGGCATTTCCAAAAGCCAGCTTTGTCTTCATTCCGGTTTACCATTCCATCGCCAAGAACACTCCAGAACCACTCGCCATGTTGGCGATCAATAAGTTTCTGATTGATGTACTGCCAACAGTTTGAAGCGTGTTCAATATAGTCCTCATTGCCTGTCAACTCATAGGTATTTAAGAAGCCAACCACTGCTTCAGCTTGAGGCCACCAATGCCGCTCAAAATCCACATGACCGCTGCTCAAATCTTTTTCATAAATCAGGCTTCCATCTGGCTGCAAGCCTTCCATCACGGCTTCAGTAATTCTTTTTGCAATCCGTTCAGTATTTTCCAAAACCTCTTTATCTCCCAAAACTACGGCGGCTTCATAAATCAACCACGAAGCCTCAATATCATGTCCGTAAGAAATGATGCTCGATTTGCACTCCCAATCGTCGTTAAAAAATAAGTTGAGATGAAAACTTTTTGGATCAACGATTCGGTCTATAAACAGTTCGATTAAATTTTTAAGTTGTTTTTTCAGCTTCTCATCTTTCCACACACGGTACAAATTGGTATAAGCTTCCAAAATATGCAGATGAGTATTCATCGTTTTATTTTCGTTAGCGTCTTTCTCGCTCAACCTCAAATCTTCCAGCATTTCCCAATTCTGACTAAAAGCTTCCATATATCCATTTCTGGATTTATCGAAACTGTATTTTTCAATCAAATAAAATAGCTCAATTGCTTTATCCAAGCTTTCCTGAAACTTCGTTGCTTTATAATATTCCGTTAATGCATAAATGAAAAAAGCCTGTGAATAAATCTGCTTTTTTGTATCCTGAGGTTGACCATCAAACTGAAGACTCCAAAAAGTGCCTCCATTTTTTTCATCAAAAAAATGATCAACGATGTAATTGTAAGCAAGAGTTGCCTTCTCAAGATAGTTCTGATCTTTCAGATCATTGTATGCAGCCGAGAATGTCCAGAGTATCCTGGCATTTAAAATCCCACCTTTGGGTGCATTGGGATTAAGCTTTTCATTTCCATCAATTTGTCCAAAAAAACCACCGGAAGTCTCATCTCGCATCTTATTCATCCAATAAGGAAGAATGTTTTGAACCAAATCGAACTGCATCGCTTCTTTTAGCTTTTTTAGCGTCGTAATCGTCATGATTCAATAGTTTTGAGTGAAGAATCTTCTTCTCGCTTAGCAGCCAGCAAGCCGCTAATTTCTTCCATTTTTTTCTCACTCAACGGATAAATGTAAATGAAGAATACTGACAAAATAGTTCCAATGGCCGGAAATATACTGAGCATCATACGAATTCCCAATTGGACTTCTTCGGTTTGAACCACGTTAGCTTCAAAGCCATAAATAGCCAACAGCCAACCGGTAAGAGCGCCACCTAGCGTCCATCCAAATTTTTGGGACATGGAGGAGGAAGAAAAGATTAATCCTGTAGCACGACGGCCTGTTTTATATTCCGAATAATCTGCAATATCAGCATACATCGACCAAAGCAGTGGGAAAATACTTCCAGCACAAATGCTAATTAAGCATTGAACAACCATAATCAGCACAATGTTGTCGGCATTTAACCAATAAAATGCGACACTAAAGACTGAAGCAATTACCATTGCATAGAGATAGGTACGTTTCTTCCCAAAGCGATTAGCCAGTGGCGTCACAAATATAATCCCCACAATATTAAAGGCCTGCCCCAGTACTAAATATAGCGAAACCAAATCCTGATTCTGGACATAATACTTGAAATAATAGATTGCTGCCCCATCCCGGATCGAATTAAAAATTAAAGCAGCGATACCTGATCCCAGCAAGATCCACCAGGGACGATTGCCCAACAAATCTCTAATGTCATTCTTCAGACTTACTTTTCCGGATGTAATTGGCTTAACTCGCTCTTTTGTCCATGCAAATGTAAAAAAGAACAA
>JAGXIR010000229.1 GCA_024635605.1 Sunxiuqinia sp.
GCTTCGCGTCCCACATGGAACCTTACGCCAGCGGCTGCCATGAGATCGCCTTCGTAAGTGGCATCAATGAAAACCTTTCCGCTGTATGTCTTTCCAGAGAGTGTGGTGATAGAAACAATTTTCCCGTCTTCAACCGTCACTCCATTCTCACGGTCAAGCCACTCATCTCGTAAAACAGTTATTCTGTTTTCTGAAATGAAGTCTTCAAAAACCTGTTCGGCCACATGCGGCTCAAAAATCCACATGGTGCGGTTGGCTCCATCCATTGCAACTGTACCTTGACCTTTGTTGCCGTACTCCGAATGTTTTTCCCACTTCCAGGCCGATGAATCATTATATTGTTGCCACACCCGGTGATAAAACTCACGAGAGAGCCCGCCGATGGTTGATTTATTGCCGGTATCGGTAAAGCCAAGTCCGCCAGAAGAAAGCCCACCCAAGTGTGTGTCAGGTGAAACAACAATGACCGATTTGCCCGACTGGACCACTTCAACGGCAGCGGTTACAGCCGCCGAGGTACCACCATAGATGATGACATCGGCCTTGAGATCAGTTTCAGAGGCGGATTGACAACCCCAAAGGAGGATTATTGCTAGAAATAGACTATTTTTCATTTTTGGTTCTGGTTTTAGAATTTGATAGTGAAATACTTGGTCCAATATTATATAAAAATGTTAAGAGAAATAAAATCATATTGTTTTATCGACCTTTATTTTGCCTGGTGGTGCAAAACTTGCTTATCATTTAGCAAGGTTGCTTTTAGCGTAGCATAGTCGATATCCTGAATGTGACACTGGTTGTCGATAGCCAAAGCGGCAGCCGTAGCAGCAGACTGTCCCAACACCATGAATACGGGTTCCATACGGATAGATCCGAACGCAATATGGGTCGCACTTACACAAACCGGAACAAGTAAATTAGCGCATTCTTCCGCTTTTGGGATTAGAGCCCGATAACTGATCGGATAAGGACTGGGTACGGAAGCTTCAACATTGCCTTCGTTTTGGACAAAGCCGTTGGCTTCAACATAACGCTGTACTTGGTGAGAGTCCATTCCGTAAGCTGCCAACCCAACCGAATACTCAGCTATTTCAATACCTTCGCAATTTTTCTGCGTCATCACATAATCACCGATCATTCGACGAGCTTCGCGGATGTAAAGTTGCTGTTGCCAGCCGTCTGCACGTTCATATTCATCTTTACATGTTCCCCACTTCGATACCGCATTTCTCACTTTTTCTGGAATTCTTGGATGATATGCTAAAGTCCACATTAATCCTTGCTGATAATTTCTGTGACGCTCAACCATCTTTTCTCTTTCCTGGTAGGTTGCTTCAGGATATTCCCAATTTTGTCCGATAAAATCGGTAGAAAATCCTTTTTGATTGTTTGTATCGGTTTTACGATTTGGCATTTTAGAATTTATCCAGGGGACAAGAGGATCTCCATAGGGATACATTTCTTCAATTGGGCCCTTTGCGGCTTCATAATTTCTGAAAAGGAGTTCGTAATCCAGTTCATTATAATCAGCCGGTTTTTTGAAAGGTATTCGATTTTCAGGATGATCGGTCAGGGTCATTCTGAAACAATAGGCCTGAATTCCTTTATCTCCCTGACCATCAATGCCCGGGCCACCCTCAACTACAAAAGGAAGTAACCCGCTTGACGGATCGCCTTTAACAACATAAGGGTCAACTCCGCTGATGAAATTATGATGTATACTATTTCGGGAAACGGTACCACGAAGAGTAACACTGTAATCGTTGGCCTGCACTCCATTGAGTGTTTCTCCGTATTGTTTATTTGATTCGCGGCCAACAGCGTAACTCACTCCTGCAGTTACCAGTAGATCTCCTTCGTAAGTAGCATCGATAAACATTTTACCGGCATACGATTTCCCGCTTTCCATTTTTATTTTAGTGATCCGAGAGCCATCTTTTGTTACACCGTTTTCACGGTTGAGTCGTTCTTCGTAAACAAGGTCAATATTCTCTTCCTCTATCATTTTATGATAAATTTGCAGTGCTGCCGTTGGTTCGAAAGTCCACATGGCATCTTCACCATCTTTTGTGCGGGTTTGACCACCATCCCGGTATTCTGTTTTTGTTTCCCATTTCCAGTTTTTATCATCTTCATAATATTTTTTGATATTCTGATAAAACTCGCGTGAAATACCCCCGATAGCCTGTTTGTTTCCAATGTCAGTTTGTCCCAACCCACCGGTGGTTAATCCGCCAATGCGGGAAGTGGGTTCAATCAGCAAAACCGATTTTCCCATCCTCGAACTTTGAATAGCTGCGGCTACACCTGCCGAAGTTCCACCATAGATGACTATATCGTATTGCTTCGGAATTTTAAATCCGTAGGAAAGGAAGAATACGCAGAATAACATTAACCAGAAGCAACGGCAGTTAGATCCAATATATTTCATAATTCTAATACGTTTTGTTTTAGCTTGATTACATTAAGATTTAATTTTCAAGTTGTCCAGGACGTCGCCGATTTTCCCCTTCCTTATTCGTTAAATCATCTCCCAGATCTTCACGGGCTTTGTTAGCAATCTGTACTAGGCGTTCAACCACTTCCGGATTTGATTCGCTAACATCATAACGTTCTCCCGGATCGCGGCGAAGGTCGTATAAGGCCCCAGGATAATTAAAGCTTTGATTTAGCGGGCCCGGCTTACCATCATTTCCAGGTTTAAAACCTTTATAGGTCCGTCCCGGATGGGGAAACACCAACTTCCATTGATCGCTTCTCACAGCCTCAAGGTTGTTACGCCGGTAATAGTAATAGAACGAGGTCCGCGGATTTGTATCGAAATTTCCATGAAGCAGTGGAAGCAAATTGACGCCGTCAATTTTGTTTTTGGGCAGAGGTGCATTGGCAATGGAAGCTATGGTTGGTAAAATATCAATGCCAGCTACCAGCTTGTTACAGACGATTCCTTCAGGAATCACTCCTTTCCACCGCATAAGACAGGGAACCCGTTGTCCTCCTTCGAAAGTGACACCTTTTCCTTCTCTTAAACCACCCGTGCTTCCAGCATGATTTCCGTAATTCAACCAAGGGCCGTTGTCTGAGGTAAAAATTAGTAAGGTATTCTCATCCAAGTTTGTTTCCTCCAGTGTTTTCAATATTTGTCCGACACTCCAGTCGATTTCCATGAGCACATCACCAAATAAACCTTGTTGTGATTTACCCTTGAATTTTTCGGATACGAAAAGTGGCACATGTGGCATAGGATGCGCTAAATACACGAAAAAAGGAGTCTCCTGATTTTGACGGATAAAAGACACGGTCCGTTCGGTAAACTGAGTCGTGAATTCGGCTTGATCCTTCGGGCTGATTGACGGATTGACTACTGATTCGTTTTCATACAACGGTAGATCCGGGTAAGCACCGGGCCCGTTTGGATGAAGCGGCCACATGTCATTGGAATAAGGAATTCCATAGAATTCATCAAATCCATGGTTGGTTGGCAGGAACTGATTCTGGTGCCCCAAATGCCATTTCCCAAAAATAGCTGTTACATAACCTTGCTTCTGGAGGATTTCTCCAATTGTTTCTTCTTGTTCAGAGATTCCGTGAGTTGATTTATGGCTCAAAGCGCCGGTAATGCCTATTCGATTTGGATAGCAGCCGGTCAATAACCCGGCACGAGATGCGCTGCATACTGCCTGCGGCGAATAGTAGTGGGAAAAGAAAACACCTTCTTTGGCGAGTCGGTCAATATTTGGGGTAGTGTAGCCTGTAGCTCCGGTAAGTGTAATATCTCCGTATCCCATGTCATCCAAGTAAATCAAGACCACATTGGGTAATTTTCCTGCATCATTTTCAGGTTGGGGTGAACACGAAAATGTTATTGCGGTCATCGAAATACAAATGCTGATTATTCGTTTCATTTTCATTTCAGGAGGATTATTTTCTTAATACATGAGAGGCATGCCTTGCCAGAAGACCCTGCATATCATTTTGATAGTTTTCCAATATTGTTTTTCCAATTTCATTGTGGTCACCACATTTATAAAGAGCCCTTGCCAATATAATTTCACGTAGTGCTTTGGTGCGTTTCTTCAAGGGGGCTTTCCCGCCAGGTACTCTGCCATCATTTTCCAAGTCGGTCATTGCATCTTCAAATTTTAACATGGTATGACCCTGCATTCCTGGTTTTTTCAGAAGTTTTGCCAAAGCTTCAGCCGCTGAAGGATCCGCCAATTTTTCCAGCGCTAATGCCAGCGAGCGATGGTGTGAAAGGGTAACTGTGGTGTCTAGCTGATCAACCAGGCTGATTAATGCCGGCAAGGCGGATGGATCCCTACTGTTTCCCAAGGCCAGGATTACAGCGTCGACAGGCGTTGGTAAATGGGCGTAATCAGCCATATATCCCTGAAAAATTTTCTCATCCCATCCGGTGAAATTTTCTAATTCTGCCAGTAGTATTTGAACGCTTTCCTTGTTTCCACACATTCCCAGCACTTTTGCATATTGCAATTTAATTTCTCCGGTTGATCGTCTGAAAGCTTTTACGATTAATGGAAGAGCTGTCTTTTTGTGTGTTAAAATAATGGCCAGCGGCCTGCCTGCTTCAGTTGGATTGGTCGCTTTACCGTAATCCTCGACAGCTTGTTGAACTTCTTTATTTGACAGTGGAAAGGAGTCATCATACGCGAGTATGGAGTCGGGAAGGTTGCCTTTGTCAACTAAAAGCTGTTGGAGTTCGCGGATATCAATCTTACGAAGTTCTTTGTCTGAGGTAATTGCCACTGACGCTGCAATCCCGGCGGCATAGCCTTGGTTGGCCAAATCGAGCTGCATTCTTACCATCGCCGATGCATCACGTTCCATGCTGATTCCAAGTCCGGTGACTAGAATTCCGTTCAGATTTTTGGGCAGCAGACATCGATAAGGCGTGTAAGAAGTTCCGCCCGGCGCCGGATGGTTTTGTTTTCTGGAAGTTTCATCATGAGGCAATAATGCAAAATAAGGAGAGCTCGGGTAGCCATGGGAATCATAGTCACTTCCGGAAAAGACAATGACGTCCGGGAATGTCCGGCCAACCACCTGATCCAGGTAGCTCAATACAAAATCACCCACGATTCGGTGGCGCTCCCGGCTTTGAATCAGGGGGCCAACATCGTAAAAATTTTCATCGTGCTTTGTTTGTTGTACGCTGACCAAAGTACGCCAGACATCGACCATATCTGTTTCATCGACCAGTAAATAATCGGTATTCAGATAGTTGCCTGTTAATTGCCGCGAAGGCAGCCCGGTGCCCTGCAAGGCGATATGACCATTCTCGATTTCTCCGTACATATATTCCGCACCTGCTGCAATGGCAATATCTGCATTGCCGGTAGCGTCAATAACGACATCAGCCAAGACCACCCCTCGTTGTTCGGGAGTTGCAATGACTGCTCCTTTTATATGATCTCCTTCAACGTAAGCACCACAGCCCAAAACCCCAAGCCAGATATCACCACCGGCCTTGGCAATTTCCGATCGGTACCACTCCATTTTAGGTTCAATATTATCTTTAGGGAAAGGAACTTCTGCAGCAAAGCCAACGTCTCTGCCGTGCCATGGTTTTCCAATAAATCCGAGTGTTCCAACTCCGCCTAGTCCTTCCTGGTATTCAACCACCAACACTTTCAGTCCCATACGGGCAGCGGCAATTGCCGCCGGCGCACCTGATGTACCTCCGCCAACAACAACAACGTCGTATGCGGCAATAACCGGCACGTTTGAAGCCGGAATTTTTATTGACTGAAGGTTACTGTCGGTTGGTCGCAGGCCTCTTAGTAGTTCTTTTACATCTCCTTTTTTCTGAGAGGAAAACTGGTTGTATTTAATCTGCGAATTTTTAATCGGGCCTCTGTTCTGAGCTTTTTCAGCAGCAACTCGCCCCACCATACCGCCAATCTCGCTTAATGCAGCTGGGTTTAACAACGAATCTGCAACAGCACGCGGAACCCCTGCACTTCCGCTCAACACAAATAAATGATCGAAGCCTTCCGGTTGAAAAAAATCAATGTCATTTCGATTTTTGTGACTCCAGTCCGTGTTGTTTTTTTTACAAATGACCGGGTCAGGCGGGACATGAAAAAGTGACTCTGATGCACGGATCTGTCCATCGGTGTATGTCTCTGCCCGAGCTAACTGTTCGGCCCGGGCAAAGGATGGAAAATGGAGGTCAGCCATTGGAATTTTGAGTTTATCCGTTTTATATACTGGCTCATCTTTTGAGTTACCAGTAAAGACGGTGGTTCTTTGAAAGTCAATGGTTTTTCCATGCCATTCTTTTGATTTGGCTCCCGCCATCCGGCAAATCCATCCGCGATCGGTTGCATCAATAATTGTTTTTGCAATAATCACTTGGCGTCCAGCCCGGTTGGTCATGATGATTCCTGCAAGTTCTTCATTGTCATCCCAAAGCAGGTCAGTTACAAATGAGCCGAACACAAATTCAACATTTGCTTTCAGCAAAGCCTCGTTTAAGGTTGCCTTCACTTTGAGTGGTGTTGTCTGGCGCAGATTGTCAAATAACTGATTTTCAAGGCTTGTCCGAAGAACGCGTTGTTCGTCAATTTCCAGGCGAAGTGTACCACACATATCTTCTCCGAGGTATGGCCGGGGTGCAACCAGAAAAACACTTGCTCCATTCTTTGCAGCTCCAACTGCAGCAGCAACCGCAGGTACTGTTCCACCTATTATTACAACATCAACTGTTTTTACTATAGGTATTTCTCTTTCAGATTGAAGTACGAATTTTTGCTTTAAATCGTCCGCTTTTATCCGAATACTATTCCCCAATAGAGATATAAACAAAAAGCACAGAATGATTTTCCATCGCAGACCATAAAAATTATTTCTTGTATAATTCATATTATTTATAAATTATTTTTCTTGTATTTCTCAATGTCTCTCATTATTTGTTTGTCGGGATTATCTAAGTTTTCCAGATACTTAAAGGCCTGATTTGCAATATATCGATTTTCATCTTTAAGCAATTCAGAAACATTATCCGTAACCATTTCGTCTTCAACGTTGTGAATGGTGAACATCTCCAGTATAGTTTTTACGAGTACTCCATTTAAGCCATTTAATTCAGAAGAAAACTTTTTAATTACATAATTATCCAAATTTGGAGAATCTTCTAATTTTTGAATAATTAGCCTTTTTTGTAAAAACCCGACCTTAATGAAAATATTGCTCAATTCTATCTGAATTTCACTGGTTAAATTTTCTGGTTTCAAGGTATGTAAAGACTGCTCAGCCAGGTAAATATCATTTCCTGAAATTATTTCCATCAATTTGTTTTGAAGTGAAACCGAAATTTCCATTTTCCCTGATATGTGATTAAGTGTCCAAATCTGGTCGTCCTTATTTTGGCTGTTCAGCAATTCTAAGGCTATTTCGGTAGATAACCTTTCAGAAGTTATTTTTTCGATTTCCTGTTTGGTTGGCCCATATACATAGTGCCAAAGCGTATAAGTTGTATAAACTGCCCCAGGAACAATATAATCGAGAACAGCAGCAATTGTAGCTGACGATACTGCATCTACCTTATATTTTGTTGTATCTTCCTCAGGAACAAGCTCTTTTAGTGAATAGTTTGCCAGTTCAGAAAGAGGATTGGCCAACAGATGGTTCAACATGTCATATTCATTTGAATTGAACTTTACGTGTTCAGTTTTACTGAGAAACTCTCCTTCCGGTAATTTGAATCCCAAATAACGGCCAGTAATATTCCAAAAAAGTTCAATGTTTAACATTCTGCACTTTCCGTCGATACAGACACCTGTTAGGAATTTTCGTGAATACATAACCGGAATCTGTTCCTCACTAAGGTATTCTACAAGTGTATCATTCGATAAAGTATCTTTAAAATCAATAATGATGGGAACTACCGCATGAATTTCTTTTGAAATTGAAAATTCATTAAACCGTACTATATTTTCATCTTTTAATTGATAAGAAGTAAATATTAGTCCCGAAATTAATATGAATAATACTTTCTTTTTCATTGATACAATAACCAGGCAAATTCATTTTTACTAAAAAAGATTTTACACTCTTGTCATTTCTTTTGATAACTCCTTTTGAGGAAGTTGAGCTCCTTCTGTTCTCAAGGTAGATATTAGCGTTTCAGTATTTAAGTCGTTTGCAGGTTGTCCGGTTTTTATAGATTGAACTGCTGCTGTTCCTGCTGCCTGACCCATCATACTTGCAGCGGGCTGCACACGGATTGAACCATGCACTTTTATGTCGCTTGAATTGCACCTACCCGCAACCCAAAGGTTTTTCCAACCTTTAGGGACTAAAATTGAATATGGAATACCAAAATATTCCCCCTGCTTCAATCTGCCGGTTTCGTTATATTCTTTTTTAAAACGATTAAATTCTTTCAAAGAATCATCGTACGCATGAATATCAACGGATTTATTAAATATCCCTATTTGATCCGGAAATTCGCGTTTTGAAATATAATCATCAAAATTCAATTCA
>JAGXIR010000230.1 GCA_024635605.1 Sunxiuqinia sp.
GATAGGAGCCATATCCGTAATCAACTGAAAATTGGTTTTGATTTGGATGAACGGCATCAAATAGCAAGGTGCCACCCAATCCGGCGCCGTAAAAGCCGGAGGCCGGACCTTTAATGACTTCAATGCTTGACAAAACTGATTGGTTCAAATCTTCAATAGTTGTTTCGCCAACGCCGTTGGTTAGGGGGATTCCGGCATAGTAAGCCCGTATTTTATTTGATGCGTACGGTGTGCGGCTTCCAATACCGCGAATGGTTAAGCGGTTGGTTGTCAGGCTGGCACTTTGCATATACACGCCGGGAACTTGGTTCAGTACAAAATCGATGGATTGCAAGGAGTTTTGCTCCAATTGATCGGCCGATAGGATTGAAATGGCAGCTGGTATTTCCAATAGTCGGCTTTCGTAATGAAAAGCATGCACGGTAACCGCATCAATGGCAAATACCGAATCCTGAATGGATGACTCTGTGCCCAACGTTGTTGAGTTTTGAGCTGGTAGATGATAAAATTGAAAAATGAAAAGAAGGGTTGTTAAGGTCGTCGGGAACCAGTTGTTCATTGCTATGGATTGATTTTTTTGGGTTTGCAGAGCTTATTTTCTTTTTTTGCTTTCACGTCACACTTTTTGCAGCAGTATTTGGCATCTTCAGGCTCCACGTAATCTTTCTTCTTGCATGCGCTTTTACTCATTCGTTTAATTGCTTTTGTTGTTTTTCAGAAGAACAACCGATTAGAGGAATTGTTTTTTGCCGACCGAGTGCGTATGAATTTAGCTGACAGGCAGCGGGACGACAACTGAAAATCGGCAGATTATTTGTTTCCCGGATTGATTTAAAAACGATATTTTTGGATTATGAGAACATTACAAGAAATAAAAAAATTATTGGGTAGTCACAAAGAACGATTATTTCATGATTATCCAATAAAATCAATGGCTATTTTTGGATCTTATTCGCGCAAAGAACAAAATGATTCCAGTGATGTAGATATTTTAGTAGAGTTTTCAGATCGGATTGGCATAAGATTCATCGATTTGGCTGAGGAATTGGAAGAAATTATCGGATTTAAAGTGGACTTAGTTTCGAAAAGGGGAATTAAGGAAAAATATTTAAAATCAATCGATTCAGATTTAATCTATGTCTAGACGCGATACATTATTGTTATTGGATGACATGTTGCAAGCGGCACTGAAAATAAGGCGATATACAAATAACCTTGATTTTGATTCATTTTCATCGGATGATAAAACGATCGATGCTGTGGTTCGCAACTTTAAGATCATCGGAGAGGCTGCCAATCGACTAGCTCCGGATTTTCGAGACAATAATCCGGAAATAGAGTGGAAAAGGATTCGTGGATTTCGAAATCGAATAGTTCACGAATATTTTGGGATTGATTATGAGATCGTTTAGGATATTATAGACACGTATCTACACGAACTGATTGACTGTTTGGAAACGATAATAGGTAACGATGAAGTCAGCTAGCCTAATTGGCGGGCATAGAATATTTGATGTCCCTGTTCTTCGAGGCTCACTTTTCCAATTAATTCTCAAACTACAACCATTTATTCAAATCGCTTTCCCCACCAGGCTCTTAGTCGCTCCATAATCTTGAGTTCCGTCGCATTGTTTTGAGGTTTGTACAAGCGTTCGTTCCTGATGTTCTCCGGGAGAAAATCCTGTTCGGCAAAGTTCCCCTTGTAGGCGTGGGCATATTTGTAATCCTTGCCGTAGCCCAAGTCTTTCATCAGCTTTGAAGGAGCATTGCGGATGTGAAGTGGCACCGGTAAATCGCCGGTGCGTCGAACCAATTCCTGGGCGGTATTAATCGCCTCGTAAGCTGAATTGCTCTTGGGTGAAGTGGCCAGGTAAATCGTGCACTCCGACAGAATGATACGCGACTCGGGTGGTCCGATTTTATGCACCGCGTCGAAGGTGCTTTGCGCCAACAACAGGGCATTGGGATTGGCCAGCCCTACATCTTCGGCAGCCAGAATAAGAAGACGGCGGGCAATAAATTTGATATCTTCGCCTCCTTCGAGCATGCGCGCCAACCAGTAAACAGCCGCGTCGGGATCGCTGCCCCGGATACTTTTTATGAAAGCCGAAATGATGTCGTAATGCATTTCGCCCTGTTTGTCGTAAATTGCCTGACTGCTTTGAAGTCGGTCGGTCACTTTTTCGTTGGTGATGACAATTTTTGGGCCCTCTTCGGCCAGAACAACCAGTTCCAGAATATTGAGCAGTTTCCTGGCATCGCCACCCGAAAAGCGTAACAATGCTTCGTATTCCTCCACCACGATGTCCTTCTTCTTGAGATCGGTATCTTTTTTGATGGCCAAGTCCAGAATTTTTAGCAAGCCTTCCTTTTCCAGATGTTTCAGCACATAAACCTGGCAGCGTGAGAGCAGTGGTGAGATCACCTCAAAGGACGGGTTTTCGGTGGTGGCGCCAATCAGCGTTACCACGCCCTGTTCAACCGCACCCAGCAGCGAATCTTGCTGCGACTTGCTGAAGCGGTGAATCTCATCGATAAATAAAATGGGATTGGGGTGATTGAAAAACTGGGTTTTCTTGGCCTTTTCAATCACTTCGCGAACATCTTTCACGCCCGAGTTGATGGCGCTTAAATTATAAAACGGGCGGTCGAGTGTGTTGGCAATAATTTTGGCCAGGGTTGTTTTTCCAACACCGGGCGGGCCCCACAAAATAATGGAGGAGATGTTTCCTGATTCAATCATTTTGCGCAAAACAGCCCTTTCACCAACCAAATGATCCTGGCCAATGTAGTCGTCCAGCTTTTTCGGACGAAGTCGTTCTGCAAGGGGAGATAAACTCATAAATTATCTTTTTATTTCTCGTTTGTTTCTCGCCAAGCCGCAAGGGCGCTAAGTTTATTTCTTTCGCGTCTTTGCGTGAGGCTACTTTCGTTAAACAAATCTACGTCGTTGCCATGTTCCTTGCCAAGTCGCAAGTTTATACTTTTTGTGTTTCTGCTTTTCTGGTTGACGGCTATTCCATCTCATAGATTATTCACTATTCTGATGATACCATTTTTAATCAGTCTTTAGTTACAATACCGCTTAATAATATTGTACGCATCCTGAATACCCAGCTCCCCGGCTTTACTCAGGTCGTTGGCTCCGCCGTCCATTTCATCCAGGTAGATCTTGGTCAAACCGCGGTTAAAGTAGGCTTCCGCGAAGTCGGGCTGAAGTTCAATCGCTTTGTCTAAGTTTCGGATGGCTTCCTGGTAGCGGCCAAGTTTACAAAGAATGTATGCTTTGTTGTAATAGGAGAATGGAAAATCAGGGTTAATGTGAATACAAACCTGGTAGTCAGTCAGGATATCTTCATAATCAGAAATCATTTCCGGGGTGTTTTGGCTTGGCTCTGGTGTCGATCCCACGGGGATGGTCAGGTCTTCCGAGAAGTCGGGCAAGGATTCGAGCAGTTCTACCATTTGTACGCGGCAGTTTGCACGACTAAAGTGCGCCAGCGTGTTTTTGTCGTCCATCGCTATGGCTTGGTCAAAATCATCCATTGCTTCGCTGTATTCGTTCACCAGAAACTTGAAAATTCCCCGGCTCAGATGATTTTTCGCCACCTTGTTGGTCTTAACTTTCTCGTTGAAATAGAGGATTTGATTTTTGAAATGATCCTCGAAAGTGGTGGTTTTAATGTTGCTGATGGTCATCATCGGCGTATAGTTGTTGAAGCGGTTCAACTCTTCCAGCGCCAGATTGTAATACTGCAAACGTTCGTAGTCTACCGCGTTGCGGCTAAACGATGAGATCACGAAAATGTCCTGCAATTCAATGATGATGTTCCGGTTTTGTATGCGGCCATCATCCACATCTTGCTCTTCGTCGGTGGGCAGGTTGCGGGTATCCGCCAGCGAAAGACGAAAGCGGCGGCGGTCTCGTTGTTCCTGTGTTTCCTCTTGCTTTTCCTCTTGTTTTTGTTGCGTGTCGGGCCGCTGGGGTGTTTGTGCCGGAGGCTTCTGCTGGGTATTTTGTGCTTGTTGCTGGCCTGCTGCACCTGAGCTTTGCTGCTTGGTTTGCTGTTGTTGCTGCTGTTGTGCCAGGGCATCATCTTCCAGCATGCGTTGGCGGATGTTCAGGCGTGGATCCAGTTTGGCGGCTACGTTATAGTCTTCTTCATATCCCGGGATTTTCAGAACTTCTTTTGCAATTCCCCGGTTAAAGTAGGCATTTGGTAAGGTTGGGTTAATGCTCAGCGCCAGGTCATAATCCATGATGGCTCCCTGGTAATCTTCCAGCCGTTGTTTCACAATGCCGCGGTTGTTGTAGGCATAAGCATTTTGTGGATCCAGCTTGATGGTCTGGTCAAAATCGCGCAGGGCAGCGGCAAAATCTTCCAGCTCGAAACGCGCCAGTCCACGCAGCAGATAAGCGCTGGCATAGTGCGGCCGAATCATGATGGCCCGGTTCAAATCGCGAATAGCTTCTGGAATATCACCTTTCAGAATGTTCGCATTACTTCGGTTAATGAAGCTGTTAATGAAGTTTGGGTTGATCTCCAGGGCTTTGTCGTAATCGGCAATGGCTCCTTCAATATCCTTTAACGAAAGCTTGGCAATCCCCCGGTTATTATAAATAGCCTCGTTGTCCGGATCAAGTTCCAGCGCCCGGTTGTAGTCATCGATGGCTGCATTGTAGTTCTTCAGCTCCAGATGAGCCAGCCCGCGGTGCATAAACGCATTGGGGTAGTAGGGTTTAATGCTGATGGCCTTGTTGTAATCCATAATGGCGCCCCGGAAGTCTTCCAACTGGTGCTTGGCTACGCCTCTGAAGTAGTAAGGCTCCGGAAGTTGTGGCTTAAACTTAATAACAATGTTGAAGTTTTCGATTGCCCCAACATAGTTGCCAATCTGAATGCGGGTTTGTCCCACACGGATGTAGTGGCTAATGTTCAACTGACTAAAAGCCAGATTGGAGAGGAGCAAAAATATCAGGGATAGTTTGATTTTCATCTATTAAGTCTTTTCAGCCAATCATGTTATCGTTTGTTGCGAGCTCAGTTTACGTTCTGTTTTGTCTAAGCCGGATGCCTTTCAAACAAATGGCTGATCTCTGTTGGTTTATCACGTTCTGTTTTTTCGCGTGGCGCAATTTACAAAGAGCAAAACGAATATTCTAAGCTGATTGACGATGTTTTTCGTATTTTTATTCAAATTTTGAATTTTTAACAAAAATTGATCCAATGAAACGATGCGACTGGTGCCTGAAAAATGATTTGTACATCGAATACCATGATACCGAGTGGGGTGTGCCGGTGCACGACGACCAGCTGTTATTTGAGTTTTTATTACTGGAAGGCGTGCAGGCCGGATTAAGCTGGCTGACGGTTTTACGTAAGCGTGAAAACTACCGGTTGGCTTATGACAATTTCAACCCGGTAAAGGTGGCAGCCTACGACGATGCCAAAATGCAGGAGCTGTTGCAAAATGCAGGCATCATCCGTAACCGCTTGAAAGTGGCAGCCAGCGTGAATAATGCCCAACGCTTTCTGGAAGTGCAGCAGGAATTCGGATCGTTCAACCACTACATCTGGTCCTTTGTCGATTTCAAGCCCATCGTCAACCATTTCGAGAAGCTTGAAGACCTGCCCGCCCGGACGGAACTTTCCGACAAGATCAGTAAAGACATGAAGAAGCGGGGATTTATGTTTGTGGGATCTACAATTATTTATGCGCACATGCAGGCCACCGGCATGGTCAACGATCATTTGGTAAGCTGTTTTCGGCATGCCGAATTGGATGGGGTGAAGTAAGCTGTTTCCTGACCTTTAATTTTTGTTTTCGACCATTTTGGGTAACACAGCCGGGTGTCGCGGTTTCCGAACCGCGATTATAAGCCTGCTCTAACGACCCCGTGGGGCTTTGCCTGGGGTGAACTAAATGACAATTAAAATGAATTTAATTACGTTCCATTAGTGTTATTAGAACTAAATATACTATGTTTGTTTAGCAAACTATTAAGAACGATAATATATGATAGAAATTGATTGGAAAGATCGGGCC
>JAGXIR010000231.1 GCA_024635605.1 Sunxiuqinia sp.
TGGAACTACGATCCGGAGTGGAAAGTCTATTGGTACGAAGATGGCCAGCGGATGGGAGAAATGGAAGGTTACAGCGGAGTAGATCCCGAAACGGCTAAAGTATACTCCGATAAGCAAAAGCTCGACTACAAATGGATAACAGCCCGAAAATCAAATCATATGTTTCGTGCCAAGCCCCGTACCGCAACTTCAAAATTTGCTATTGAAGTGATTGATCGCTTTGGTAACAGCTATAAATTAGATTTGGACCAACAAACCATTGAATGAAAAGAGCTTTATCGTTGGATGTTTTGCGTGGACTTTCCATTTTTGGAAGGGTGCGCAATAGCCCGGCAGGAATCTAAGAATCACTAACTATAAGAAAATGAAATTTGAACTAATTGACATCTCGATCATTATCAGTTACCTTATTTTGAGCATTTTTATTGGGTTTTGGATTTCAAAAAGAGCCAATAAGAATCTTCAGAGTTATTTTTTGGGAGGCAACCAGCTAAAATGGTATTTTTTGGGACTTTCCAATGGATCGGGGATGTTTGATATTTCAGGGACAGCGTGGACGGTGACCATCTTTTTTGTGTATGGAGTGAAGAGTGTTTGGATTCCCTGGCTCTGGCCGGTATGGAACCAGGTTTTTATCATGGTGTTTATGGCCATCTGGCTGCGTCGTTCGAATGTGATGACTGGGGCCGAATGGATCACAACGCGTTTTGGAAATGATCGGGGAGGAAAACTTTCGCATATCATTGTGGTCGTTTTTGCGATTATTAGCGCCATTGGTTTTATTGCCTATTTCTTCGTTGGTATCGGAAAATTTGCAGTGACGATTTTTCCGTGGGATTTGGCCTTCAGCATCGGATCAATCCACCTGATTTCTGAATATGTTTATGCAATTACGTTACTTTCTCTAACCACCTTGTATGTGATCAAAGGTGGAATGTATAGTGTGGTTGCTACGGAAGTCATGCAGTTTTTTGTGATGACCATTGCCTGCGTGGCCGTGGCTTGGTTTGCCATGGACAAAGTAACACCTGAGCAAATTAATGCGGCTGTTCCGGATGGTTGGTTTGATATCATGCCTTCGTGGAGAACCGGTCTCGACTGGTCCGGTATTTTCGATCAGGTAAATGATAAGATTTCAGAAGATGGCTTTGGCATGTTGGGAGCGTTGGTGATGATGATGTTTTTTAAAGGTATTTTCTCCAGCCTTGCCGGGCCTGTGCCTGGATACGACATGCAGCGGGTACTTTCAACCCAAACCCCTCGCGATGCAGCAAAGATGAGCGGTTTGACTTCTTTGGTGCTTTATCCACCACGTTATTTAATGGTGGCGGGGTTGGGGGTGCTTGGACTGACAATGGTAGCTCCAATGATGAAAGCGAGTGGAGGCGAACTGGATTTTGAGAAGATTTTACCCTACGTTATCAATAACTTACTGCCTGTTGGTCTAAAAGGTTTGATTCTGGCTGGCCTGCTGGCCGCGTTTATGTCGACCTTTTCAGCTTTTGTCAATTCTGCTCCGGCTTATATCGTCAACGATTTGTATAAGAAGTATATCAATCCGAATGCTTCCAATAAAAAGTACATTCGAATCAGTTATCTGGCCTCGATTGGTATTGTGGTGATTGGTATGATTTTCGGAGTTTTTTCGGCTTCTATCAATTCGCTTACCTTATGGATCACTTCATCACTATATGGTGGTTATGTGGCCGCCAATGTGCTGAAATGGATTTGGTGGCGATTCAATGGCTATGGGTATTTCTGGGGTATGGTCGCAGGCCTGCTGGCATCAACCATCAAGTTTTCTTTTTTCCCCGATACGCCTGATATCTATTTGTTCCCGCTCATTTTACTGATGGCCTCAGCCGGCAGTTTTCTGGGATGTCTTCTTACCAAGCCTGTGGATGATGAAACGCTGATTGAATTTTATAAGAACGTCCGTCCTTGGGGATGGTGGGGACCGGTGCATCGAAAAGCGCAGGCGATTTATCCCAACTTGACAAAAAATAAAGACCTGGCACGAGACAGTTTTAATGTCATAATTGGCATTGTTTGGCAGATGACTTTGATAGTTGCTCCGATTTATTTAGTAATCAGGAATTACAATGGGTTGATGATCTCAGTTGGATTATTTATTGTAACCTCGTTGGTGTTGAAATTCAACTGGTTGGATAAGATTAAAGATTATGAGACAATATAAAAATAACAGATACTTAAATCAAATTGCTCTTTTGATGGTTTTCGTTGGTGTGATGTGCGCAGAAAACCTGGCTGCCCAAAATGCATTGCCCTACGACACATCCTATACGTTTGCTCATTATAAGGTAAGGCGGGCCTTCTATGAAGGTCTTCCCAATGGTAAAAATGAGATTGTATTTTTAGGAAACAGCATTACCGAAAACGGCGATTGGAATGAACTCTTCAAGAATAAGAACATCGTTAACCGTGGAATTGGTGGAGATGTATGCTTCGGCCTGCTGAACCGTTTGGATGAGGTACTTGCATCTCAGCCCAAAAGCATTTTTCTGATGATCGGGATTAATGACATCGGGCGAAGTGTTCCGGTGGATGTGATTGCTTTGAAAATACAGGAAATCTTGCAGCGGATTCAACAGAGATCGCCAAAAACAAAGCTGTATTTGCAAAGTGTTTTGCCCATCAATGAAGAGGTGATCTGGTACGACTACATGAAAAATAAATCGAAGCAGATTGTCTTGCTGAATGAGCAACTTAAAAACATCGCTGTAAAAGAGAACATTCGCTACCTGGATTTGTATACCTGGTTTGCCGATGAAAACGGACAACTTCTTCCGGCGTATACCGCTGATGGAATTCATTTGAGTGCCGAAGGCTATCTGCATTGGGAAAAGGTTTTTAAGGAAGAAGGCATTAAATTGTAAGAAGATCAAGAATATAAAAGAAGATACGAATGAAAATTAAAGGAACATTTTTGGACGAAATCAGTCATGATATTCCGCACCAGAATTGGGGTAGAAAGGAATGGGATTTGGATTTTGCCTACATGAAGCAGGTTGGCATCAATGCGGTAATTTTAATCCGCAGCGGTTACCACAAATGGCTCACTTATCCTTCAAAAATATTGATGGAGCAGGAAAGGGCTTATCGGCCTTCGGTTGATCTTGTGCAAATGTTTCTGGAACTAAGCGACAAGCATGGGATGGATTTTTATTTTGGTTTATATGATTCTGGACGTTACTGGGTGAATGGAGATTTTCAATCGGAATTGGATTTAAATAAAGCGCTGATTGAAGAAGTATGGGCTAAATACGGACATATGCCAGCTTTCAAAGGCTGGTATATTTCGCAGGAATGCAGTCGTAAGACCGGCTCGATCATTAAAATGTACTCCGGGCTGGGCAATCATTGCAAGGCGGTTTCAGGGCAGCTAACCACGCTGATTTCCCCCTACATTGATGGTATTAAAAACATCAGTCAATACCAGGCGGAAACAAGCCGTGCCGAGGGTGTGAGTCTTAAGCGCCACGAGGAAGACTGGAGTGAGATTTTTGATGGCATTAAGAATTCAGTGGACATTGTTGCATTTCAGGATGGACATATTGATTTTGATGAGTTGGACGGGTTCCTGCAAATCAATAAGCAATTGGCCGATAAGCATGGAATACGAAGCTGGACCAATTCCGAAACGTTTGACAGGGATATGCCTATTAAATTTCTGCCAATCAAATGGGAAAAATTGCTAATGAAGCTGGAGGCTGCCAAGCGTGCAGGCATGGAACAGGCGATCACCTTCGAGTTTTCCCATTTTATGAGCCCGCAGTCGGCTTACCTGCAGGCCGGGCATTTGTACAATAGGTACAAGGAGTACTTGGATCAATTGGCATAACGCTGAAGCAATGGGAAGAACAGATTTTAAAACTTTAGCCCAGGAATATCAAAAGGAACTGCTTGAAAATGTTGTTCCTTTTTGGTTGAATTGTTCACAAGACAAAAAGTTTGGGGGGTATTTTACCTGCCTCGACCGTGAAGGAAGCGTGTTTGATACCGATAAGTTTATCTGGTTGCAGGGGCGCGAAGTCTGGTTGTTTTCGATGTTATACAACCAGGTAGAGCAAAAGCAGGAATGGCTGGATGCAGCAATTCAAGGAGCTGAGTTCCTGAAAAAATACGGGCATGACGGCAACCTGAACTGGTACTTTTCGCTTACGCAGGAAGGACAACCACTGGTTGAGCCCTACAATATCTTTTCGTACACCTTTGCCAGCATGGCTTTTGGCCAGCTAAGCAAAGCCACGGGAAATCAGGAATATGCCAAAATCGCTAAAAACACCTTCGAGCTTGTATTGGCTAAAAGCAGCAACCCTAAAGGCCAGTGGAATAAAGCGTATCCAGGGACCCGAAATTTGAAAAACTTTGCGCTGCCCATGATTTTGTGCAACCTGGCTTTGGAAATTGAACACTTGCTGGACGAAGACTTTCTGAAAGAAACGATGGGAACCTGCATCCATGAAGTAATGGAGGTGTTCTACCGGCCAGAGCTTGGGCTTGTCGTTGAAAACCTGAATACGGATGAAACTTTGTCGGATACTTTCGACGGGCGCTTGCTTAATCCGGGACACGCCGTTGAGGCCATGTGGTTTATTATGGATTTGGGCGTTCGTCTGAATCGTCCGGAACTGATCGCTAAAGCCAATGGAATTGCCATTCAGATGGTTGAATATGGCTGGGATCAGGAACATGGCGGTATTTTCTATTTCATGGATCGTCTGGGGCATCCTACGCAGCAGCTGGAATGGGATCAAAAGCTTTGGTGGGTTCATATAGAGACTTTAATCACCATGCTGAAAGGCTACCAACTGACTGGTTCTGAAAAGAGCCTGGAATGGTTTCTTAAAGTCCATGAATATACCTGGTCGCATTTCAAAGATCAAGAACATGCCGAGTGGTTTGGCTACCTTAACCGCCAAGGCGAAGTACTGCTTCCGCTGAAGGGAGGAAAGTGGAAAGGCTGTTTTCATGTGCCGCGCGGACTCTATCAATGCTGGCAAACCATGGAGAAAATTAATGATTCGGCAAAATGAAAAAAGGTTGTTTGTTGAGAATCGGTTTGGTGGCGATAATCGTTGTTTGGTTTGTTTCAGCAGCTTGGGGAAAAGATACAAGAAACTTTTTTGCGGCGGATCGTCCGGAATTTCAATACATGGGGCGGGTCCTCATTAATCAGGGAGAGGCAACTTACAACTGGCCTGGGGTAACGGTTGCCGTCGATTTTTCAGGCAAAGTGCTTGGCATTCGTCTGAAAGGCGGCGAACGTAATTATTTCAACGTCTGGGTTGACGATTATCCGGTTCAGGTCGTTCATGCCGTGAACGATACGGTTTGGTGGTTTCCGGAACGTCTTTCGCGAGGACAGCACCAGCTAAGGCTGGTTAAGCGTACCGAAGCGGATATGGGGACGGCTGTGTTTTATGGGCTGTACCTTGGAGCAAAGGAGCAGTTAATTCAACCGGCTGCTTTGCTGGAACGGAAACTTCTGTTCATTGGAAACTCCATCACCTGTGGCTATGGAACAGAAGGGGGAAATCGTACGGAACGTTTTAACCCGTCAACCGAAAATTGCGAAAAATCGTATGCGCCGATTATGGCACGTGCGTTTAACGCACAGTATCATCTCATTTCTCATTCGGGCTTGGGAATGGTACGAAATTATGGTGATCCGGAAAAACTTTCGGTAAAACTGAAGCCCATGCCGGCACGTTTGGATTACCTGTTGGACAATGATTCAACAAGGCGTTATGATCTGAATAACTACGAGCCTGAAGCGATTGTCGTTAATCTTGGAACCAACGATTTTTCAACGCACCCATTTCCGGATGAAGCCGATTTTGTAGAAGCAGGGAAAGCACTGTTGCATCAACTGCTGGCGACTTATCCTGGAGTGAAGATTTTCTGTATTGCAGGACCCATGATGGATGAACCTGCTTTTACCTGCACCAAGAGGATGGTGCATGAGGTGCGGGTGGAAACAAATTCGGGTGATGTGGTCTTCGTGGGAGTACCGCGCCAACTGCTGAATCCGGAGACAGATTTAGGTTCCGACTCACATCCTTCTTACCGCGGACAACTAAAAACAGCGGGCATGATTTTGCCCGTGATCGGAACGGTGTTGAATTGGGATTTCTCGATGGATGAAATCCTGCCGGTCTTAAAAAGTTATTGAACTGAGGCAGGAGGTTGCCTTTTTTGAACACGTTTAGAATAGCTAGAAGAAATAATTGAAGATAAATCAGCAAGAAAATAGGGCCTGGTTTTGACCATCTTATTTGCTAAAACAAAATTGATATGAAAAGACGTAGTTTTATTGGAATGATCGGAGCAACAGGAGGATTGCTTGCTACTGCTCCGCTTATAGCCAGTCCGGCTGGAGCAGACACTAAAGCAGTAAAACGGAATAAGCGAAAAGCGGAAAGGGAGATGAAAGCTGACTTGGTGATTGCAGGTGGTGGAATTGGTGGTTGTGCTTGTGCCTTGGGTGCTTTGCGCAACGGACTTTCGGTAATTATGACTGAAGAAACCGACTGGATTGGAGGCCAAATAACGCAGCAAGGCGTGCCATTGGATGAACACCGTTGGATTGAAACGCACGGCGCAACACAATTATATCGTGAATTTCGTAGTGCACTGCGACAATACTACAAACGGAATTATCCGTTAACTGAGGAAGCAGCCGTAAAAGAGAACCTGAACCCCGGTGATGGGGCGGTGTCGCGTTTGTGTGTTGAACCAAAGGTTGCGCTAGCAGTACTTAATGCCATGTTTGCACCATATATTAGTTCCGGACATTTAACACTTTTACTGGATCATAAAGCAGCAACTGCCGATGTAGACGGTAGTCGGGTAAAAGGATTGGAAGTGGTGAATAGCCAAAATGGCGAAGCTGTTGTGCTGACAGCACCTTACTTTGTGGATGCTACCGAAATGGGGGATTTACTGCCTTTAACCGGCACGGAGTATGTAACCGGTACCGAATCGAAAAAAGTAACCGGTGAGTTGCACGCTCCAGAAGTAGGTGATCCTGAAAACGAACAAGCCTTTACTTTGTGTTTTACGTTGGACTATCGTCCGGGCGAAAACCACGTCATTGACAAACCAGCGAACTATGATTTCTGGCGTTCTTATGTCCCTGATATTAGTCCTGCCTGGCCGGGACGATTGCTTGATTTGACTTATTCAACGCCATCAACATTGAAACCCCGAATGCTAGGTTTTCATCCTGAAGGTGGACGCACGGGTGATGTGATGAATTTGTGGAACTACCGGAAAATTATTAATCGTCATAATTTCACTCCGGGTTTTTATGCCGGAGATATGACGGTTGTTAACTGGCCACAAAATGATTACTTATTAGGGCGTCTGGTTGATGTTAGTGAGAAAGAATTTCAGAAACATGTTGAGGGAGCCCGCCAATTGAATTTATCTTTAATTTATTGGTTGCAAACCGAAGTGGAGCGGCCCGATGGCGGTGCTGGTTGGCCTGGAATTCGTCTGCGTAAGGACGTGATGGGAACTGCTGATGGCATGGCCAAATATCCTTATATTCGTGAAGGACGAAGAATTAAAGCCTTGTTTACCGTGTTGGAAGAACATGTGGGGGTTGAAAATCGGACCTTGGTGAAGGGAAAAGAAGCAGCGGCTACTTGTGAGAGCTTTTATGACAGCATTGGTGTGGGATCGTACTATCTTGATTTGCATCCTTCAACCAAAGGCGACAATTACATTGATTTGCCTTCTTTACCGTTTGAAGTGCCATTGGGTGCTCTGATTCCGCAACGAATGGAAAATTTACTGCCTGCCAGCAAGAATATTGGAACAACACATATCACCAATGGTTGTTACAGACTTCACCCGGTAGAGTGGAACATTGGCGAAGTAGTAGGAATGCTGGTTCAGTTTGCTTCGAAAAAGCAGGTTAAACCGCGTGATGTCCGCGAGAACAAAAAACTTTTAGCCGATTTTCAGCATTTTATCCAGAGCCAGGGTGTAGAAATCAAGTGGCCTGTGTAGTGCAAAAAGGAATTGATAACCATAGAACTTGTAGTCATGAGAAAAACGATCTGTAAATCAGCTATACTCTTGCTTATTTTGGCAACATCTTTAAGTCTTTCAGCCCAAAAAAGAGAGTTAAAAAAGGCCGGATGGGAATTGGGTGTCCAGAGTTACACCTTTCATAAATTCAGCTTCAAAGAGGCGGTTGATAAAGTGAATCAACTTGGTTTGAATACCATTGAAGTGTATTTTGGTCAACCGTTGGGTGAAGGAATGGAAGGAACCATGGATTTCAGAATGGATAAGAAAATCCAACAGCAGGTGTTGGATTATGCCCGTTCAAAAAAAGTGAAAATTGTTGCCTGTGGAGTGGTTATTTGTAAAGATGAAGCGGAGTGGAAACAGTTGTTTGAGTTTGCCGACCAGATGGGTATCACGCTGATAACCTGTGAGCCGGAGTACAAACATTTGAAATATGTTGATCAGTTAGCGAATGAATTTAAAATTGACGTAGCGATTCATAATCACCCGAAACCTTCAAATTACTGGAATCCAGACTTGTTTCTAGAGGCTGTTGATGGTTTGAGTGATCGCATTGGAGCTTGTGCTGATGTGGGGCACTGGAAAAGAATGGGAATAGATCCGTTGGACGGATTGAAAAAATGTCGAGGCCGCATAAAATCCCTTCATTTTAAAGACATTAAGGGAAAAGTAGCAGGCGAATCCGAGCAGCATGATGTGATTTGGGGAACTGGTATTCTGGATATGAAAGGGATGTTGGTCGAATTGAAAAGACAAGGTTTTGCAGGCTTGTTTTCGATTGAGTATGAGCATAATTGGGAGAACTCTGTTCCCGACATTAAGAAAAGTATTGACTATTTTTATCATACTATTGAAAAACTAAATCAGAAATGATGAATTTATCTATTCGCAGGTTTTTTCTTAGCCTTTTTGTGAGTGCCGGATGCTTGTTTAATTTGACAACAGCATACGCCGGTGAAACAGCCAATAACAAGTCAGAAGACAGAACAGTGAAAATCCTGACAGTTGGGAATAGCTTTGCTGATAATGCCTGCACCTATTTGCAACAAATTACTGAATCAGTTCCCGGATTTTCGATAGAGATTACAAAAGCTAACCTTGGTGGTTGTTCACTGGAAAGACACGCCTCGCTAATTGAGAAGTGCAATAAGAACAACGGATCGAAGCCCTATTCATATACCTATTGTTTAGAAGATTTGTTGAAAAAGAATACTTATGATTTTGTAACCATACAACAAGTCAGCAGTTTGAGTTTTAAGCTAGAGTCATTCGAGCCCTATACCGATGTGCTGATTCAGTTTATTCGCAAACATGCGCCTCCTTCAGAAATCATGATTCATCAAACCTGGGCCTATGGAGCCGACAGCCCGAGGCTAAAGGAGTGGAACATGCTGCGAGAAGAGATGCATAATGGATTGGTAAACAGTTACCAGATGCTTGCTGAGCGATACGGCCTGGATATACTACCAACGGGAAATGCATTTTACCAGGCGACGCGAGAGAGGGAAAGCATTGATCTATGGACTCAAGACCGGTATCATGCCAATATGAATGGTTGTTATCTTGCGGGCTGTGTCTGGTTTGGAAAAATGTTTGGCGTATCTCCACAAAAGATTGAATTTTTCCCTGAAGGCATGATGCCCAAAACCGCAAGGTTTTTGCGGCGGATTGCCACAAAAGAATTAAGGGCAACTAAAAAACAGGATTGAGGAGGAGTCCTGTAAAAGTGGACGAACGTTTTATTTTTTTTACCCGTTTTATCTGCAAGATGACCAACGGATTAGGTTACTGGATAAATTTTTCAGGGAGGTGATTGTTAATAGCGTTAGTCCATCGTGAGTTTCTGAGTTCTTTTCCATCCAGATTGGTTACAGAGAAGGAAAGAGTTGTTATTGAAGATTGGAATAAACTTGATATCCGAGGATTTATTAATCCAGATAATTTTTACACGCATCCGAAAAATCCAATTATTCTTGCGGTATTTTAGCAGATTGGGTGGGCTGATGAGCTTGGTTCAGGTGTCAGAAATGTTTTCAAGTACCCTGAACTTTATGGAAAATCATCGCCTATTTTTTTAGAAGGTGATGTTTTTACGACAATCATTTCTATCCCTAACAAATATATTTTGAAAGGCTGGAACTATTGCAAGACCTTTCGCAACGATGGGGGGTGTCTTTTGTTAAAAGCGCGGTTAAAATATTTTTGTAACTTTGGGAAAACGCAAGTCATGACTGTATCTGATTTAAAATTGAAAATATTTCGGCAGATTGATGCTCTGGAAAAGAACCGATTAGAGGAATTGTACGGTGTCCTGTTGAATTATATCAATGGCCAGAAAAACTTCGGCGAATGGGACAAACTGACTGAAGAACAAAAGCAAGGTTTGCTGGACTCGATCGAAGAAATCGATGCGGGAAAAGGAATCCCTCATTCGGAAGTCATGGCAAGAATCCGAAAAAACCCCTTTCGTAGTACTAGCAACTATAAATAGCACGTTGTTTGTCGTATGCATTAAGGTTGCTGAAATGATAGGTAGCCTTGGGATGCGTGGTTGCCTCGTTACGAACGACGCGTAACCTCAAGTTTTTTTGGCTGGTTCTCCCATCGGTTGATTTGTTTGATATTTGGTTTCTTTTTATATTTAGTGTTTTCCTCGTACTCAACTCAACAAGTTACGATATACAGATAGTACTTTGGGAGTTGTGTTAATTTCAACATCTTCAATTTCATCATAGATAATGATCAACTCATTTTCCAAAAGTAAAGGCTCACCGCCTGTGTCAAATGAGTAATACTTATATTCTAAATGCTCTTCGTGCAGATTGTTGAGATCAAAATAAAAATAGTATTTTTTTGAAGTTAATTCTTCTATTGAGTATTCTTCAAGCGGATGAAGAATTAAAGTACACAGTAATAAATTCTCACAACCATATTCCACTCCAAAAAATATCTTAAATTCAATACTTGTTTGAGGCTTCGGATCATGGGAGAAGGCAAAATTAAATGCTTCTGTATTGGCCGTTAATTCATGGTCATTTGAGAAATGATGTTCTTCCCTATTATTGAAAACGTCGCCGTTTGAGAAAGCTTGTTCTGTGAATAGTTCAACTTTATAGGACATACAAACTAATTTTTGGTGACAGGCGCCGTTGTGCGCTAAACTGTAGCAAGATCTAATGCCCGTGTCTCGCGAGAGATTCTGGTCTTGTACTTGTTGGCATTTTTACGAATTTTCTATATTATCAACATTTCTATCCATCATCAAGAAGAAATCATTTCTGCTTATCCCACTTTTTGCAAGCGCCTGATCTAATTGCTTTGAGAGCGTATCTAGTTCTTTCTCGATCGACGTATTTTGTCGATAAATTGTTGAGTAGGGCCATGGCATTAGCAAAGTCTTCAACTTGTTTGGTAAACTTTCCATGTCCTTCAGTTTTTCCTTCTTTAATGTCTCCAATAACTCGTTTATTTCGGTCTTCAAGCGTAGATTCGATAGCTGTTCCTTCTTTTCCAAATCTTTCTGAAAGTTCTCTGTTTTCAACTGCAAATCTTTCTTCTGCTGATCTATTTTCTTCGTCAATTCGTTGTATTTCAGTAATCTCTCTCGCTTTGTTGCTTTCAAAAGTGTTGAATGACTCTTTTCTGCGGTGTCTAAATATCGTTGCATTTTTTTCTTTAATCGAATTAAAGGCAGCAATTTTTGCCTCCAAATCTGCCTTAAGCTTTTCAATTCCTTCGATAATTGATCCTTCTTCGTCAATTTCTTCTGTAATTCTTTCTTCAGGGTTATCACGCGTTGATTCTCGCCAAGCCCTTTCGTCTCTGTCAAGCTCTTCTCTCTTTCGCTCAAACTGTTCTGTTTTTTCAAGATATCTTCTTTCCAAGTCTTCAGTGTTTTGTCGAAACAGGCTTTCTTCCACTTTAACTGTCCTTGTATCAATTTCAACGCTTGTTCTTCGTTCAGAATATTTCTGAGTAAGTTCCTCTCTTCTTCTTTGGCAAATTCTAGTCCATTTGTCTTGATTTTCGCTTGTATTGCTCTTAACTCTTGATATTTCTGATCTAAGTCCTCGTTCAATTTCTCTGTAGTATTCTGATTCCAGGCATCTTGTAATTGTTCGTATGAAATTTCCAATTTGCGCTGCTCTGCACTTGAAAGATTCTTCAAAAAACTTTCTTTGGACTTCATCAATTGGTTGTACTCCCTCTGAATTTGAATAGGGAACTGGTATGTACTGGGTATCTTCTTGCTCACGATTGTATATCCATTTAGTGTGATTGGTATGATTTAGTGCTTCACTGATAGACTTTGGTGAATCTTTGGGGATGGCAATCTGAATTGTATCGATTCCTAATCGCTTTATCTTGATTATTTTTTCGTCAGTAAGCTTGTGGGTTGCAACTAGTTCAATTAGTAAAATTGGATTATCATCTATATCAAAAAAAGTAACATCAGGTCTGATTAGTAGATATTTACCTTCAGTATCTTGACTCGAGCCAAACATTATTTCTCCATTTTCATTTTCAAAAAATGTTTTTTCTATGCCAACAGTGTGTGCTTCAATAAAGCTGGCCTCTGCTAAAAGATTGGGGATGCCTTCCTGGCCGCGAGGAGGATATTTAGAGACTGCAGGCACTTTGACTTTTTTCTGCATCTGCAAAAATTCCTTCGCAAGCTTATGCCGGTACGTTTCATCTGAGTATGTACACTTCCCGTTATTCGAACCTGGCTCAACATGATGTCTAAAATATGATCTTATCTTTTGCGATTTTACTGCCTGCATTTCTCGACCACATCCAAGGCAAAAATACCCCCTTCGCCCACTCTCAACGTCACCGATAAAAACCGGATCATCATTGACGTCTTTTGCATATACATTATCGGAATGTTGTTCGGACATATTTCGATGGAATTTTTTTATAAAAATCAGAATTTACGTTGGGTGATACATGAATTGTTTTCATCATATTTATAATTGACAATCTCTCCGGTAATGATCAGCTCAATGGCTTGTTCTATTATCGGGAGCGGTGCAATAAACCATTCGCGGGGGGTGTGGCGTTTTCCTTTTTCATCAAAAACGTCCAGTTCGAGGCATGAGTTTCCAAAAAAGTTATGGATGAGCTGTTCAAACTTTTGGGTGTTCATGTTATAGCATTTCCATCCGGCGATGTATTTCACCGGAGCCATTAGATAGGTTGGCTCTTTCTCTGCGTTTTTGATTCGTTCTGTCACTTCGGAGCTGGAATAGCCAATCTTGAATAGATTATTGATTCCGGCTATCTTTGGGTTGTCGCTTTTTGAGCTCAAAACATAGATGTAGCCAGCCTCCTTGTCTTCGGTATTGATGTTATTGAAATGATCAAGCAATTTGTCATCGTGTTCGGTGACCCGTTTGCCGTGTTTATAGAGTTCGGCGGCCAATGATCGTAAGAGCATATCGGATTCTGTGCCATTTTCAAAGATACAACGCAGGCGAGCATTAATCTTTCCATTTTCATCGGGTTCTCTTTTCCCTACTTCGGCAACATAAAGCAATACGCCTTTCAAAACAAAAAAGTAACCTCTTTCAATTTGCTGCTCGTTGCGAAAAGGCAAAAGTCTGCGCTTAGCACTAGCCAGGTCTGCCTGACAAGTTTTAAATAAGTGCTCAAAGTCTGCAAAGTCCTTACATGGCTTACGTTTGGCCACATAGTCGGGCATGGTTGTTTCTTTGGGTATGTGCTTTAGGTCGAACAGACCTTCGTCATCATTGCCCAGAATGCCCAAACTGTCATCCGCTAAAATATCATCGATTGAGTTGATTTTTTTTGGTTTTCGCTGATAGGATGGCTTGGAATCCCTGACCTTGTTTTCAGTGGATTCGAAAAGGAGGTTGAAAACATCAGATGTTCTGAGTATTTCCATTTTCTCTACATCCTCGCGGAGACTTTTAAGGCGCGTGTATAATTGATATTCACTGATGTTTCCGGTGTTGGGTTCCGGTTCGCGGTCGTTTGCTCTTATGAAGTCGTTGATTTCTACAAAGCTTGCTATCAAACGTTCTTCCGCAGTTTTACCGTTGGCGGTTTTAGGCTTCACAGCAAGCAAGCCCAATGGATCGTTGTTAAATATTTCATCCAGTAGCTTGTTCTTATCCATTTGCTGCGTCCCGTTTACGTTTTTCTTCTTTCAAATAAATAATACATTCTGCCATTCGCCGTTCGAGCGGATCGTTTGAGTTGAGACTGGGTTCTTTCTTAAATGTTTTGACAAATTCCTGAATTTTTGACCATAGGATACCGGCTTCCTGGTAGTCCATTTTTATTCGGGTGGCTTCAATGGTGTCTTGTATGATTTTTAAGACTTTGGTGGTTACCGATTTTGACAGTACTTCAAAGGCTTTTTGGAACGGGTTGATCCGGTCAATCAGATCGATGTGAATTTCGTCGATGTCGACAAAACTATCAGCCATGCGAATAAAACGTTTATCACCTGATTCTTTAATTTCGCCATTCTTAATGACGGAATCAACGACTACATGCTGGCGGATTTCTTCGATTTCCGACTCTGACAAGTCGGGGTATTTTACTTGGATTATTTTAGGAATCAATACTTTGTTAATCACTTCAGGGTCAACATTTCCAGGTATCGCTTTTAGCATGGTATCATCTTGAAGGATGGTTGCTTTCAAGTCGTTTAAGTCGGACTCCAGGATGTCTTTCACCCGTTTTGAGCTGGGCTCTTTGAGCCCTCTGATTTTGATCTCTCCTGGTTTAGCCACATCGTCGTCGGACAACTTGGTTTTAAAATTCCAGTTAGGGGCCAACACCTGTTCCATCAATAAGGATGCAGTAATGGCCTTGAGCATGTTGTTTACCGACACTTTGACCAAATCATCAGCGGCATCGGGTTGCGCGATGAGATTGGTGAATTGTGCATGGTTTTTATTCTCGCTATCGCGGGTTGCACGGCCAATTATCTGGATGATTTCGGTCAACGAACCCCGGTATCCAATGGTGAGGGCATGTTCGCAATAGGGCCAGTCGAAACCTTCTTTCGCCATGCCCAAAGCGATGATCAAATCCATATCATCTACCGATTCGATATTCCGGAGATAGTTAACGATTTTGTCGCGTTCGTGGGCGTTGTCTTCTACCAGATCAGCAATTTTTAGCTGTTTCCCGTCGTGATGTCGTTTTACATGAATTACTCCGGTATCTGCATCTTGCTTGACGACCGAGCCAATGGCATCAATGATAAAATCCACTTCGTTGTGTTTGTCTTTGGTTGATTCGCCGGAATTGACATTGGGAATATGAAGAATGGTTTTCTTGTCGGTATCCAAAATTTCGAGGATGGCATCGGTGTAACGCCCCTGGTAAAAATGGTAACCAATGCCGAGTGATTTCAGATAGTTGTATCCGTTTAGCTGTTCGTAGTAGTTGTAGGTTACTTTGGTGAAACGGGCTTCGGCTTCGGGTAAAAGAACTGGCACACTGTCGCCCCGGAAATAGGATCCAGTCATGGCAATAATGTGTGCGGAGGATTTGCGCATGATATCTTTAAGGAGCTCACCAAGACGGTTGTTGATGTCGGCTGAAACGTGGTGAAACTCGTCAATCGCCAAGAGGGTATCATTGAACTGTTGTTCTTCCAATTCTTCGCAGGCAAAACGTAAAGTAGCATGGGTACAGATTAGAATTTGTTCGCCATTATTCATGAAGTTGTGAAACGCCTGCACTTTACTTTTGCTGCCATCGCTGCCGGGCGTACAGAGGTTGTATTGGTCATTCGGGTTCCAATCAGCAAAAAAACCATGCGATTTTAAGTTGGTTGGGGCGAAGGAGCCACCGATGGAGCGTTCGGGTACTGCTACAATGACTTTTCTAATTCCCTGATTTTTCAGTTTGTCCAATGCCAGAAACATGAGTGCCCGTGATTTACCGGAAGCCGGGGGTGCTTTCAACAGCAGGTACTGGGCATCGCGCGATTCGTAGGCTCGGGCTTGCATATCGCGCATCCCCATGGGGTTGGTCTTTTTACTTTGTCCGGTTTGGTTGTAGGTTACTTTTACGATGTCTGGCATTTATTTCTTTATTTATTCATTAATTAATCAGCCCTGAAAATAAATATATTGCTGAAAACCAGGTGTTTGTTTGTTTTTATTCCAAGTTTATTTTTAATTTATTTTTTTTTAGACAACTGGTATGTTCTATTTCTCTTACCGCCATCAGTACGCAATACACCTTCAACAGTCATTCCATATACTGCCTTTTTCACATCAACATCGGCTATTTCTGGCATCCGTTTTTGTATATCCGAAAGCTTACTTTTTCCATTGTACTTTAAATCTTCGACAATCAATGCCCTCAACTTATATGGTTCTAATGTCTTCAGGGATGGCATAATATCTAGTTTTGCCTGGGCAAACAATTCTGGATTCAGTAAGTATTCAGTCCCCTTTTTTATGCCTTGGCTGGCAAGAATACCTTTGTCGGCTAAAGTACCAATCCATGATCTCATTTTATCCTCCTGATTCAATTGAAGTTTAGCCGAAAGTTGCGTTGAAAGAATTTTCTTTTCAGTTGCCACCACGCCCAAGGTTATATACTCTTTTTGAGTCAATTGGAAATGACGATCAACGTAGTCGAGAATAGATATAACATCTGGGTCAACAGAGCCAGAAAATATTGTTACAGCAACTTTAGTAAAATCATTCTCAATAACTGGAAGCGGTTTTGCGTCGCGGGTTAATTTCTCATATACCAAATCATAACCAGACCCTTCACCTTCCATTAGCTTCAAATCACTAAGAATTTGGATTAAGTGGGGATTTCTTCTATGACGCTCATGAAGAATGTTATCTTTTGTAATACCCAAAGGTAGCCCACCAGGATTTGTAATTGTTACCCGATCATGGAATACTTCTATAAATATATCACCTGAAATTGTATATTTTTTGTGAGCAATGGCATTAATCAATAATTCACGAATAACCTCCTTAGGATATTGTCGTATCGTCTTTCGGAATAATCCATCAGGTAGCTCTGTGCTATAGGTCAGCTCTACAGCCTCTTTTTCAATCTCCTGTAGAATCTCCTTTGGATTGTGAAGATGAAAATGCCAATCTTTTTTGCGGATTTTTTCCTCCCGCTCATTATATACAATATACTGAACGGTTATAGGATAACTCAACCTTGCTCTTTGAAAAGGTGTGCCCAACCAAAGTACACCCAAATTAGTCAGGTACCCATCGGGACAAAGTAGCTGATAAAAATCCAATATCTCGTTAACTTCCTTATTCTTAATAAAATCAGATACCTTATCAGACGATCTCAGGTCGTTAATAAGAACTTCAATTTTTTCACTATCTGCATCCTGCAGTTTAATTTTTTGGATGACAACTATTTCCCATTGAAAGGCTGATTTTTCAGCCGCCAAACTTGTTATTTCTTCGCTCCCAACAGGGAAACAATTATCCGAAATCCGGATAAAGATTTTCCCGGAAGAAGTTGTGGCTATTGTTCTTGTTGAAGGGAAAATCTTTAGACTAAAAAATTGCCCTCCATTTTCATGGGTATTAATATCAGAACAGGCAATACCTACACCGTCAGTTAAACTGCGGAGCTTTCTAGCAATGTCGTTAACTGTTTCCTGGTTTATTGTTTGATCAACAGGTGGAGCAGTTTCTTTATCTTCAATCCCTATTATTATTTCACCTCCCTGAGCATTTGCGAAACAAACACAGGTTTCTGCCAACTTTTTCAAGTCTGCTGACTTGCCAATTACCTTACGCAAACTTTTGTAATCTCTGTTCTTATCTTCAACCATCGCCATTAAATACTATTGGGCAGTTGTAAAGTAATTCTTTGCAACTGAATTTTCAACTAACTCTCTATCCTTTAATATATTTGATATATACTCACTAATATTTTGCTTTGAGGTGTCAACCAGTTCAGCCAGTTGATTTTGGTTCATCCATACACTGCCATCATTAGCATACAGGGACACCGGGGCTTTGCCATCGGGGGTGTTGTAAATAATGATGTTCTGCAAGTTATCTTTTTCCATTTTATTTCTTTTTCCGGGCCTTTTTTTCTTGGGCAAATAAGGTATCGCGTTCCTGTTCTTCGGCAATCATTTTTTCGTAGAGTTTGAACAGGTATTCCAGGCGTTCTTCGTCGCTTTCGAAAGGGCGGCTGCGGTAGCAGCGTTCGATGGCGAGGTCGTTCAGGCGGTGAGCTTCGCGCAAGCCTTCGGGCATTTTATCGGGGTCGTAGAGTTGGGCCAGGGTCTTATGGGGGTGCTTTTCTCGCTCTTCTAAAATACGAAACACGCATTGGGAAATTTCCTGCTTGCGCTGATCGGAGATCGAGGGGAACGGGAAGGTGTTGTAAACAATGTCTTTTGCGTAACGATAATCAGATTTTAATTTCCCACCCACTGTCTTTACCCAAACCATATGTATTTTTGAACTTAGAATTCCTAACAACCAAGGTTCTGTATCATAAATAGCTAGAGCAGAATCAGAGATTATGGTATCTATACCAAGAAAGCCACATGGAATATATTCCCTTCTTTCGGACGAAACTCGTGGCATTATTATTTGGTTTCGAACAGGAACATTTCGATCTCTAAACTGATGCGGACGTTTGGCTAAGTCATTTGTCCCTTGGTCTTTACTGTTCAGTCGATGTTTTTTTGTGATTTCAACTCTGTCGGAGATAAGAGGAAAACGAAGAGCTTCCGTAAATTGATTGTCTTCAATCCAAAGGCAAAAACGTTCGTTACCTCGTATAAATTCCGATGCTCCCAACAGTGTTTTTATATAGATGGTTGTTTCTGGATATTTTTCAATCAGGTTATCTTTTTCTTCGGTTGAAAGAATTAATCCACCGCCATCATTCGGCATATTACCAAATGACATTTCGTTATGGAATGCCAGAGGTTTTGAACGTCGTTCAACTATTGTACTTGCCCCATCACTTAAATAAGCATTAATTCTATCAGTTTGTTTTTCTAAGCCATTAGAAAATAATGTCTTTTTCCGTTTGTCAATATTAGAAACACCAATGATAGATACTATGACTGCAGCTTTACTTTTTGCATTATTTGTCCATTTGAAAGGGAGGTGAGCAAAATTAATTTCGAGGCCCAGTTGAAATATGTTTGGCCACAAAAGCCCAACCTGCAAACCTTGACAGATAGAGTTTGTGGATACGAACGCCATTTTTGCATTTCTACCTCTAATGTATTTTGCTCCTTTGTAGAACCAGCAGGCGATAAAATCCAGATCTCTATAATTTTTAAATCCTGCAAATACTAAATCCATATCATCTTTGTGTTTGCTCTCCTGCATCCTAGCCCCCAGATACGGCGGATTCCCCAGCACATAAATCTCATCGCCTTCTTTTTGGGGGCATACTTCTTCCCAATCCAGGCGGCAGGCATTGCCACAAACAATGTTTCCGGCTTGTTTGAGTGGCAAGGTGGGGTTGGTGCGGCCAAACTGCCGGTAAAACTCCACGTTCATTTGGTGTACAGCCAACCAAAGCGAAAGTTGAGCTACTTCGTGGGCGAAGTCATCAATTTCAATTCCGTAGAAATTGCTGAGTGAGATTTCGCTAAACTTGGTGCTGTGGGCCTTGGTGATCTTTTCAATTTCTAGAAAAATCTTCATTTCCAGACGGCGCAATTCCTTGTAGGCAATAATCAGGAAGTTACCGCTACCGCAAGCCGGGTCGAAGATCTTTATTTTGGCCACGCGTTGTTGCAACTCGTTTAGACGACGCTGGTTGCCCTTTGCTTTTTCAAATGCCTCGTACAATTCGTTGAGAAAAAGTGGCTCAATGACCTTCATGATGTTGGGCACCGAGGTATAGTGTTGCCCCAGGCTTCCGCGCTGATCAGCGCCAATTACGGCCTGAAACATGGAACCAAAAATGTCGGGGTTAATGTCTTTCCACTGCAGCTCGCCACTATCGATAATCACCTGACGCGAACGCCGGGTAAACACAGGAGCCATGAGCTGTTGACTAAACAGGCCCCCGTTGACATACGGAAAGGCGTTGAGGTAGTCGGGTAAATCTGAGCGGTCTTTTTCGGCCGTGTTGAGCACCTCAAACAAGCGGTTCAGAAAAGTGTCTAGATCGCTGCCATCGGCCTGGGTGTGCGAACTGATGGCATTGGTAAACTGGTTTTCCTGAAAAATATCGGTATCCTCGGCAAAGTAGCAAAACAACAAGCGCGAGAGGAACACATTTAGCCCATGGATAAAGTCGGGCGAATCGTCGCGGTTGTCCTTCTTGATTTCGTCAAACAGCTTGGCCATCTTTTCGGCCGCTTTTACATCGGCCGGATTTTCATTCAGGTGCTGCGTTTTTTCCATCCCTGCCCAGGGTAGAAAGAAGTCGAAATGACGGGGCAGGTTCTGAAGTTCAATATCAAGTTTGTCGTTGGTCTTTGTGTCAATGGCCAACAGGGTTTGGTAATCCGTTACGATAACAAATCGCTGTTTGTGTTTCAACTCACCGTTAAGCTGGGCTATTGTTTCGTGCAAATCGATGTCGAATACGGGTTTGAAGAAGAGTTTCTTTTTCCAGGATATTTCACCTTTAGTCGTTGAGAGGTTCAAATTGCCTTTTTGTAAGCGGGTAATGGAAGCCTTGGGTAACCCATAAGCCAAGAGTAAGTCGTAGATGAAGGATTCGCGGTTGAAATTCTTCATCAGCTTTTGCAGGTTTAGTTCTATTTGGGCGATGTTCATTGGAAGCGGTTGTGCGCGTTTCGGTTAATTCGAGTACCAATCAAAAAAAATCAAACCAAATTTAACCAAAAAATTGTGAATTGCACTTGCTTTCTATTTTATTGCCTGTGATTGCTGGTTGTCCGGTTCGGATTTCCTGGATGTCAAGCAAGATATCTTCATACTTTTCGGGTGTTGCCAAGGATTCGGGACCAACTAGATCAATTTTAAAATTGAACTCAGGTCATTACAATCAGTGTGTTCTCCCACTCAATTTTGCTCCAAAGTTATTTACGCATCCCGGAAAGGTCAAGGGTGGCTTTTCCCTTCCAGATCCCTCCACGCCACACTTCGTGCTTGGTCAAAAACCTAACGTTTCTTATTGTTTCATGCTGAATGCCACGTGGACGTTAGGTTTTATGACATTCGCCCTTGACCAGAATCCGGTCTGCTCAATGGTTCACGGTTCAAAATTAACCGGCGAGCCAGAGGCCATTAAAAGTCCGTAGGGCAACGGCAAAATCAATGAAAATTTATGAAAAAA
>JAGXIR010000026.1 GCA_024635605.1 Sunxiuqinia sp.
AAGGAACAATCAATTTACTGGAGATTCAGATTCGAAAATTTGTAGATCCCATGCGCCCGCCGGAAGAAGTAAGGGCACAATTGGATATCGGATTCACCTTTGAAGATAATACCTTGGAACTATTCGAAGTCCGGCCCCGTTTTAATAAGCCGGATGAGATGATGCATCTCCCTTTTGTTAAGGCCAAGCTTACTAAATCGCGGGGAATTTGGCGGCTTTTTTGGAAGCGGGCCAGTGGCAAATGGCAAAGCTATGAACCCGTTCCCGAGGTGAAAGATTTGGAAGAGCTGTTTGACGTGGTAAAAAAGGATGCATATGGCTGCTTCTTTGGATGATCAGTTCTGCAACTTCAGAAGCTAGCCCTTCTTCTTCAGCACCATTTCCTGTAAACGGTACATTTCGTCGCGTAGCCGGGCGGCTTCAATAAAATCAAGTTCTTTGGCGGCTGCCTGCATTTCCTTTTTGGTTTTTTCAATGGTTTTCTCCAGTGCGTCCACACTCATGTATTGCACCACCGGATCGGCTGCTACGTCCGAATGGTCTGCGCCTCCGGAGTATCCGGATTGCTTGTTGCCGCGGTACTCGTAGCCAATAATTTCGCGGGTTGGTTTCACGATGGCTGTTGGGGTGATGTTGTTTTCTTCGTTGTATTTCAACTGCTTTTCGCGCCGGTAATTGGTTGAGTCGATGGTTTTTTGCATCGAGTTCGTGATCTTATCGGCATACATGATCACCTTGCCGTTGAGGTTACGCGCAGCGCGTCCTGCGGTTTGGGTAAGCGAACGCTCCGAGCGCAGAAATCCTTCCTTGTCGGCATCAATGATGGCTACCAGCGAAACTTCCGGCAAGTCCAGACCTTCGCGCAGCAAGTTGATTCCGACTAAAACGTCAAAGCCACCATTGCGCAGTTCCTCCAAAATTTCAATGCGCTCCATCGTATCGATATCCGAATGGATGTAGCGGGTTTTGATGCCCATGTTGGCCAGATACTTGCTCAGTTCCTCGGCCATGCGTTTGGTGAGCGTGGTTACCAAAATACGTTCGTTCTTTTCAATCCGAAGATTGATTTCATGCATCAGGTCGTCAATCTGGTTGGCCGATGGCCGAACTTCGATGATTGGATCAAGCAAGCCGGTTGGGCGAATAATCTGTTCTACAATGATCCCTTCGGATTTTTCCAGCTCATAGTCGGCCGGCGTTGCGCTCACATAGAGTGTTTGATGCACGATATCTTCAAATTCCTCGAACTTCAACGGGCGATTGTCAATCGCAGCAGGCAGTCGGAAGCCATATTCCACCAGGTTGATCTTGCGCGAATGGTCGCCGCCATACATGGCTCGAATCTGTGGAATGGTCACGTGACTTTCATCCAGGATCGTCAGAAAATCATCCGGAAAATAATCGAGCAGGCAGAAAGGACGGGTGCCGGCAGCACGGCCATCAAAATAGCGCGAGTAGTTCTCAATGCCGGGGCAATAGCCCAGCTCACGCATCATTTCCATGTCGTACTCCACCCGTTCTAATATACGTTTGGCCTCCAGTGGTTTGCCAATTTCCTTGAAAAAATCGACTTGTTTCATCAGGTCATCCTGAATCTGATGCATGGCCGACTTCATCCGTTCTTTGGTGGTTACAAAAAGGTTGGCCGGATAGATACTGGCTGTTTCCATTTCGTCAATCGTGCTTCCTTCCACCGGGTCGAAACTGTAGATCTCTTCAATTTCGTCGCCCCAGAAAACCACGCGGATGGCTTTGTCATCGTATGCCAGATAGATGTCAATAGTATCGCCTTTTACCCGGAAGTTTCCGCGTTGAAAATCGACTTCGTTTCGCGAGTAAAGGGCATCGACCAGCTTATGCAGGAATTGGTTGCGGTTCAGTGTTTCGCCCACGCTGACGCTGGTTACGTTGGCATGAAAATCCTGCGGATTACCAATACCGTACAAGCACGAAACAGATGAAACGACTACAACATCCCGTCTTCCTGAAAGCAGCGCTGAAGTGGTGCTCAGTCGAAGTTTCTCAATGTCTTTGTTGATCGAAAGGTCTTTTTCGATGTAGGTGCCGGTGGTGGGCAGGTAGGCTTCGGGTTGGTAATAATCGTAATAGGAAACAAAGTACTCCACCGCATTCTCCGGGAAAAACTGTTTCATCTCGCTGTAGAGCTGGGCTGCCAGCGTTTTGTTGTGGCTCAGAATCAAGGTGGGACGTTGCACCTCTTCAACAACTTTGGCCATGGTGAATGTTTTTCCCGAGCCAGTGACCCCAAGCAACGTTTGGTTGCGCTCGCCCTGTCGGATGCCTTCGGAAAGTTGCCGAATGGCTTCCGGCTGGTCGCCGGTGGGTTGGTATGGTGAAGTGACTTTTAGTTTCATGCCATGCAGTTTCAAGTTTCGGGTTTCAAGTTTTCCCGATTCCATCGGGACTCCCTTCGGTCGCAGTTACAGGTTTCATCCGGCAGCTGGCCGATCAAGTTTCAAATTCTGTAAACGGCAGATGTCTGGTGAAATTATGCTTGCTGTCCAGTAAAAACCAGTGTTCAGTGTTCAGTGTTCAGTGTTCAGTGTTCAGTGTTCAGTGTTCAGTCGCAGTTTACAGTGATCCAGAATCTAACATCCAGCATCCACTCTTCTATCGCCACTCCAGATTCAGATAAACCGGGAAATGGTCCGACACGCCACCGTAATAGTTGGAGCCGCCATAGGTGCGGTTGGGCGACATCTCGCCATTCTTGTTTCGGTATTCCATCCACGTTTCATGATAAACTTGTCCCAACTGGTCGGTGGCAACAAAGCCGTTGCCCCGCAAAACTGCTTCTGATACAATGATGTTGTCGATCATGTTCCATTCGCCACGGTAGTGGTAGCTTCCAAGGTTTTGCTCGTGCAGCGGAATCATCAGGTTATACAAGTTGGCTTTCGTGTTTGGTGCCATGGCTTGAACGATTTCAGCCAGGCTTTTGTTGTCGGGCTCGTCGTTGGTATCGCCAATGATGATGATCTTGGCTTCAGCATTCTCGGCTAGAATCTCATCCGCTTTTTTCTTTAATGTTTGAGCGGCAACGATTCGGTTCGGTTCCGATTGCTCCATACCGCCCCAGCGCGAAGGCCAGTGATTGACAAAGAGATGAATCTCATCTCTGCCCAGTTTCCCCGTCACATGCAGGATGTCGCGGGTTTCAAATCCCGGATCAACCAAGATGGCTTCGTGCGACAAGACCTTGAATTCGCCTTGTCGAAAAAGCAGGGCGACATCAATGCCCCGTTTGTCCGGGCTGTCGATGTGCACGATTTGGTAGTTGCCCAAGGTCAGTGGTTCGGTAGCAATCAAATCTTCGAGTACGCCGCGGTTTTCAACTTCACACAAACCAATCAGCTCCGGCAGCTCTTCGGAATTGATTCCTCCCAATACCTTGGCGATATCCTCCAGCTTTTTGTTGTAGCGCAGCGTGTTCCATTCTTTCTCGCTGACCGGCAGAAATTCTTCATCGTTAATGGCCGGATCATCAATGGTGTCGAACAGGTTTTCGACATTGTAAAATACGATGGTCGCTTTCTTTTTCAGCAGATTTGGCTGGCACGAAACAAAGAGCATCAAGGTGAGAGCCAGAAGAATAAGGTTTGATTTCATCGGGATGTCGTTATTACTTGTCCAATGGTTACTTCGTAGTAGTCAGTTACATTGACGACTTGCATGCCGGCTTTTTGCGCCGCCTCAATTCCCAGAATTCCATCTTCAAACACCAGACAGTCTTCTGGTTTCACACCAATCAATTCGGCACAGTTCAAAAACGTTTCCGGGTGGGGTTTGTGCTGGCTGACGTCATCGGCCGACACCAGTTGGTCAATGTACTGATCCACACCAACAATTCGCATCACTTTTTCGGACAGGTAGCGACAACCACCGGTTCCGATTGCCATGGGCAGTTTGCCGTGGTACTGGCGAATCACGTCCATCACCGGTTCAATCGGCAGTGCCAGGTGCATGCTGGCTTCGTATTCGGCTTCTTTGGCATCGCCCATTTCCTGTGGGTCGATGTTTTTATTGAATAATTCGTTGAGCTTTTCCACGGTTTTGTACAGCGGAATGCCGGCCAGTTGGCCAAACAGCTCCACACTGAAATCGATGCCGTAACGGGCAGCAGCATTGCGCCAGGCAATGTAATGAATGGGCATGGTGTCGGCAATGGTGCCGTCCAGGTCGAAGATTAAACCTTTTATTTTCGGGCCAACTTCCAATTTTCTTGTCATGTTTTCTGATTTTAAACTCACAAAAATAACCAATTTACACCGGACCGGTTTAATCTTTTCGTTATTAAAAAATTAAGATGATTGTCCGCTTTCATCCCTATTTGTTCATAGGTGGTTCTCTGTGATTGTCATTCATGGTCATTTAATTGTCATTGATTCTTTCAAAACAACTTAATGACCACCTAATGACAATCGAATGACTTTTTAATGACACTCGGTAATCTTGCTGAAAGTCACAAAAAAATCGTGCTCCGAATCGCTTGCTCTCAGTGCGATACCACTTTTAGTCCAATAATTGAAGCAATCAACGTAGCCAGGAAAAACAGCCTTAAAAAGGTGGTGGGTTCTTTAAACACAAAAATCCCGACCAAAACAGTTCCGACTGCTCCAATGCCTGTCCACACCGCATAGGCGGTTCCGATGGGTAAGCTTTGCGTTGCCTTAATCAACAGGGCCATGCTGATGCTTAGGGTGACCAAAAAGCCGACGTACCATAAATACATTTCGGTTCCGGTGGTTTCTTTCGCCTTGCCCAAGCAAAAAGCAAAGGCTACTTCAAATAAGCCCGCAATAATGATGATTATCCAGTTCATTGTAGTTTGTCTCTGATGGCTGTTTTATATTGTTGCGAATAAGTGGGCGGGCGCCATAACTCCAGAGGCATCATGAATTAGTGCATCCCTCGTCATTGGTGCCTTGGTGCCGCCAAGGCGGATTTTGTTTCCCAATTCATCAACAAGCCCAAAATTATTTAATTCTAACGAGATTCCCATCTTTCGTTATTTGTTAAGAGGTGTTTATTCAATTTTTGTGATCCTATTTTCAAAGTTAATTTTCTTTAATATTTTGAATTGTGCAAATATTATGGTTGATTTATGAAAATTTTCTTTTCGACTAACATGAAACCATTATTTTGTCTTTTTATTATTCTCTTTTTGCTCTTGTTTTTCAATTCAAGAACTTACAGTCAGGATTCGGAAGATGTTATCAGCTCAGAGTTTTTAAAAATGCAGGAACGTCCTCCCATGGAAAAGTTGTATTTGCATTTCGATAAGGCCAGCTATCCTTCGGGTTCAAAAATGTGGTTTAAAGCTTACCTGGTAACCGCAACAGGGCATGCACCGTTGGCCTGGAGCCGGTTTATTTATGTCGAACTTTTTGACAAATCGGAGACGTTAATTGCACGGCAAAAGATTAAGCAACTGGATGGCGTATTTGCCGGTCATATCAAACTGGAAACAGGACTGCAGGAAGGAGAATACACCATTCGGGCTTATACGACCTGGATGTTAAACAACGATGCTGATTTCCTTTTCGAAAAGACCATCCAAATTGTCAATTTTCAACCGGGCAATGTGGTTTCACAAATTGATTACGAAACAGATGAAGAGGGGAAAACCACTGCAATTGTTAGTTTCTTTGATCAATCCGGAAATGCGATCGAAGACGCGGCGATCGTCTGCAAAGTGAAGTTGGATGAAAATCAAATGGAAACATTCAAACGAAAAACAGGATCGGACGGAAAAATCAGATTTGATTTTGTTCGTGAAAATAAAGATCTGAAAAATCAGTTTGTTGAAGTTGCTTTTGAAAAGAGCTCGACAGCGTATTCGAATAAATTCTTTATTCCAGCCGATGTAGAAGCCGATTTTGATATCCAGTTTTTCCCGGAAGGAGGAGCTTTTATTGCAGGAAAAGAAACGAACGTAGCTTTTAAAGCAATTGCCCAGGACGGTTATTCGACGGAAGTGTCGGGGTATATTCTTCAAAATGGAATGGATACCATTTCATTTTTTAAAAGTGAGCATCGGGGACTAGGCGCTTTGACCATCAAACCGCTTGTTGGTGTTGATTATGCGGTTTTTGCCACCAACGCAAAAGGGAAAACAAAGCGCTTTGATTTGCCACCCGTTGTTTCGGAAGGAGCGGCTCTGTCGGTTAAAAGGCTGGGTGATTTTTTGCAAGTTCAGGTACGAGCGCGCGGAGAGAATCTACCCAAACCTTATTATATCGTCGCTCATTCATGCGAGGTTTTACTTTTCACGCAACTAGTTGAGCAGTTACAGTACAACATTCCAATCGAAAACTTACCCGAAGGAATTATTCATCTTGTATTGGTTGATGGGCAAATGAATCCGGTTTCCAGTCGTTTAGTCTTTGTGAAAAATGAACATGCCGTTACGGTTTCTGTTCAGCCTGATCAGCCAAATTATGGCAAGCGTGAAGCGATCGCGCTTTCGATTCATCTTCAACATCAGGACACCCTCTTGAGAACGGGCGATTTCTCCTTGTCAGTGACGGACGATATGGTCGTTGAGCATGATTCGTTAGCCGACAATATTCATTCGAATTTGCTATTGACTTCCGATTTAAAAGGTCATGTGGAAGATCCGGCATTTTACTTTCTGCATGATGATTACCGGACAAATTATTACCTGGACTTGCTGATGTTGACACAGGGATGGCGGCGATTTAATTTCGGTGATGTCATTAATAATCAGTTGGAACAACCAAAGCATTTTCTGGAAGTGGGACAAACCCTTTCAGGTACCTATGAAGCTGCACTTTTAGGAAAACGAGAAGGGGTACCCATTACAGCTTTGGCCGTCGATCCCTTAATCTCTGTTTCCACTGAAGCGGATGAAAAGGGGAACTTTTTATTTAATGAACTGGACTTTCCGGATAGCACGGTATTTACACTTCAATCGCAAAAATATACCAAAATAAGACAGGAGCCAGCGGGATTTATTGAGATCGATAAAGATTCATTTCCCTCATTCTCGAACCGAGACCAGTTGCCTGCGAGGGTTCGCCCAACTTCCGGGCGTTTACTTCAGAATGCGCAGCAGAGGATTTATTTTGAAGGTGATGGAAGAACAATCCTGTTGGATGAGTTTGTGGTAAAAGGAGCGGATAAAAGGACGAAGGACATGGTTGAATATGGAATTTCAAGCACAGTGCTTGATGAAGAGGCATTGGCTGAACGGTTTCCGGTGGAGCAAATGGCTGATTTTATTGTCAAAACCTTGCCCGGCGTATTTTATTCCAGCGACCAGATTTTCATGCGGGGAGGAAGTACGCCTGCCGAAATTTATCTGGACGGAATGAACGCGGATATGTCTTTTCTTTCAACAATCAGTTCAACTGAAATTGCAAAAATTGTTGTTTTGAATGGCGCCAATGCGGCATTGTACAGCCAGGGCGGCGGCGGAATGGGGGGCGTGATCTTGATAAATACCAAAGAGGGAGGAAGTTTCGATCGCAAATTGGCCGGAGTGGTGAAATATATGCCCCTTGGCTATCAGAAACCAAGCGAATTTTATGTGCCTAAGTACGAAGTTGATTCCATCCGGATTTCGAAAGAACCCGACATGCGGTCGACCGTTTATTGGGATCCAAAAGTTGAAATTGACGAATCAGGATCAACAACCATCCAATTTTATGCGGCCGACCCAAAGACAACGTATTCCTATATTTTGGAGGGAATCACCAATCGAGGTGAAATTTGCAGGTATGTAGGCAAGTTAAACCGGACAGCAGAATAACAGCGAGCATTCGCACTCAAGCAACGAACCCCAGCTTGTCCTTTCTCTCCGGCAGAACTCTGCGGAGTATAAATCCGGTATGATCAAGGTCGGGACTGCAAGTCACTACTTGTAGCTTTAGTGCAGAGCCCGAAGAGCAGGCAATGCAATAATTTAGCGAATCAACAATCAGGGGTTTTAGGCCGGGCGTGCAAACACATCAATCCACTCTACAACCTTTAGTGTGAGAAAGTAGGTATATCCTGATGATATTTTATTGTGTGCTCCCATGATAGGTGAGATATCAATCACTCAGTTTTAGTGGATTGCAAATCCGATCCAGCCCACGCCCGCTAACCTTCGTGCATATCACGGGGAGTGGAGATTTGCACCTCATGGTGTGCCTCCGTTTCTGGGTTTAATCTTTCAAATTCCTTTCGTAAGTAGTAAATGCACATGGCCATAACGAATACGGAACCGACAATCGCCAAGATCAAATTTGTCATTCCTCCGTACGATTCCACCAAAGTATCATCCATTGAGGATTCCATGTCTACAAATTGTCTCATTATGAATCCGCTCAAATTAGCGGCAGCGTGTATGATGATAGAAAACGATAAACTTCTGGTTTTGTGATAAACCCATCCTAAAAAAATTCCGATGACTAATCCGGTTACAAATTGCCAGGGATTCAAGTGTACCAGTCCAAATAGCAAACTGGAAATCAAGATTGATTTTGTCGGCGAGTATTTTTTTAACAAGCCATCTAAGATTATTCCCCTAAATATTAATTCCTCTAAAATTGGAGCCGCAACGACCATCATGAGAAAAGCAAAAATTCCAGTCTGGCTTCCGAAATCCATGAATGCTTTTTTAATACTTTCCGGCATGGGTATTAAACTGGCAATTGGGGAGATGACACCAAAAAGCAAAGCGATTGTACC
>JAGXIR010000232.1 GCA_024635605.1 Sunxiuqinia sp.
AACCATGCCATGGGAGGAACAAGCAGCCGCACCTTTCGTGACAAAGGACTTTGGGAACCTGTTCTGGAAAGGCTTCAGCCGGGCGATTATGTGCTGATTCAATTTGGACACAATGACGCGGGGCCAATCAACGATGATTTCCGGGCACGTGGAACAATTCAGGGCACGGGTGATGAGTCGGAAGAAATAGACAACCTGCTCACTGGTAAGCACGAGGTAGTGCACAGCTATGGCTGGTATCTTCGGCAGTACATCAACGAGGCCAAAGCGAAAGGGGCCACTCCGGTAGTTATGTCACCCATCCCTCGCAACAAATGGGATGAGGAACGTGTGCCGCGCAACGACAAGTCGTATGGTCAATGGGCAAAACAAGTAGCCGAATCGGAAAACGTGGCGTTTGTCAATCTGAATGAAAAGATGGCTTTGGCGATGGAACAACTAGGTGAAGCGCAGGTGACTGGTAACTTATTTTTTGAGCGCGATCACACACATACTTCAGCTAAAGGAGCAGTGTTGGCGGCTTCGCTGATTGTGGAAGGCTTACGCGAAACCGACAATTGCCCGTTGAAAAACTACCTGTTGGAGAATCCATCCATCAGCTTCCCGGAAAAAAAGAAGGTTTTTTTGATTGGCGATTCGACCGTGGCTGGCGGAAGTGGAGAAATTGTGGGTTGGGGCCGGGAACTGCCTGCTTTCTTCGACTCCAGTCGTGTCGAAATCATTAACAAAGCACGTGGAGGCAGAAGTAGCCGCACTTTCTTGCACGAAGGATTGTGGAATGAACTCGTTCCGCAACTGGACAAGGGCGATTTTGTACTGATCCAGTTTGGACACAACGATGGTGGGAATATTGACAAAGCTAAATATCGGGGTTCGCTGCGGGGGATTGGCGATGAAACGCAAGAAGTGACGCATGAGGACGGTTCCAAAGAAACGGTATATACGTATGGATGGTACTTGAGAAAGTACATCTCCGATACACAAGCTAAGGGTGCGATACCAATCGTTATTTCCATGATTCCACGCAACATTTGGAGGGATGGAATAGTGGAAAGGGCTTCGGGAAGCTACGGTAAATGGGCAAGAGAAGTGGCCGAAGAAACCGGGGCCTTCTTTGTTGATTTGAATGAGGCCGTGGCCACCCAATACGAAGCGATAGGTGCAGAGGCTGTCAGCACGTTTTTTCCAGGTGATCATACGCATACCAATAAGGCCGGAGCGCGGTTGAATGCAAAAATCCTGTCACAACAGATCGCACAAATGAAAGAGTGTCCCTTGCGGGGTGCGACTAGTACCAGTGATCAGTCTCAGTGATCAGTAGTCAGTCACAGTTCCAATTGGCTGGAGTCCAGGAGGGAGTATTGATCTTACTTTTTACCTATGTGTTCTATGTGTCTACTGTGGTTTTCATGAATTTTAATTTATTAAAAGAATCCATATAAATTTTGAAGGCGAAGATGTGGTATTCAATCATCAATCATCCAGTAACCAATAACTAATATCCAATACCAAATGACTAATTTCAAATTATTCCTCATATTAATCTTGTTCTCTGGTTTTACGGTTTCGGCCCAACGCCAGATGGAACATTTGTCCCGTGGGCTGGTAGCTGTGCAGGCGGGCGAAGACAGTGTTTTTGTAAGTTGGCGCCTGCTGCATTCCGATGCGGAACAGGTGGCCTTTAACGTTTATCGTCAGGCTGAAAATGGTGTTGAAGTTCAGTTGAATGAGAAACCTTTAACTGACGCGACGTCGCTGATGGATGTAGCCAACTTGCCCAACGGTATTTACACGTATCTGGTAAAACCTGTCGGTAGTGGAAACGAATCAGAGGCAGATGCCTCGTATCGGCTGGTGAAAACCGAGGATGTTCGGCCCTGGCTCACCATTCCTTTGCAAACACCCGAAAAATATTCGCCCGGCGACATTGCTCCCGGTGACTTGGATGGCGATGGTGATTACGAGCTGGTGGTGCACATGACCGGCCGCGGCCACGATAACAGCCATAAGGGGATGACTTCCGAGCCCGTTTTTCACGCCTACAAACAAGATGGCACCTTGCTGTGGAGCATTAACTTGGGCAAAAATATTCGTGAAGGCGCTCATTACACCCAGTTTTTGGTGTATGATTTTGATGGCGATGGCCGCGCCGAAGTGGTGATGAAAACGGCCGATGGCACCGTTGATGGAACCGGGAAAGTGATTGGTGATGCATCGGCTGACCACCGGAACCAGGATGGGCACATTTTGCGTGGGCCGGAGTTTCTCAGCGTATTTGACGGACTGACCGGAGCCGCGCTGGCTACCGTGCCTTACCAGGCCAGCCGTCATCCGGAGAAAGAAAATCCGACTCCGGAGGAATTAAAAGCGACCTGGGGTGACAACTATGGAAACCGTTCGGAACGTTACCTGGCCTGCGTGGCTTACTTGGATGGTATCCGCCCATCGATCGTCATGTGCCGGGGCTACTACACTCGTGCCACCTTGGCCGCTTACGATTGGCGCGACGGGAAACTGACCCAACGCTGGTTGTTCGACAGTGACGATGGTAAAGCAAGTAATCGTGCTTACCGCGGGCAAGGCAATCACAGTGTGAGTGTGGGCGATGTGGATGGCGATGGCTACGATGAAATTATTTACGGGGCGGCGGCGATTGACCACGATGGCACGGGACTTTATTCAACCGGCTTGGGGCATGGCGATGCGCTGCATCTTTCGGATTTAGATCCTACGCGGCCCGGTTTAGAAGTGTTCAACATTCAGGAACGCTTTGACGATGCCGGGATGAACTTTCGTGATGCAAAAACAGGCGAGGTTCTCTGGAAAGTACCGTCTGTCAAGGCAGCCGACTCAGGTGGTGATAAAGGAGAAGGGCCCGGCCGAGGGGTTTCTTTCAACATCGATCCTCGCCACCCGGGAAACGAGTGCTGGGTTTTTGGAGCGGGCATTAGCGGTTTGTGGAATGCGCAAGGCGAGAAAATTTCAGAAACAACTCCACGAAGTTGCAACTTTGCGGTTTGGTGGGATGGTGACCTGCTTCGCGAGCTGCTTGACAGAAACCGGATCATGAAGTGGGACTGGCAAAACGAAACCCTCACCAACTTATTGGTAGCCGAAGGTTGCCAGAGCAATAATGGCTCCAAGTCAACGCCGGCCTTGAGTGCTGACCTCTTTGGCGACTGGCGCGAGGAAGTGGTCCTGCGTACAGAAGATAACCAATCGCTGCGGATTTATACCACGGCCATTCCTACGCGGCACCGGTTTGTCACTTTGATGCACGACCCCATTTACCGGTTGAGCATTGCCTGGCAAAATGTGGCGTACAACCAGCCGCCACATCCCGGGTTCTATATCGGCGATGAGATGAAACAGCCTAAAAAAACCAGGTTAAACTTGATTGAGTTCCAACCGTAACCAAACACAAGGCAATTAAAACATCACTGTAAAACAAAGTACTTATGAACTGTCAATTTTGGAAACAAATCACTTTAGCAGGCCTGGCATGGTTAGGTGTGAGCCTTTCGCAGGCTGTGGCGCAAAAAGTAACCGACTCAACCACGCCGCTGCACCTTTTGCAGCCCGAGTATGACACGCCTTATGGGCAGCCCGGTGTGGAAGCCATTGAAGACGTATTGGAGCGGGTTTATGACTACCTGGAATCCACCACACCGATGAAATTGATTGATCCGGCATCGGGGCAGGAGTTGGATGAATTCAATAAAATAGATCAAAATACAGCTTTTAAACCAGGCGACTATCGCCTGATCAGTTACGAGTGGGGCGTGACCTATGCCGGGATGCTTTTGGCTGCCGAACAAACGGGTGAAAAACGCTATGCCGACTATACCAACAGCCGCCTGCAATTTTTGGAAAATATCCGTACCCATTTTCTGCAACTGGAGAAAGAAGAAGCTGGCGGGAAACATGCCATGCACTCGGTCATTCATCCCCATGCGCTGGATGATGCAGGCGCCATGTGTGCGGCCATGATTAAAGCCAAACGTGCGGGACTGGAGGCTGACCTTGATCCGATGATTTCGAATTTCATTGATTACATCAGCAACAAACAGTTCCGATTTGGCGATGGCACCCTGGCGCGTAACCGGCCGCAACCCAACTCGCTTTGGTTGGACGACTTGTTTATGAGTGTGCCGGCCTTGGCGCAAATGGGAAAGTATACCGGAGAAACCAGCTATTATGACGATGCCATTAAACAAGTGCTGCAATTCTCGAAACGCATGTTCAACTACGAAAAAGGCCTGTACATGCACGGCTGGATTATGGGCATGGACGAACATCCCGAATTTTATTGGGGACGGGCCAATGGCTGGGCCGTCATGACGATGGTGGAGCTGCTGGAGGTTTTGCCGGCTGATTACCCGGGTCACGACCAAGTGCTTGACTTATTGCAGCGGCACCTTCGCGGATTGGCCAACCACCAGTCGGGGCTGGGGTTTTGGCACCAACTGCTCGACCGTAACGATTCGTATTTGGAAACGTCGGCAACCGCCATTTATACTTATGCCATGGCGCGCGCCATCAACCGTGGCTATGTCGATGCCAAAGTTTATGGGCCTGTGGCTTGCCTGGCTTGGAATGCGGTCGCCACCAAGGTGAATGAAAAAGGACAGGTGGAAGGTACTTGTGTTGGAACAGGCATGGGTTTCGATCCGGCATTTTATTATTACCGTCCCGTGAATGTTTATGCAGCCCACAGTTACGGGCCGGTTCTGCTGGCCGGCGCCGAAATGATTGAGCTGGTTCAATCGAATGAAATCAGAATTAACGATAGCTCTCTGCAGTTTTACGATGATGAAGATGGCGATGCCACCGGTTGGAAATTTGATTTTGGTTCGGGAAAACCAAAAGAAGGCTTCACTCGGATAGATGAACAGTCGGTTTACGATCCGGAAAAGGGCTTTGGGCTCATCAGTGAAAAGCCGGTTCAATCAGTTAAAAGCAACGGAAAAGATGAGCTGAACGGTGATTTTATCACCAGCGACCAACCTTTTTACTTTGCGGTAGATGTACCCGAAGGACGATATAAAGTGACGCTGACCTTAGGCGATCCCAAAGCGGAATCAGCCACAACGGTGAAGGCCGAATCGCGCCGGTTGATGCTTGAAAATATTCAAACCCGAAAGGGCGAAGTGGTAACCAAAACCATCGTGGTAGATGTGCGCACCCCCCGAATCAATGCCACAGAAGAAATCAGCAGGAAGTCACGGGAAATGTCCTATCTGAACTGGGACGACAAACTCACCCTGGAATTTAGCGGCCCGAAGCCCTGCGTTTCGTCTGTTCAGATTGAACCGGCAAATGATTTGCCGGTGATCTTTCTGGCCGGTAACTCAACGGTAGTCGATCAGGAACACGAACCTTGGGCATCGTGGGGGCAAATGTTTCCGCGCTTTTTAAAACCGGAGATTGTGGTGGCCAACTATGCGGAATCGGGGGAGACGCTTAAAGCTTTCCGGCGCGAAAAACGCCTGCAAAAAATACTGAGTGTTATGAAGCCCGGTGACTACCTCTTCATGGAGTTTGCTCATAACGACCAAAAGCCGGGCGGGAACCATGTGGAGCCGTTCACCACGTATCAGGATGAGTTGAGGCGTTTTATCGGCGAAGCAAGAAAGCGCGGCGCACAGCCCGTTTTGGTGACATCAACCAATCGCCGCAGGTTTGATGAACAGGGAGAAATTGTGAACACGCTGGAAGAATATCCCGAAGCGATGCGCCAGTTGGCGAAAGCTGAAAACCTTCCGCTAATTGACCTAAATGCCATGAGCAAACAGTTTTATGAGGCATTGGGTGTGGAAGAGTCAAAAAAGGCTTTCGTACATTTTCCAGCTAACACCTACCCCAGACAGGATAAGGCCCTTGCCGACAATACTCATTTTAGTACTTACGGGGCGTATGAGCTGGCAAAGTGTGTCGTTCAGGGTATTCGGGAGAGCAAAATGGCGTTGGCCGATTACATTGTTAGCGATTTTGATGGTTTTGATCCATTAACACCAGATGATTGGAAAAGCTTTTTTTGGCCCGAAAGCCCTTCTGCCGAAGTATTAAAGCCAGATGGAAATTAACAATTTTCGGCAGATCGGCTAAAAAGCACGAGAGATATAAAGAATCGAAAAGAGTAGTAAATGTTATAAAATCAAAATGATATGAATAAGTTAATCACGATTATGCTGTTGGCGGTTGTGGGTTTGTCTGCATGTGCCAATAAACTTCCTTCCAAAGAAGAGATTATGGATAAAATGGTGCTGACCAATGCCTACTTGATGAAAAAATGGCCCGACCCGGGAGTGAATGTCATTACGAATCGGGAGCGTCCAAGTAACCTTTGGACCCGTGCGGTGTATTATGAGGGCTTGATGGCCCTGTACGCGCTGAATCCAGATCCGAAGTATTACGATTATGCCGTTGCGTGGGGTGAAGCGCACACTTGGGGATTGCGCAATGGCGTAGAAACCCGCCATGCTGATAATCATTGTGCCGGCCAAACCTACCTCGATCTGTATAAAATGGATGCGAAACCCGAGCGTATGAGAGACATCAAGGCTTCGATCGACTTGATGATGAAAACTGATAAGATTGATGATTGGGACTGGATTGATGCCTTTCAAATGGCGATGCCCGTTTTTGCCAAGCTGAGTGTGATCACCGGAGATCAGAGCTATTCGGAACGCATGTACGACATGTACATGGATTCAAAGGTAAAGCAGGGTTTATGGAATCCAGAGGATAATCTTTGGTGGCGCGATAAGGACTTTTTGCCTCCTTATACGGAACCAAACGGCGAAGATTGCTATTGGTCACGCGGGAATGGGTGGGTCGTTGCGGCCTTTGTACGTGTGTTGGAAATTTTACCTGAAGATGATCCGCATCGTGATGAATACCTGGATACGTATCATAAAATGATTGAAGCGTTGGTTCCTGTTCAGCGCGAAGATGGATTTTGGAATGTGAGTTTGCATGATCCAACGCATTTTGGTGGCAAAGAAACATCGGGAACAGCCCTGTTTGTTTATGGAATGGCGTGGGGCGTGAATCAAGGTTTGTTGAAGGAAAAGAAATACAAGCCAATCATAGCCAAAGCCTGGAATGCCATGGTTACCGAAGCGGTTCATCCCAGCGGCTTTTTGGGTTATGTGCAGGGAACCGGGAAAGAGCCTAAAGATGGCCAGCCTGTAACCTATACCAGCAAGCCCGATTTTGAAGATTATGGTTTGGGATGTTTCCTGCTTGCCGGGAGTGAAGTGTATAAACAGGCAAAATGAGAATTGATGAAACTCCAGGGGGTTTTTGTCCCCGGAGTTTCTTATCTTTCGTTAACGGCTGGCTATTAGTTTCTTACTTGTTGCGTTCTCGTGGGTGTACCGGTAGAAACAGAGGACAATCAAGGATTTTAAACGCGATACAAATGAAGCGGGACGAAAAATACCTATTTTCTCAATTAAAATCCGGAGATGAAAAAGCTTTCGAGTACTTTTTCAAAACCTATTTTGAATCGCTTTATCAATATGCTTTTCAAATTTCGAGGGAGCAAGTTCAGGCTGAAGAAATTGTAGAAGACACCTTTGTCATGCTTTGGGAAAAGCGAGAGCAGATTGATCTTCATGGCACGCCAAAGTCCTACCTGTTCCGAATGGTTTACAACCAATGCCTCAATTATTTCAAACACAAAAAGGTGGGCGATAAATACAAAGAGTTCTTCTTGCATCACCAGCCAGTGTCGGATTTTTCAGGTTCTTTTACAGGCTATCCGTTGGAGACATTAATCAATCAGGAATTTCAGGAGCTTTTGGAACGATCCATCCAGAAGTTGCCCGACCAGTGCCGTCGGGTTTTTACGATGAGCCGCCTGGAAGGAAGAAAAAATAAAGAAATTGCTGACCGCTTAGGAATTTCTGTAAATACCGTTAAGACCCAATTGTTGAGAGGATTGAAGGCTGTTCGGATTGACCTGAAAGATTTGATCGTTTTACTTTTTCTGAAAAAGTAGCTTTTCTTGTCACCTCTTTTTCATTGCAAGTTGTCCTATTTCATAGAACGCAAGAAATACCTGATTGCTGACCAATGGATGAATTGATATTAAAATGTTTGCAAGATGAAGCTTCCTCTGAGGAACAGCAGGAAGTTTGGAGTTGGTTACAAGACCACAAAAACTTTGGTCGGTACCAGCGCTTGCGTGATTCGTGGCTGGCGAGTGGGATGATCCGAAAAGATTCTGCATTTGATTTGGAGCAGCGCTATCAAAAAGTGCAGGCACGCATTCAATCAAAAATTCAGGCGAAACCTTTTTTTAGACTGGGATCGTTAAACACCATGTGGAAAGTTGCTGCCCTTTTTATCTTTGCTTTTCTGCTCGGTTTTTCGATTACCCAACTCACTTCAAGCATCACTGTTAACAGTTTAGCTGAAAATCAATACAACATTGAATCGCCTATGGGAGCGAAAATTACCATGGATTTGGCCGATGGAACCAAAGTTTGGTTAAATGCAGGCAGTCGCCTCACTTACTCCAACGCTTTTAATGTTGAAAACCGTACGGTTCATTTGGTGGGTGAAGGCTATTTTGAAGTGGCTAAAAACCGACAAATTCCTTTTGTGGTGAAGGCTGATGGAGTTGAAGTGAAAGCGGTTGGAACAGCCTTCAATGTAAAGGCCTATCCGGATGAGGCGTTGGTAGAAGCGACCTTAGTGGAAGGAATTGTTGATGTGTCCGAGGGGCGGCAAACCATCCGGCTCGAACCGAATCAAAAAGTGTCGTTTCTTCGCAGTTCAGCCCGTTTGGTTAGCCAGACCAATGCTCAGGAAGAAGATGAGCTGGTTGATGTCGACCCGAAAAATATTCATACCGTAGACATTATTCGCACAAAAAATGTGAACCCCAACTTATACACATCATGGCGGGGCCAGCGTTGGATTTTTGAGCGCGAAAAGCTGGCTAATTTTACCAAAATACTGGAGCGCCGTTACGATGTGAAAGTCTATGTAATGGACAACGAGCTGAACGACTATAAAATTTCGGGCTCAATCCATCAACAAACCCTGGATCAACTGTTGAATGCTATTCGCCTGACGGTGCCGATCAACTATAAAATCATCAATAATGAAGTGCTATTGACATTGGACGAACGATTGGAAAAAGAATATAAAACGCTTATGAATAAATCTACGAACTAATTCTACTTTAACACTTTCGAAAAATCTGGCTGTTTTTACCCTGTACCCTAAAGGGAACAGCCTGATTTTTCTCCTGACACCCTTTAGGGTTGGGGTAAATCAGGAGAAAAATCGAACGCAAACCTTAATCTGTTAAAGTAG
>JAGXIR010000233.1 GCA_024635605.1 Sunxiuqinia sp.
CCGTGTATCGAACGGGAAATTCCGTTCGCCGTAGTTTTTGGCAATCATGATGATGAGGACGGGGTTTCGCGGGCACAGCTGACCGAACTGATTACTCAAATGCCTTATAGTTTGTTGCAATCCAAAGTGGAAGAGGTGTCCGGCTATGGCAATTACGTGGTGGAAATCGAGTCAGCTGAAAGCAGCGGTAATGCGGCCATCCTGTATTTTATGGATTCGAACGCCTACAGCACCATGGAGGGGATTGATGGTTATGGCTGGTTTCAGGCCAATCAAGTGAACTGGTTTCTAGAGCAAAGTGAAGATCAAAAGCAAAAGAATGGCAACGTGTTGCCAGCTTTGGCGTTTTTCCATATTCCACTACCCGAATACAGGCAAGCTTATGGCAATGAAAAAAATCCTGCCATTGGTGTTCGTCTGGAAGATGAATGCGCCCCGGCGATCAATACCGGAATGTTCGCTGCCATGTTGCATGCCGGCGATGTGATGGGTACTTTTGTTGGCCACGACCACGTGAATGACTATATGGCCTATTTGCACGGAATCGCCTTGGCCTACGGGCGTTTTACCGGAGGAAAGACGACGTACGGCGATTTACCCAGTGGGGCAAGGGTGATTGTATTGAAGGAAGGAGAACGGGCATTCAGCAGTTGGATCCGCCTTGGAAATGGCGATAAGCTTTTACCAATCGAATTTCCAGTTGATTTTCTTTCCGAAGAATAATGCTTAGCTAAAAGAAAATGAAAGCTTCCTCATTAAAAGAATTACGCGATGAATTAAAAATCTATCCGCCGGAACAATTGCAGGCTTTGTGTGTGCGGTTGGCAAAGTTCAAAAAGGAAAATAAAGAGCTGTTATCCTATTTGTTGTTTGAGGCTGATAATGAACAAGCTTATATCGAATCGGTAAAAGAAGAAATGGACGCCGGTTTTGCCACGATGAATCGGCGAAGTACTTACCTCATCAAGAAGAGTTTGCGGAAAATTTTGCGCGATACCAACAAATACATCAAGTACTCCGGCATCAAAACTACCGAGTTGGATTTACTGATTTACTTTTGCCGAAAAGTCAGGACTTCGAAAATTCCATTAGGCAGAAATGTCGCGTTGCAGAATCTTTATGCGCGGCAAGTAGCCAAAATTGAAAAGGTTTTGGAGAAGTTGCACGAAGATATTCAGATTGACTACCAGGATGACATCCGGTTTTTGAAAGCTTAAAACAAAAAAAAACGAAGCCGGGTTCCCGACTTCGTTTTTGAATTATATTTTTTTGGACAGTTAATCGTACAGATGATCCTCATCGCCGGCATCGCCGCAGTCGCAATCACAACCCAGTCCTTTCTCGTATTGCTCCAAGGCTCTCAGACTCATTCCCATGGAGGAGAATCCACCATCGTGGAATAGGTTCTGCATGGTCACTTTGCGCGTCAAATCAGAGAACAACGTGATGCAATAGTCGGCACATTCATCGCCGGTTGCGTTACCCAGAGGCGACATGCGTTCTCCGAAATCCAGCAATTTGTCCATTCCTTTTACGCCGCTTCCGGCAGTAGTAACCGTTGGCGACTGTGAAACCGTGTTGATACGGACATTCCGCTCCCGGCCATAAATGTAGCCAAAACTACGACCGATTGATTCGAGCAGCGCCTTGGCATCGGCCATATCGTTGTAGCCGTAAAAGGTCCGCTGAGCGGCAACATACGAAAGTGCAACCACCGAGCCCCACTCGTTAATGGCGTCCAGTTTGCGGGCAGCCTGCAATACTTTGTGGAAAGAAATAGCTGAAATGTCGAGTGTCTTTTCCAGGTAATTGTAGTCCAGATCACTGTAGTGCCGTCCTTTTCGTACGTTGGGAGACATGCCGATAGAATGCAGAATGAAATCGATTTTTCCACCTAAAACATCCATCGATTTTTTGACCAGGTTTTCAAGGTCTTCAACATTGGTTGCATCTGCTTCAATTAATTCAGCTCCGCATTTCTCAGCAAGTTTTGCGGTCTCTCCCATACGCAGGGCTACGGACGTATTTGTTAATGTAAATGTCGCTCCTTCTTCAAAAGCACGTTCTGCAACTTTCCAGGCAATCGAGTCGGCGTTTAGCGCACCGAAGATGATTCCCTTTTTACCTTTAAGTAAATTATAAGCCATGATTTTAAATTTATGAGTAAAACAACGCTCGTTTAAAATGGTTGTAAAAATATTTCGGACAACAAAAAAACCGGCTGTTGCCGGCGTTTTTTTAGATTTTTTCCAAGCTGTTTTCAGGTAACCATCCCTGGTTTCCATCAGCTAAGCGGATTTGCCTCCAACTTCCCAGACTATCTTTTACTTCAACCTTTAGTCCTTCATGAATCAAAAAGAGATCGGTTCCGCTTTCTGCCGGCGAACTCTTAACCGGTACGCTAGGTTGAATAATAATCGCAAAATTGTGGCTAATCATCTGTTTTTTCTGCCGGGCGGCAAAGTTAAAACTAAATATGGAAATGGCTACAATTAAAATTCCCACCCAAAACGAAAGCCTTTTGATCGCCGTTGTTCGGTTAAAAAAGAACAAGCCAGCTAAAGCCAGTGCGAGAATAAAGGAAATTACGCTGATCTTGGCCCAGCCGTCGGCCGGGTACTTGTTGGCCAGGTTGTTCCACCACCGGATGAAAAAGACTTGCGGAAGCGGATCAATGGCGTCAATCACATGCTGGTTGGCCAGTTCGAGGTTAAACTGAATGTCTTCATCGTTCGGCGCCAGCAGTTTTGCCCGCTCATAATTGATGATGGCGGGTGTAATCTGCCCGTTTTTGTAATAGGCATTTCCCAAGTTATAATATACCTCGGCCGATTCCCGGTTGTTGTTTAAAACTTCCTGGTAATTGGCAATGGCTTCTTCGTATTCCTGATTGGTGTAATGCTCATTGGCCTTTTCCAGCAGGCTCTCTTGTGCAACCGCAGTCAAGGAAAGAAGCAGTATGAATAGGATTTGAAAGCAAGTCTTCATTTTCTCAAGTTTTAACGAATTTGTTTTTCCAGTTTCCCCATCAATTTGGCTGCTTTTTGATATAGGTCATCCCGGGTTCCTTCAACAGCAGTTGGCGCGTATCGGGCATATTCGCAGGTATCCACAATATAAATGAATTCTTCAATCGTATCGGGGGCAACCTGGCGTTTTTTCAGCGCTTCCGTTGCGTTAACACGATTCAGATCGGCAACCGGAATACTCAGTTTGTCGCTTAAATATCCCCAGAAAGCTTTTAACACGGCCTCATAGAATTCTTGTTCTTTGTCGTGTTTCAGGTGGGCCGAAGCCACTTTCAAGCGTTTGCGCGCTACTTTGTTTGCTTTTTTATTCCGAATGAGTAGAACGTTGGCGTTTTCTTTCAGCTTTTTACGGTAAACAAGCACAACGATAGCGAAGGCCAGTAGAGCTCCCAAATAAATCAGGTAGAAGACTGTACTTCCGAAGAACAGGGCTTCTTTTTCTTTTAGCTTGTATTTGCCTTGTTTGATGAAACGGATATCCTTGCCAATCATGCGAAGATTTTCCTTGGAATAAGCACTGGTAACGGTGGCGCTTTGTTCGTCACTACCTTTTTCAACCGCAAGCATAAATTCCTGCGATTGCTGGCGTTTGAATTGTCCGGTTGCTGGATTGAAGCTGGCAAATTTTATTGGCGGAATCGTGTAATCGCCTGCAAACCTCGGAATAAAGAGGTATTCGAAGGTTTTTGTTCCGTTCAACCCATTGGCTGTCGCATTTAAGCGTTCATTTGTTTTGGGATCATAAACCTCAAAGTCAGCTGGAAACTCTACTTCAGGCGCTTCAATGAGCCGAAGGTTTCCGTTGCCCGAAATGGTGATTTTCAGGGTTGCTGCTTCGTTTGATTTAAGCTGCTGCTTATCGATCGTTGCCTCAAAATTCAGGTTTCCAACACCACCATAAAAGCCGTCGGGTCGCGAAGGCAATTCTTTCACATTGATGTTAACCGGATCGCTGGTGACCTTGGCCTGAACGGTCCTGTAGTTGTCGAAAAAGTCGTCGAAAAAGCTACGCTGCTGTCGGATTTGCTGCCGCACCATACAGGTAATTTCAAACGGATCGACGGTGATTCGGCCAGTTTGCTGCGGGAAAAGAATGGTCTTTTTCAGCACACCAACCTGGTAAATTTTATTGTTGTAAACCTCGCGGGAAAAACTGATCTGATTGGGGATTTGAATTTCCTGCGTCCAAAAACCGGCGTAAGAAGGGATTTTGACATCATCAAAACTGGTGATAGGAACTTCGGGAGAAACATAAATTTTCACGGTAGCCATGATTTGCTCGCCGCGAAAAACGTTGCTCTTGTCCAATTCGACCTTGACAAATAAATCTTCTTTGCTAATTGTTCCGCTTGGTGACGATGATTGTTGCTGCTGTTGCTGACTTCCTGGAGCAGCTTGTGATGCTTGTCCTTTTACCACCTGAATGGTCAATTCGTTGGACTCGTAAACTTTGCCATCGATGGTGATGGACGCCGGTCTAACGGTAAAAGTTCCTTCCTCTTTGGCTCGCAGAATATAAATGTAAGAATGGGTGTAAGACTGCCGGACTACACCATTGATGGTTTGACTACTGAAACTTGTGGATGTCGATGGCCCCATCAACACTTCAAAGTTCGAAATATCCGGCAATCTCAGGTTGGTTCCATTCTCGTTTGAGACGAACGACAAACGAAACTGTTCGCCAACTGAAACCACATTGGGCCCCGACATGGTAAACTTCACGGCATCGGCTTTGGCCCAGAAGGCCGGCATGATAAGTAGTAATGTTATGAGGACTCTTTTAATCATTTGACTCCGTTATGCTTTGAGTTTGAAATTTTTGCAAAAGTAAGAAATTAATTCGCTACCAGTCTTTGTCGGTTTGGCGTTGTTGCGCTTTCTCCGCTTGGGCTTTTTTTACTTTTTCCTGAATTTTTTCTTCATCGTTTTGCAAGGCCTGCAACAACCGTTCCGCGTTTTCCTTTGATATTTTTTGCTCCTGAGGTTGCTGTTTCTGCTGTTGCTGATCTTGATTTTGTTTTTGCTGATCCTGTTTTTGCTGGTCTTTATCTTTTTGATCCTGATCCTGATCCTTGTTCTGATCTTGTTGATCCTGATTTTGCTTTTGATCCTCATTTTGATCCTGCTGATCTTCGTTTTGATCTTTGTTCTGATCTTGATTCTGCTGTTCCTGTTCTTGTTGCTTTTTCAGGTTCATGGCATAAACCAGGTTGTATTTGCTCTCCAGATCCTCCGGGTTGTTGCGCAAAGCTTTTTTATAGGCTTCAATGCTTTCATCGAGCTTGTCCTGCATCATCATTGAATTGCCCAGGTTGTGATAAGCCCGCGACTTTTCAATTTTGTCCTCACTCTTTTCGGCAATTTCTTCAAACTTGGAGGTTGCTTCTTCAAACTTCATTTGTTTGTAAAGCGCATCGCCGAGGTTGAAGTTCCACTTCATATCATCAGGTCGTTTTTCCAACGCTCTGCGGTAAGCTGTTTCAGCCTGGCTAAAAGCCGTGGTGTCCAGCTTAGTGCTGTCTTGTAGGGCTTGCTCAAAAATGTCGTTTCCCTGTCGCACAAACTTGCGTTCATTTTGGGCCTGGGTAGTTAATCCCAGTGCCAGCAGGAAAAGTACGATTCCGGTATGTATCAATAATTTTTTCTTCATCATCCAAATAGTTTGATTTTTTTCAAATATTTGTTTTTCCTTTCTAAAATCAAAAAGTCAAACAGCAGCATCAGGATGGCAAATCCCAGGAACCATTGAAATTGGTCTTCGTAATCGGAATAAACCAGTGATTCCATTTCCGCTTCTTCCATCTTATCAATCTCGTTGAACAGGGTGTTTAAACCTACTTGCGCATTGTTGGCCCGCACATAAATGCCATTTCCGGCAGCGGCAATTTGCTGTAGCATTTCCTCATTCAATTTTGTTACAACAACATTGCCCTCTTTGTCCTTTCGGTAATCACGCTGTCCGTTACTGACTACCGGGATCGGTCCTCCCTGCGGCAATCCCATCCCAATGGTATGAACAATGGTTCCATTCTCAGCAGCCGCTGTGGCTGCTCCAATGGCATCGTCCTCATGGTTTTCTCCATCGGTAATGACAATGATGGCTTTATTGCCTTCAAACTGTGGGCTGAAAGAAACCGAGGCAAGGTCAATTGCTGCGCCAATTGCCGTTCCCTGCCGCGGCACAATATCGGTACTTACTGCGTTCAAAAATAGTTTAGCCGATGGATAATCGGAGGTGATGGGTAATTGCGTGTAGGCATCGCCGGCAAATACAATCAGTCCGATTTTATCGTCGTTCAGGTTGTCAACTAAACGTGAAATAGCCCGCTTTGATCGTTCCAGACGGTTGGGTTGAATATCTTCGGCCAGCATGGAGTTGGAGACATCCAGTGCTATAATTAGTTCTACGCCTTCACGCTTGACAGTTTTTAGTTTGCTGCCAAATTGTGGGCGGGCAATGGCAACAATAATGGCACTAATGGCCAGCAGCCAAATGATAAATTTTACAACCGGACGCGAGTGGCTTACATTGGGCATCAGTTGGTTGATAATTTCTTTTTTGCCAAAACGCTCCAAAGCCTTGCGCCGCTGCCGCCGGGTAATCCAAAACAGGATCATGAGCACCGGGATGACTGCCAGTGCGTATAAGTATTCGATATGTGCAAATCTGAACATTTCCATAGTCTGCTCCCTTTAAGGAATGTTTCTAAATAAGGTGGTTTTCAGAAATAAGCCTGTCAGTAAAATAATTCCGGCCATGAAGGCGTAGCGACCGAATTCTTCGTCTTTTCGGCTGTATTCTTTCACATCCATTTTAGATTTCTCCAGTTGGTCAATTTCTTCGTAAATCTGAACCAGCTTTTCGTTGTTGGTGGCACGAAAATATTGACCATCGGTAATGTCGGCTATTTTCTGCAACGTTTCTTCATCAATTTTAACTTCCACATCGCGCATTTGCATGCCGAAAGGTGTTTGAATAGGGTAGGGTGCCATTCCTATTGTTCCGACTCCAACGGTGTACACGCGTATGCCAAATGTTTTGGCCAATTCGGCTGCGGTTTCCGGCGCAATTTCCCCCCGGTTGTTCTCTCCATCGGTGAGTAAAATAATGACTTTGCTGATGGCGTCACTTTCTTTTAGTCGTGCTACGGAAGTAGCCAATCCGTTTCCAATGGCCGTTCCGTCTTCAATCATTCCGCTTTCAATATCTTTGAAAAGATTGATCAGTACCGCATGATCGGTGGTTAGCGGACATTGCGTAAAACTTTCGCCTGCAAAAACAACCAGTCCCATTTTGTCGTCGCGCCGGCCCGATATAAACTCGGTAGCTACATTTTTGGCGGCTACCAGCCGGTTGGGCTGGAAATCGCGGGCAAGCATTGAGCTGGAGATATCAAGGGCAATGACAATGTCAATTCCTTCGGTGGTCACATCCTGCCAACTGTTGGACGATTGCGGACGGGTCAGCGCTACGGTGAGTAGGCCAATGCCGGCCAGTTGCAGCAAAAATGGTAAGTGCCTCAGGTAATGTTTCCAGCTTTTCGACAAGCCGGCAAATCCTTTAACGCTGGAATACCGAATGCTGGCTCCTGCTTTGCGGTACTTAAACAAGTACCACACAATCATGGGAATCAATACCAGCAAGAGGTAAAAAAACTCCGGATTTTTATATGTTATTCCGTTCATCATTTTTATGTTATTTTAAATCAACATCTTCGCCTTCCCGTTCATCTTTTTGCTGGCTAGGTTTTTTGTCTTCTTGCTTAGTTTGGTTCACAAAAAAGTAAGCGTTCATCAGGGTCAGGTTATGATCGTCTGGCAAGGGGTTGTACTTGGCAAACTTCACCAAATCCGACAGGCTGAGTATGTTCTTTAGCTCTTCGAGTGATTTTGCCGAAATCAGGTTTTTGCGTTCTTCAAAAGCCCGGATGGTTTCATGCGAGGTGTATTCCATAGCTTGAATGTTGAACCGATCTTCAATGTAGGTGCGCAACGTGTCCGACACCAAACTGTAATAGATTTTGATTTCTTCGGTTTGCCACAGCTTCTCTTGCTTGATCCGGTCCAATTCACGAAGCGCAACAAGGTGCGGCGGTTCTTTGGGTTTGGCCGGTTTCGCGAAAATGGGCTTGTTTTTGCGCCTGCGCTGCAGGTAGTAAAACAGGAAAAAGAGCAAAGCACCAATTAAAATTGCACCCAAAATATAGGGCGTAACTTCCTTTAAAGTTACTGGGGCCTGATAGGGCTTTTTGATATCGACCGGCCCTTTTGTGGTGTCGATGGGCATGCTGTGGACAAAAAACTCGGCCGGCAGTGTTTCGATGGTATCGGCTAGTTCGTCGTACTGCAAGCGAAACTGGAATGCCGGAACCACCTGCCTTCCGCTGTCAAACGAGGTGATGGTCAGGTTTTGGATGATTCTAATTTGATTGGCTTCGTCCAACTCAAACGTGTCCAGCGGCGACTGCTCAATCACTTCCACCGTGGACGACAGCGAATCGCCAATCACCGGAAATTCAATGTTCACATTGTTGGGCTGGTCAAGCTCAATCCGTAGGTTAATCTGATCGCCAATCAAAATATTGGTTGAATCGATTACGGCCCGGGCCTGTATCTTTTGCGCCTGAACGGCTGCTGTTTGAACCAAGACCAGTCCAAAAACAACCACTATGTATTTTATTCCTTTCATGCTTGTTATGCTTTTAACCCCCGCTTTTTGAACAATGTCATCAGCGATCTCACATAGTCTTCATTGGTGTTGATGTTGGCATAATCCACGCCGCTTTTCTTGAAGGCGGTATCCAGCTTTTGGCTGGTTTCGCGCCACCATCGGGCATAGTTGTCCCGCACTTTTTTGCTGCTGCTGTCCACCCAAATGTATTCGTTGGTTTCGGCATCCTTCAGTTTAACCATACCGATTGGCGGCAGTTCGGTTTCGCGTTTATCGTAAATACGCAGGGCAACAATGTCGTGTTTGTTGTTGGCAATGGAAAGCGCCTTGTCAAAATCCGGCTCATTTTGAATGAAGTCGGAAATAATGAAACTGGTGCACCGCTTTTTTATGGCGTTGGTCAGGTAGCGGATGGCTTCGGTAATGTTGGTGCCTTTGTTTTCGGGTTCAAAATCAATCAATTCACGGATAATCCGCAGAATATGAGACTTTCCTTTTTTAGGTGGAATGAACTTTTCAATCTTTTCAGAAAAAAAGATCACGCCAATCTTATCGTTGTTTTGAATGGCCGAAAAAGATAAAATAGCCGAAATCTCGGTGATGACATTTTTCTTAAACACATCCATCGAGCCAAAATCACGCGATCCACTGACGTCAATCAGCAGCATGACGGTTAACTCACGCTCTTCCTCGAAAATTTTGATGTACGGTTTGTTGTATCGGGCAGTCACGTTCCAGTCGATGCTGCGGATGTCGTCGCCAAACTGGTATTCGCGCACTTCGCTGAAGGCCATTCCACGACCCTTAAACGCCGAATGGTATTCACCGGCGAAAATATTCCGGCTCAGCCCCCGCGTTTTTATCTCAATCTTCCGTACCTTCTTTAGTAACTCCGTGTGTTCCATACTTACAAGTTTGTCAAAGTTTAAAGTTTAAAGTTTCAGGTTGCTCAGCTCGCAACTCATAACTCGTAACTCAAAACTCGCTTTACGGAACTTCAACCGTGTTCAAAATATCAGTAATAATTTCTTCGGACGTGATGTTGTTGGCCTCGGCTTCGTAGCTTAGTCCGATCCGGTGGCGCAGCACATCGTAGCACACGGCACGCACATCTTCCGGCACAACATACCCGCGGCGCTTAATGAAAGCGTAGGCTTTGGATGCTTGCGCCAGGCTGATGCTTGCGCGGGGCGAAGCTCCGTACGAAATCATGTCGGCATATTTTTCGAGCTTATATTCGCTGGGTTCACGTGTAGCAAATACAATGTCGACAATGTATTGGCTGATTTTTTCATCCAGGTAAACATCTTTTACCACATCGCGGGCATTCAAGATATCCTGAGGATTCAAAATGGTGGTTGCTCTCGGAAACTGTTTCAGCAGGTTTTGCTGAATAATCAGTTTTTCCTCAGCCTTCTTTGGATAGTCGATCACGACTTTCAGCATGAAACGGTCAACCTGCGCTTCGGGCAGCGGATAAGTTCCTTCCTGCTCAATTGGGTTTTGAGTGGCCATCACCAGGAATGGTTCCTGCAATTTGAAGGTTTCGTCACCAATGGTAATCTGACGTTCCTGCATGGCTTCCAGCAGGGCGGATTGCACTTTGGCCGGCGCCCGGTTAATCTCATCGGCCAATACGAAATTGGTAAAGATTGGTCCTTTTTTGACGATGAATTCTTCGTTTTTCTGACTGTAAATCAGGGTACCCAGCAAGTCGGCGGGTAACAGGTCGGGAGTGAACTGGATACGTGCAAAATCGGCACTGATAGTTTGAGCCAGCGTGTTGATGGCCAAGGTTTTTGCCAATCCGGGAACCCCTTCCAACAGAATATGGCCGCCGGAAAGCAAGCCAACTAACAAACTCTCGACTAAATGTTTTTGGCCAACAATGACCTTGTTCATTTCAATGCTGATCAAATCCACAAAAGAGCTTTCCTTTTGGATTCTTTCATTTAATTCACGAATATCAACTGCTTGATCCATATTTTAATTATTTGTTTCGATTTTGGTTGACGAAAATACTTCAATCATCTACTAAAAAGGATGTAAACTTGTTAAAAATTGTTAAGTTAACTTCCTGCTGGAAGAGCTGTAAAATTAATAATTTCAGCTGTTCATTCAGCCTTATTGTGATATCTTTTTTACTTTTGCGGAAATTGACTGATTTTGAAACAACGTTATTTTATTGAGTTAGCGTATAATGGTACCCGTTTTCACGGCTGGCAGGTTCAGCCCAATGCGAAAACAGTGCAGGAATCCTTGGAAAAAGCACTGAGTACGGTTTGTCGCGAA
>JAGXIR010000234.1 GCA_024635605.1 Sunxiuqinia sp.
CCTTTGCAGTATGTTTGGTAAAATTTATTACTGAAGGCTTTCAGATCAATATTAAATGCTTCAACTGGCCCAAGCAGGCTGCTCAGCGGTTCGGGATTGATGTAGCCATTGCTGATCATGGCGGTGTGCAAACCAACAGCCCTGGCATTGACTGCCGCACTCAGCATGAATTCGTAATTGATGGAGGGCTCGTTGTAAGTAAAGGCGATACCAATGTTGTGATCGGTCTGTTCGGCAAGTTCAACCAAATCTTCCGGAGCAAAAAAATGCAGGGCTTTGTCTTCTGATACTCCACACTGCGACAGTGGATGGTTTTGACAGAATGAACAGTGCAAATTGCATCCGGCGGTGCCAACCGACAAAATCTTTGTTCCTGGGTAAAAATGATACAAAGGCTTTTTTTCGACCGGATCAAGGTTCATGGCTTCCAGCTTGCCATACACTTCCGAAACCAACACGCCGTCGCGATTGATCCGGACTTTGCAGTCGCCCAAATCACCTGGTTTAATATGGCAGTTGGTCGGACACAACTGGCATATTACCTCTTTCTGGTTCCATTTGCTATAAAATAGTGCTTCATGCATAACATCCCGGTTTTAGCGGTTGAACAGGTGCAATCATCCCCCAAATTATTCCTAACAACCTATACGCAATCAAATGATAAAAGGTATTACGATCGGCATGCCATAAAACAAGCCTCGTAAAAAACATGAATAAGGTCTTTTTTTATACGCGCTCGTTGTAATATCTTCACCAGATAAATACCTATTCATTAGAAAGAACACAACTTTTATACGTATGAAGCGAATTAATATGAACACAAACATGATCCTGTTCACTATTTTGGCGATGTTTGCATCCATGAATAGTTACAGCCAGAAAACAAGGGAAGAGATCCCTGAAGAGTACAAGTGGAATTTAAGTGATTTATACGAGTCGGACGAAGCCTGGCGCGAGGCTTTTGACAATTTAGCCTCCAGCTTGGAAGGAGTGGAGCGGTTTAAGGGAACGCTGACCCAATCGGCTGGAAACTTATTGGAAGCGCTGGAGTTCAACAGCCAACTTTCCAAGGAAGCGTCCAAAATTTATTTGTATGCCAGCATGAATTCCGATTTGGATACCCGCAACATGAAGTACAACGGGATGAAGCAAGAGTTGCAGTCGCTGTTCTCGAACTTTGGAGCGAAAGCTGCCTTCATCGAACCGGAGATTTTATCGGCCGACTGGTCAACCATCGAAAAGTTCATTCAGGAAGAGCCCAAACTGGAGATGTACCGCATGGGATTGGAAAACATGTTTCGTACCAAAGCACACTCGTTAAGCGAAGCAGAAGAACGCATCATGGCGCTTTCCGGCATGGTATCTTCGGTTCCCCAATCGGTTTACGGCACCTTCTCCAACGCCGAGATGCCCAAACCGGAAGTGACCCTTTCCGATGGCTCGAAGCTGGAAATTGGCAGCGCCGAATACAGCCGCTATCGGGCATCGGGTAACCGCGCCGACCGCGAAATCGTATTTGAGGCTTACTGGAATAACTTTGCCCAATTTAGAGCCAGCTACGGCGAAATGCTGAACGGAAATGTGAAAGCAGATATTTTTAGTGCGCGAGCCCGGCACTATGAATCAACGCTCCAGGCATCACTCTACCCCAACAATATACCGGTTGACGTGTACCATTCGCTGGTTGACAACGTGAATGAAAACCTGCCGGCTTTTCATCGCTACCTCAAAATCAAGAAACGGATGATGGGTGTGGACACGCTGAAATACCTGGATTTGTACGCTCCGGTAGTCAAAAATCTGGACCTGAAATATACCTACGATGAAGGAGCTGAGATCATTCTGGAAGCACTGAAACCGCTGGGTGAAGAATATGTGAGCACCGTAAAAAAAGCCATTGACGAACGCTGGATTGATGTGTATCCCACACCGGGGAAACGATCGGGCGCTTATTCAAACGGTTCGTTCTACGATGGGCATCCCTTCATTTTGCTCAACTACAACGACCTGTACGACGATGTGAGCACATTTGCACACGAGCTGGGACACACCATGCAAAGCTATTTCTCCAATAAAACGCAGCCCTATCCTACGGCCCGCTATGTTACTTTTGTGGCCGAAGTCGCTTCAACCTTCAATGAGGTATTGCTTTTCAACTACATGCTGAACGAGGTTCAAGATGACGATGTTCGCCTGTCGTTGCTCATGGAATGGCTCGACCGTTTTAAGGGCACCTTGTTCCGCCAAACACAGTTTGCCGAGTTTGAGCTGAAGATTCATCAGGAAGCCGAGCAAGGCGGGCCACTAACCGGCGACACCTTCTCCGAAATTTATACCGACATTGTCAACCGGTATTACGGACACGACAAAAACATCTGTTATGTAGATGATTATATCAATATGGAGTGGGCTTACATTCCGCATTTCTACTACAATTTCTATGTGTATCAGTACAGCACCTCGTTTACCGCATCCATTTCGCTGGCCGAAAAAGTGATGAGCGGCGACAAGCAAGCCTTGAAAAACTACATGGAATTTTTGTCTGCCGGCGGTTCCGACTATCCTATTGAGTTGCTGAAAAGTGCCGGTGTGGACATGACTTCGGCCGAGCCCTTTGAAAAGACCATTGCTTCGATGAATAAGGTGATGGATGAAATTGAGAAGATTTTGGACAAGAAGGAGAAAGAGTAACACGAGTTACTGATTGTCCGTGTACAAACCGGCTTTCCCTTTCAGGAGGCCGGTTTTTCATGCAATTAAAGCCTGGAATTTTGGCGTCTGAAAGATCAACAAGAATTGGAACTGCCTAAATTTCTTTATCTTGATGATCGCAAAAAACAATTAACATGAAACCGGAAGAAAACTACATCGAAATCAACAAACAGTCGTGGAATAACAAAACAGCGGCGCACATCCAGTCTGGGTTTTATGATCTGCCTGGTTTTCTGGCTGGCAATAGCTCCTTAAATCCGATTGAGCTGCAACTTTTGGGTGATATTCAAGGGAAAAGCATCCTACATTTGCAATGTCATTTTGGACAGGATACGCTTTCGCTGGGTCGTATGGGAGCGAAGGTAACCGGCGTTGACCTGTCGGACAAAGCCATTGAACAAGCCCGCTTGCTGGCCAAACAAACCAAAGTGGATGCGAACTTCATTTGTTGCGATATTTATGATTTGCCCAATCACCTGAGCGGACAATTCGACCTGGTTTTCACCAGCTATGGAACTATTGGCTGGCTACCCGATCTGGATCGTTGGGCGAAACTCATCTCCAATTATCTGAAACCAAATGGGCGGTTCGTTTTTGTTGAATTTCATCCGGTCGTCTGGATGTTTGACGACCAATTTGAAAAGATCGCTTACAACTATTTCAATGTCGGAGCCATCGTTGAAACAGAAACCGGAACCTATGCCGATCGGGAGGCGAAAATTAGCCAGAAGTTTGTATGCTGGAATCATAGTCTGAGTGAAGTCATTAACAGCCTGATTCAAAATAAGCTCGAAATTAACTCGCTGGATGAATTTGACTATTCGCCCTACAACTGTTTCAGTAACACCGTTGAGTTCGAGCCCAAAAAGTTTCGGATTAAACACTTGGACGATATGACTCCGATGGTCTATTCTCTTGTTGCAACCAAAAAACCGTAAAGGCGGCCCAGTGCTGATCGGTCAAACAAATCGCCTGGTTCATCCATTCAAAAAAAGAAAGAAAACAGGCTGTTTACTTTTATTTCGATGAAATTCTAAATCAAACTCAGCGCTGACCTGTTCCTTCTGGTATCCGTTCGATATTAACTGCAAGGTGTTTGCTCATATTTTGCGCGCTGAAGCTTTTAATAGTGGCTATCGAACGGCCATAAAACAAGGGAACGATGAAGTTGAATGACTTAAATAAAAAAACAGCTACTTTTCAAAACACCGAACCAATGCCGGTGCTTTTTCTGGGACATGGCAACCCGATGAATGCCATTGAAGAAAATGAATTTGTGCAGGGTTGGCGCAGTATCGGCAAAACGTTGCCCCGACCCAATGCCATTTTATGCATCTCGGCCCACTGGGAAACCCGAGGAACCTACGTAACCGCCATGGAAAAACCGAGGACGATACACGACTTTGGTGGTTTTCCGCAGCAGCTGTTCGAGGTTAACTATCCGGCTCCGGGAAGTCCCGAATTGGCAAAAGAAACGCAGCAGTTGATCCGAAAAACCGATGTGCAGTTGTATGAAAAATGGGGACTTGATCACGGTGCGTGGAGTGTCATCATGAACTTGTTTCCAAAGGCCGATGTGCCGGTTATTGAATTGAGTCTGGACCAAACTCAACCCCCAAATTACCACTATGAGCTGGCCAAAGAGCTGGCTTCGCTCCGGCGCAAAGGGGTGCTGATTATTGGTAGTGGAAACATGGTACACAACCTGCGTATGGTCGCCTGGGATCATTTTCATACCGATAACTACAGCTATGACTGGGCGTTGGAAGCCAGCTCGAAAATGAAACAATACCTATTGGATGGTAACCACCAGAACCTGATCAATTTTAAATCGCAAGGAAAAGCTTTCGATTTAGCCATTCCCACACCCGAGCACTACCTGCCATTGCTTTATACGCTGGCTTTGAAAGAGGATCATGAGCAGGTCAGCTTATTTAACGACAAAGCCGTTGCCGGCTCACTGACCATGACTTCGGTGAAGATTGAACAAGCCTGATCAGGCAGTTTCCTGTTTTCGACAGCCCGGTAAAAAGTCTTTTTCTCAACGTATTTTCGGTAAAAAATCTGTCGGACGAACTTTTCGGAACAGAAGTAGCTGGAGACAGGCCGCGCCAGAGTTCGTGTTCCAACCGACTTTTCTTACCTTTGCGGCAATAAAAACCAGTTGCGATGGAATGCCTGCATTCGATAGATAAATGGCACGCCAACCTCGCAACGCAAAACACGATAATTTGATGGCAAAAGTCAACTGGAAACCCGGAACCATGGTGTATCCGCTGCCGGCCGTGCTGGTTAGCTGTGGCGAGACGCCCGACGAATATAACCTGATTACTATCGCCTGGACGGGAACGCTGTGCAGCGATCCGCCGATGTGTTACATCTCGGTCAGGCCCGGCCGCCATTCCTACGAAATCATCAAGCGCACCGGCGAATACGTGATCAACTTAACGACTGAAGAACTGGCCCGTGCGACCGATTGGTGCGGCGTGCGCTCCGGCAAAAAGTACGACAAATGGAAGGAAATGGGACTCACACCCGCCCCGGCTACCATTGTTAAAGCGCCAATTGTAGCCGAGGCGCCCATCAGCATTGAATGTAAAGTGAAGGAAATTGTACCGCTCGGCACCCACGACATGTTCATCTCCGAAGTGGTCAATGTGCTGGCCGACGAGCGCTACATCGATCCCGAAACCGGAGCGTTCAGCCTCAAGCAATCCGATCCGATCTGCTACTTGCATGGGCATTATTTCAAAATTGGAAAAACCATTGGCAAGTTTGGCTGGTCGGTTGAAAAGAAAAAGCGTACCAAGAAAAAAAAGCGGACGTGAACCATTCGCTAAGTTTTCTGTAATATTCTGTTACAACTTGCGACAAATCTTGCACAACTTTATTTGCTGAAAACTTAAAAACAACAACATGAAAACAAGTTACAGGGTGCTGGCCACCCTTTTAGTTTTATTGACTATGATGACAACAAAAGCAGAAAACAACGAAAATCCCTTACTGAAATCCTTTCAAAACATCCACCAAACGGCGCCGTTCGGGGAGATACAAAATGAGCACTTCCTCCCGGCTTTTAAGGCGGCCATTGAAGAAGCGCGTGCAGAAGTACAGGAAATTATTGATAATCAACAACCGGCTTCGTTCGAAAACACGATTGTAGCCATGTCTAAATCGGGCGATCGTTTATCAACAATCCGCAAAATCTTTTTTAACCTGAACTCGGCCGAAACCAGCGACGAGATTCAGAAAATCGCGCAGGAAGTGGCTCCCATGCTGTCGGAGTTTGGCAACGACATTTCGCTGAACCCCGACTTGTTTGCCCGTGTAAAAGCGGTTTACGAGCAAAAAGATATCCTGGACTTGACCCCGGAGCAACAAACGCTGCTTGAAAATTCGTACCTCGGTTTTGTGCGGAGTGGAGCCAATCTGAATGAGGCTGACAAAGCCCGCTACCGGGAAATTACGGGCGAACTGTCGAAGTTGAGCCTAACGTTTTCGGAAAACGTGCTGGCTGAAACCAACGCTTTTGAATTACATGTGACCAACGAAGCAGACTTGGCCGGGCTACCCGAATTTGCAAAAGAAGCTGCCGCACAAACAGCTCAGCAGAAAAATAAGGAGGGATGGATCTTCACCTTGCAGTATCCCAGCTACATTCCTTTTATGAAATATGCCGATAACCGGGAGCTGCGTGAGAAAATGTTCCGGGCCTTTTCAACCAAAGGCAACAAGGGCAACGAATACGACAACAAGGAAATCATCAGTAAAGTGGTGGCACTAAAGTTGGAGAAAGCCAAACTGCTGGGCTACGAATCGCACGCTGATTACACCCTGCAACGTCGCATGGCCGAAACGCCAGAGCGTGTATTGGAATTTTTGGAAGACCTGCACCAGGCTTCGCGCCCGGCCGCTGAAAAAGATTTTGGCGAGGTAGTGGAATTTGCCAAAGCAGAAGGATTTAAAGACGAGCTACAACGTTGGGATTGGGGATATTATTCAGAAAAACTGAAGAATGCCCGTTACGGTTTTAACGAGGAAGAAGTAAAACCCTACTTCAAACTTGAAAATGTCATTGAGGGTGTTTTCGATTTGGCCAAAACCTTGTATGACCTGGAGTTAAAAGAAAATAAAGACATTCCGGTTTATCATCCCGACGTAAAAGCCTATGAGGTTTTTGATGGCAACGGGAAATTTGTTTCGGTGCTTTATATGGACTTTTTCCCGCGCGATGGTAAACGCTCCGGCGCCTGGATGACCGACTTCCGCGGGCAATGGATGGAAGCCCTGACCGATATTCGTCCGCACGTGAGTATTGTCACCAACTTTACCAAACCAACCAAGACCAAACCTTCGCTGCTCACTTTCGACGAAGTTACCACCTTCCTGCATGAGTTTGGCCACGGTCTGCACGGCATGCTTAGCCAATGCCAGTACGAAAGCACCGGTGGAACCAACGTATTCTGGGACTTTGTGGAACTGCCTTCTCAGATTCACGAAAACTGGGCTTACGAAAAAGAGTGGCTCGATCGTTTTGCCGTCCATTACGAAACAGGTGAAAAACTTCCTGAAACGCTGGTTGAAAAGATTATTGCGGCCAAAAACTTTCAGTCGGGTTATGCTTCCGAACGCCAGCTAAGCCTCGGAATGCTCGACATGGCTTACCACACCCTGACCGAGCCTTTGAAAGCGCCCGTTGCCGAAGTTGAAGCCAATGCCATGGCGCCAACCGAGCTTTTTCCCCGGGTTGATGGCAGCCTGACCAGTACCTCTTTTTCACACATTTTTGCGGGAGGTTATGCCGCCGGCTATTACAGCTATAAGTGGGCCGAAGTGCTCGATGCCGACGCCTTTTCAGTCTTCAAAGCCAATGGTATTTTCAACCGGAAAACAGCCAATGCTTTCCGTATCAATATCTTGGAAAAAGGGGGAAGTGAGCCTCCAATGGAACTATACATCCGGTTTCGTGGACAAGAACCAACGGTTGACGCCCTGCTCGAACGAAGTGGGTTGAAAAATTAAGTTGAAATAAATGATAGATTTAAGCCTGGGCAGTTTGCTCAGGCTTTTTTGTCCATTTACTATTGCTTGACAACTATTTAACCTCCCGGTTCAACATTTAAACCCTTTGAACGTTTTGTTTAAAATAAGCGACCAAATGTTGAAAATACAAATGCTACTTAAATCAAAATGTTTATGAAAAATTTAAATCTGCTTGCCAGCCTGCTTCTGGTGTTCTTGTTGTCTTCTTCCATGTTATTGGCCGATGAAAAGCCTGAATCGAAAGAGATTCCCATGAAAATGCCGGAGAATGTCAAAGCGATTGTGGACAACTCTTGCTTTGGATGCCACAATACCGATTCGCGGAATGAAGATGCCAGGGAACACCTTGATTTTAAAACCATGCACCAGCTTTCCGACATCAAAAAATTGGGAGCATTAAAGGAAATTCGTGAAGTGATCGAAGAAAACGAAATGCCTCCCGAAAAGTTTTTGGAAAAACGCCCCGAAAAAGAACTCACCGACGAACAAAGGCAGCTCTTAATCGATTGGGTAAAAAAAGAAAGTATGGCTCTGATGAACAAAGAAAAATAAAAGCTGCCTTATGCGAAAGATAATATTAACGCTTATCATTTTGTTTGTTGGCGCGCTTGTTGTGATCCAGTTTTTTCAGCCCGAAAAAAACAGTGGCGAAATCGGCTCCAATCACTTGCTAAAAAGCGAACAGCTTCCGGAAGAAATTTCGAGCTTGCTCACCAATGCTTGTTTCGACTGTCACTCCAATCAAACCAACTACCTGTGGTATCACCGAGTGGCACCGGTTTCGTGGTTGATTAACGGACACATTACCGAAGGCAAAAGCGAACTTAATTTTTCGGATTGGGGAACATGGGACCCCATTGACAAAATTACAGCACTCGACGATATGGCTACGGAAGTAAAAAATGGCAAGATGCCACTACCATCGTACGTTTTTATGCACAGTAAGGCCAAGCTGTCCGAAGAACAAAAAGCAAGGCTGATTGCCTGGACGGAGTCGTTTAGCGAAAAGATATTGACCGGGGAATAGTGCAAAATCCTCAAAATAAATTCAATATTTTGCAATATAAAAAAGGAAGGAGTTTCACTAAGAGGCTCCTTCCTTTTTTATATTGCTCAGCGAATTTTAGAATTCCCTTTCGCTGATTAAATTGCCGTTTGAATCGTATTTTTTCCACATGCCGGTTTTCTCCCCATCGCGATAATACATGTCGTACAGAAGATTGCCTTGGTCATCCCAGATTTTCCATTCACCATGCTTTTTCCCATTTTGGTAATTGGCCAGACCCATCTTTTGCTTTTGTTCATTATAGGTAATCCAGCTTCCATGCATGATATTTTTCTTGTAACTGCGGATTTCATTCAGTTCGCCATTTTCAAAATAAACCCGAACTTCACCGTCTTTCTCACCCTTAATAAGATTCATTTCCAAGCGGATGTTTCCGTTGGAGTAAACACTGGTGTACAAACCGGTATAAGGAGTGGAACCGAGATAGTACACACCATCAACTTCTCTAATGCTCTGCGCCTGCGAGCCCAACACCCCAAGCAAAATCAAGCCGACAAATAAACTTAGTTTCTTCATGTAATTGAATTATTTTTTTCTTGGGCCAAATCCACTGATTTACAGGCAGCAGCCTGCTTCGGAGCGCCCGGTTCTAATCACTTCGTGGGTTTTCATGGTCAATATTGAAACGGGAACAAGAAAAAACCGCTCCTGCTCTCAGAAGCGGCATCAATCTTAAGTATAGAACAAGCCAGAAGATTTTAGTTTGCTGTTCTTAAACTAAAATCGATCTGACTTTTTTTGAGACTTACCCCGACATTTTCAACCGAAGTTTGCTCATAGGAAATATAGGAAGCTGTCAAATTATAGGCTCCGGTTTCAACGTTTTCAAATTGGTATTTCCCGTCAAAATCAGTGTAGGCCACCTGATCCGTTCCTTCCAAAGTAATTTTGACGCCCACCAATGCTTCGTTGGTTTTCTGGTCTACCACCTCTCCGCGCAGCGTGGTAAATAGTTTGGTTTCGACTTTATCTTTATCGACCTTTTGGCTCTCTTTTTCAGATGTAAATGAAAAAGAAAGTATTCCGGCGAATAAAATGGTAACGATTAATGCTTTCATCTTTTTGAAGTTTTTGTTTGATTCAAAACTACTTCGATTAGATTAAAGCTGAATTACAGTCTGATTACAGTTTGATTAAAAGAAGAAAGTTGGATGATTGGTCATTGGTCATTAAGGATTGGTCACACTTAAATTCATAAAAAAAGCCCTGTAAAATTAGACAGGACTTTAATATTTACTGATCGGATGAGCTTTAAGTCATCCGATCAAAAGCAATATCTGTTACTTCGGAAGCGGGTAGCCCTGAAGTTTTTCCAGGTTCAGCGCAATTTCCGATTCCGGGTATTCGTAGTCGTGCAACTCGCCTTTGAGGTACTTGTCGTAACCCACCAAATCCATCAATCCGTGGCCACTGAAGTTGAAAAGAATGGTTTTTTCCTTGCCTTCCAGCTTTGCTTTCTTCGCCTCACGAATCACCGCTGCAATGGCATGCGTTGTTTCCGGAGCTGGAATGATGCCTTCAGTCTTTGAAAATAGCAAGCCGGCTTCGAAACATTCGCTTTGGTGAATCGCCTGTGCTTCCATCAGGCCATCGCGCAGAGCTGCGCTGACCAATGGCGCCATGCCATGATAACGCAAACCACCAGCATGAATGGGCGCGGGAACAAAGTTATGTCCCAGGCTGTGCATCGCCAACAGGGGTGTCATTTGCGCCACATCGCCGTTGTCGTAAATAAACGGCGCTTTGGTCAATGTAGGACATGAAAAAGGCTCGGCGCCAATAATCTGGATATCAGCACCATGAATTTTATCGTACATGAAAGGAAAAGAGATTCCGGCAAAGTTACTACCGCCACCACAGCAGCCAATCACGATGTCGGGCTTATCAATTCCTACTTTGGCCAGCTGCTTTTTCGCTTCCAGCCCAATAATCGATTGGTGCAACATCACGTGGTTCAATACCGATCCCAGTGTATAGCGTGTTTTTCCTGTTGGGTCGCTAACCGCAGCTTCAACAGCTTCGGAAATAGCAATTCCCAGCGATCCGGGTGTATCGGGATATTGCGCCAGAATATCGCGGCCGGCTTGGGTTTCCATGCTCGGACTAGGAACGCAGCTTCCGCCCCAGGTATTCATCAGCATTTTCCGGAAAGGCTTTTGCTCAAAGCTCACCCGCACCATAAACACCTTGCATTCAATCCCGCCAATCACCGAACAAGCAAACGACAAGGCCGATCCCCACTGTCCTGCGCCGGTTTCCGTGGTTAGCTTTTTGATGCCGAATTGCTTGTTATACCAGGCTTGCGGAATGGCGGTATTTGGCTTGTGGCTTCCGGCAGGTGAAACCCCTTCATTTTTGTAGTAAATTTTAGCCGGAGTCCCCAGCGCCGCCTCCAGTTCATAAGCACGAACCAGCGGACTTGGGCGCCAGCGAAAAAGGTGTTCGCGAATTTCTTCGGGGATGTCAATCCAGCGCTCCTGGCTGACTTCCTGCTCAATCAGGTTCATCGGGAAAACAGGCGCCAACATTTCGGGAGTAACCGGCTTACCGTCGGGTCCCAGTGGCGGATTTAAAGGCGTTGGAAGATCGGGAGCTAAGTTATACCACTGTTTGGGCATGTCCGCTTCGTCCAGGTAAATGTGTTTTTGTCTGGCCATAATTTATTGGTTTTTAATTCGTGTTTTTAACTAAAAGTGGGGTTTGTTGCAGATGCAACAAACCCCACTTCACGGCCTTTATGATCGTAAAACAACAGTCTGCTCCAGCGTTTCCATTTTCACGTTACGCCAGTGCCACTCAGTTCCGTATAAAGGCATTTGATACATCAATTCGTTAATTTCACGTAAAACTAGCGAATAAATTAAAGTTTGCAAGCATATTATGTTTTTGATCTTCAATTTGAATAACAACTCGCGGGTGAAAATAAATTTTCGTCTTTCGAGTATTCAAGCTATTTTTGCAGCTCATTTTCATCGAACAACAACTCAAAATGAATAAAGCAACCGTTGTGAGTGGCATCAGGCCAACAGGATATTTACACTTAGGCAATTATTTTGGAGCCGTACAAAATTTTCTGCGCATGCAGGAAGATTATAACTGCTATTTTTTTATTGCCGACATTCACTCGTTAACCACTCATCCAACTCCTGAAAACTTACAGGCGGGGGTGAAACAAGTGCTGGCAGAATATCTGGCCTGTGGTATAGATCCAGAAAAGTCAACAATTTTTATTCAGAGCGATGTTCCCGAAGTGAGCGAATTGTACACCATTCTGAACATGAATGCCTATTTGGGAGAATTGGAACGCACCACTTCGTTTAAAGACAAAGCGCGCCAACAACCCGAAAATGTGAATGCCGGCCTGCTGACTTACCCGGTGCTGATGGCTTCGGATATCATCATCCATAAAGCCCATTATGTGCCGGTTGGGAAAGACCAGGAGCAAAATCTGGAAATGGCGCGTAAGTTTGCCAAGCGATTCAACCGCATGTACAAATCGAAGATCTTCCCCATTCCAAAACCATTTACATTTGAAGGGGCGGATTTGATCAAGGTTCCCGGGCTCGATGGCAGCGGTAAAATGGGAAAATCGGAAGGCAACGCCATTAACCTGTACGACACTGAAAAGGAAATCCGCAAGAAAGTGATGCGCGCCGTGACGGATTCGGGACCAACGGAAATGAATTCGGAAAAGCCGGAAGCCATTCAAAACTTGTTTACGTTGATGAAGATTGTGTCACAGCCCGAAGTGGTTGCCCAGTTTGACGAAGCCTACAAC
>JAGXIR010000235.1 GCA_024635605.1 Sunxiuqinia sp.
AAAAAGATTCAGGATTGGGGTCGCGTTCTCAGAATTATTTTTTATCATTGTTCCAGGGATGTTTGTTGTCAACACCCTAAAAATACTGATACTTCAGCTGTTTTTAGGGGACAAACTCCCTTTTTTTATGAATAATTCAGGCTAAAAAAGCTTTTACCCGACCGAAAATTAATGAATAACTCTGTCGCTGTCGAGCTCACTCCTTAAACAACACAGAAGGATGCAACCGTCAAACATATTTGCCGAAGTAAATATGACCCAGTCACGTCGATAACCAACCATTCGAGTATACGCATGTAAATTTACGTGCCAACATTAACTATACTTTAAACCCTGATCAAAAAACCCAATTCAAAATAGAAAAATTTGATCTTCTTAATTTAAGTTAGTTATTTTGTAGTGCTTTAAAAAAGAGTACTTAAAAGCTAATAAATCAAAACAATAATCTTTCATTAATTTTTAAATTATCAACTATGTCAAAAATTAAAATCGGTATCAACGGATTTGGTCGGATCGGTCGTTTTGTTTTCCGTCAGGCTATCGCTAAAGGAACTATTCAAGTTGTTGCAATCAACGACTTGATCGATGTAGACTACATGGCTTACATGCTAAAATATGATTCAACTCACGGACGTTTTGATGGTGAAGTTGTTGTTAAAGACGGCAAACTAATCGTTAATGGTGACGAGATTCGCGTAACTGCAGAAAGAAACCCAAAAGACATTAACTGGGGAGCAGTTGGTGCAGACTATGTTGTTGAAGCAACAGGCCTTTTCCTGACAAAAGAATCAGCTCAGGGACACCTTGACGCAGGCGCTAAAAAAGTTGTTTTCTCAGCTCCTTCAAAAGACGATACGCCAATGTTCGTTATGGGTGTGAACAACAAATCGTACTCCAACGAAATGAACTTTGTTTCAAACGCATCATGTACAACCAACTGCTTGGCTCCTGTAGCTAAAGTATTGAATGACAAATTCGGTATAGTTGAAGGTCTGATGACTACTGTGCACGCAACTACTGCCACTCAAAAAACGGTTGACGGTCCTTCGATGAAAGACTGGAGAGGTGGCCGTGGAGCAGGACAAAACATTATTCCTTCTTCTACTGGCGCTGCTAAAGCTGTAGGTAAAGTTATTCCTGAACTGAACGGCAAACTGACTGGTATGGCTTTCCGCGTTCCAACTCCTGATGTATCGGTTGTTGACTTGACTGTCCGCTTGGATAAAGGTGCTTCTTACGAAGAAATCTGCGCAGCAATGAAAGCAGCTTCTGAAGGCGAATTGAAAGGCATTCTCGGATATACAGAAGACCAGGTTGTTTCTAACGATTTCGTTGGCGACACACGTACTTCAATCTTCGATGCCGGTGCTGGTATCTCTTTGTCTCCAAACTTTGTAAAAGTGGTTTCATGGTATGACAATGAAATGGGTTACTCAGCAAAAGTTTGCGAACTGATCCAATACATGGATTCAGTAAAATAATTGCAATCCCGCTCTCCCAACATCTCCGGCAGTTGCCGGCTGAGCTTTTTGGGATGATATAATAAAAAGGTGTCAGGAAACTGATACCTTTTTTGTTTGGCAAAAACTGGCGCCGAGAACTCAAAAATTATTGGTTGGGAACGAAAAGTTCATGATTGGTATTGAGAAATTCAAGCTTGGTGATGAACTATTCGTGCCGCAAACTTTCAATCGGATCCATTCGTGCCGCTTTTTGGGCCGGGTAATAGCCGGAAACGAGTCCGACCCCGAAACACACCACAACTCCGGTAATAATCCAAAGCCAGGGAATAATAAATGCACTTCCGATCAACACCGAAACAATATTCCCAACCAGAATTCCCAATACAATACCCAAAGCGCCGCCAATCTGCCCAATCACCACGGCTTCCATCAGAAACTGTTGACGGATCAACGACGAATTGGCTCCAATTGCTTTCCGGATTCCAATCTCGCGGGTCCGTTCGGTCACCGACACCAGCATAATATTCATCAAACCAACAGCTGCCCCAAATAACGTGATCATCCCAATGATGGTAGCCACCAAGGTGATGTTTTTAATATTATTCAAAAGCATATTCACCAGGTTGTCGCTCTTTTCAATATTAAAATCGGTTTCATCAATCGGGCTTAGGTTTCTGATCATCCGGAAAGTGCTTTCGGCCTCGCCAATGGCAGCATCAACAAGCTGGGTATTTTCCACTTTCACCTGAATATTGAAATTCATTTGCGGCCTGGAAAAATACGAACGGACATTCGAATACGGAAGCAGACAAATCTCATCGCCACCGTCACCAAACCCGCCTCCTTTCGACTTCAGCGTTCCAATAACCTGGTAACGTCCGCCGCCAATACTTATTTCCTTGGCCACCGGGTCTTCATTTTTCGCAAACAAACGCCTCACCAAACCATCACCAATAACCACCAGGTTCCCCCCCGAAACAAGGTCGGCTGCCGACAAATTACGCCCCTTGTCAATTTCGAAGCCGGAAGCAAGCAAGTAATTCTCATCCACTCCCCGAACAGTCACATTCGGATTTGACTTCTCAGATCCATACTTAACAGTGGCTGTACCGGTTGCTGTGACCGAAACCGAGACCAAGGCCGGAAAATCAAATCGTTCCTTAAATTCACGAGCCTGATAATAATTAATGTAGGCGTGGTTTTTTGTCCGGATCCGTTCGTTACCAACCTGCACGTTGATTCCCCGGGAAGTAATTGAAAACGTATTGGCTCCCATGAATGTAAATTCCTTGGTGATCGAGGATTTGATCGAGTCGATAGCCGTCAGTATCCCAACGAGAGCTGTAATTCCAACTGCAATGATCAAGACAGTCAAAATCGTTCGCAACAGATTTGACCGGATGGATCGAAGTGAAATCTTCAGATTTTCAAAAATTAAACCGCCGTACTGCATAGCTTTTAATTCAAGTGGCAAGAATCATATTACCAATAAAAAAACGTCTCAAGTTCAGCATTAATTCGCACTAAACCAACGGATAACTTCATGAAAAATCGAATTCATAAATCAATTATTCATCGAATTCACGAAGTATCGGTTCAATTGATCACGAAACAGGTGAACCACCAAAAATAAAAGAATGACACTAAGCAGCAAGCCGCCAACTGGTTAGAGCCGCCATTTTGGCAATTAATCTTTTTTAACATTTATTGCCTAACCTTTCAGAACTGATCGCCGTTATAAAACCCTGTGTGCTCACAAAAACAGTTTACATTTCTGAAATTTCAAATTCACATTTAATCAAATTGAATGGTATACCAGTTGAAAATAACATCTATTGAGAATGCTGATTTTGTTCGAATAATCGAAATAGATGGCGAAAAAAGTTTTGCAGATTTACACTGGTGCATTCAACAATGTTGCGACTACAGTTCCGATCAACTCGCTTCATTTTTTGTGGCTGGCGATAACTACGGAACACAAACAGAAATTACTTTTTTAGACTTTGGTAGAACTAGTTCCCAAACTGAAATCATGGGAAGAACTAAACTACATAGCATCCTCTCTGACAAAGGGCAACGTTTGCTCTATGTATTTGATTTTTTTAATGACAGATCTTTTTATATTGAATTAACTGAAATTTACATGGAAAAGCATCTTCAAGAAAACAAAGTCGCCTACAAACAAGGTGATGCCCCTGCTCAAGTTATGGAAGAAGAACTCCAGGGACAGGGTCTCGAAGTTCTCAATCAGGAGAACAGATACCGCGATTACGGTGATTTAGATGATTATACCGAAATTTTTGGCGAAATGGAGGACCTAATCGAAGGGGACTAAAAGGGTCCCCTTCCCTTTTTCCCAAAACCACTACCTTTGCCCTTTCAACGAAAACAACACATGAAGAAAACATTACTAGTCGTTCAGGGGCCTACCGGAATTGGGAAAAGTAACTTAAGCATTCATCTTGCCAAACATTTTCAAACCGAAATCATTTCGGCCGACTCAAGGCAACTGTTTAAGGAACTTTCAATTGGCACAGCTGTTCCAACTCCCGAAGAGTTAAAGCAAGTTCCACATCATCTTATCCACTCCCACTCCATTTTCGAAGACTATAATGCCAGCCGTTTCGAAACTGAAGCGATCGGACTCATCAACCAACTTTTCAACAAACTGGATGTGTTGGTCATGACTGGTGGGTCCATGCTTTATGTTGATGCTGTTTGCAAAGGAATTGATTTTCAGCCTGATGTTGATCCGGTGATTCGCAAAAAACTGATGCTTGACCTGGAAGAAAAAGGAATTGAACATTTACGTTTTCAACTGAAGCAGCTCGATGAAACGTACTACCAGCAAGTCGATCTAAAGAATCCCAAACGCCTGATCCGGGCGCTTGAAGTTTGCTTGATGACCGGCAAACCGTACTCTTCATTCCGAACAGAAACTACCAAAAAACGTCCGTTCCGAATTCTAAAAATTGGTCTGAATATGGATCGGGAACAGTTGTACAACCGAATCAACCAGCGAGTAGACCACATGATGCACACCGGACTGGAGAATGAAGCCAAAAGCATTTACCCGCATAAACATTTAAATTCACTCAACACGGTAGGCTACAAAGAACTGTTTGCTTATTTTGACGAAGAAATCAGCCGCGAAAAAGCCATTGTATTAATCAAACGCAACACCCGCCACTATGCCCGGAAACAATTAACCTGGCTCAGAAAAGACGAGGCCATCCACTGGTTTGAACCTGGCCAGCAAACTGAAATAATTGATTTTATTGAGAAAAATCTAAACCCATGAATCAGGCACCACCCACCAAATTCACCATTCGCGTTTATGGGCTCTTTATCAATGATCAAAATGAAATCCTGATCACCGACGAATTTCAGCTCAATACCCGAATGACAAAATTCCCTGGCGGCGGCTTGCATTTCGGCGAAGGAACCAAGGATTGTTTGAAACGGGAAATGCGCGAAGAGTGCCAACAGGAAATTGATGATATTAAGCATTTTTACACAACCGACTTCTATCAAAAAGCACTTTTTTTTGACGATCACCAACTCTTAAGTATTTACTACACGGCAACACTAAAACACCCAGTCAATTTCAAGACTTCAAGCTCACCATTTGATTTTGCCGAAATGAAAAACGGCAACCAGTCGTTCCGCTGGGTCAAACTGAAAACACTCAATCCTGACGAATTAACTTTCCCAATTGATAAACATGTTGCAAATTTGCTGAAAAGAACTGGAATTTAACTTTCGGCGAATAATTACT
>JAGXIR010000236.1 GCA_024635605.1 Sunxiuqinia sp.
CGTGATTACCACGCACTATACTAATTTGAAGCATTTTGCCTCATCGGTTGAGGGAATTGAAAACGGCGCCATGCTGTATGACAATCATCAAATGGAGCCGCTCTTTCAGTTGCAGATTGGTAAGCCGGGCAGTTCATTCGCGTTCGAGATCGCCCGCAAGATTGGTATGCCGGAGTCAATTTTACAGGAAGCCACCGAAAAGGTTGGCGTCGACCACATCAATTTCGACAAGCACCTGCGCGATATTGTGCGCGACAAACGGTACTGGGAATCGAAACGTCAGCGAATTCGGAAAGTAGAGCGCAGCCTGGATGAAATGGCTGAAAAATATGAGCTTGACCTAAGCGATATGGCCAAACAACGCAAACAGATTATTGCAGAGGCGAAAGAAGAAGCTGCCCGCGTTTTGTCCGAAGCCAATAAAATGGTCGAAAATACTATCCGTGAAATCCGGGAGAGTCAGGCTGAAAAGGAGAAAACAAAGGCTATTCGCAAGCAGTTGTCCAGTTTCAAGGAAGAAATGGAAGAGCCTGAAGAAGACGATGACGAATGGATCAACAAGAAAATTCAGAAGCTTAAAGAGAAAGAAGGTCGCCGGAATCAACGGAGACCGGAAAAGCCAGAAAACCCAAAAGCCTCTGCTCCCAAAAAGCAAAAAGAGGAATTGGAGCCGGGCGATAAAGTGAGGATGGAAGGCCAAAACAGCATCGGCGAAGTGCTCGAGATTGGCGATAAAAACGTGGTGGTGGCGTTTGGGCAGTTGCGTACCTCGGTGAATCGGAAAAAATTGCAAAAGGTGAGTAACAATGAGGCGAAGAAAGAACTCCGCGGAACCAACAAGACGCTGCCGAATGTGCATCGGAAACTATCGGAAAAACGCAATACTTTCAAACCCGAGATTGATGTTCGCGGGCAACGGGCCGAAGAGGCCATTTCAACTATTCAGGCTTTTTTGGACGAAGCCATCATGCTGGATGTTAGTGAATTAAAAATTCTTCATGGCAAAGGAAACGGCATTTTGCGCGAGATGATTCGAAGCTTTTTAGGTTCCGATCCGATCGTCCGGTCCTATCGCGATGAACACGTGCAGTTTGGTGGCGCCGGAATCACCATCGTGGAACTCAGTTGATATTCTTAGCGTTTTTCAGGAATCATCAAAATCCCCGCATTCACAACAAAAGCAGAAACAATCATCCAATTCCCAAAATCGCCTCCATAGTAAGTGGCCGTAACTTTTCCACCCAAAGCAATCAATCCTCCGGCGACCATGGCCAAAATACTGAGGCGCTTATTGACTTTCATGTTGGTGAGTGCAGCCACCAAAGGAACCAGAAAAGCCCCGGAATAGAAGGCTAAGGCCAGCAAAAGTGTTCCAATAATGGAAGTGATTTTTAGCGCCATCAACATGCTGATGATTCCGCTCAGGACAATAAAATAACGCGTTTGCGTCAATGATTTGGCGTTGTTGATATCTGGGTTGAGCAATTCACTTAAAATCATCGAGGAGGTCAGCAGCGTGGTGTCGGCCGAAGATAAGACAGCCGAGAGCAGGGCCGCAGCCATTATTCCCGCAATCCATTCAGGCAGGTAAAAATTAATCACTTCAATCAGGGCTGCCGAGCCTTCAAGGTTTTCTTCGGGCAAATGGCTGAACGCAAAAACCCCGACATACGCCAGAATGAAGGCGAATGGAATCAAAATGGAAGCCACCAGCCGCACACTTTGACGGGCTGTTTTTTCATCTTTCGCGCAAAATACCCGCGAATAAATGTCGGGCCCCACAATGAACGTGCTCGAAAAAGTCAGCACCAAAATAAACAGGTCAATTCCCGTGAACCGGGCGTTGAAGGGAAAAGCACTGCTGAATTCGGGAACCTGTTCGGGCATATCCCATAAAAAGAAAGCGGTAAGAATCACCCCGAAAAGGATGATGAAAGATTGAACGAAATCAGTTTTGATGATGGAGATCTGTCCGCCAATCAAGGTGTAGAGAATAAAAACCGCTCCTGAAATCAGGACGCCCTGTTCGTAAGGCAGGTTGAAAAAGCTAAATAGAATCTTGGCCGACGCGATAACCTGTGCCGCAACAATTCCGGTCCAGGCCAGCGGAATGATTATGGATGCCGCTTTTCGGGCTGTTTCGCCATAAAACTGCCCAAGCAGGTTGGTGAGTGTGTATTTTCCCAGCCGGTTGACTTTACCTACCAGCGGCACCAAAAGCCACAAACCAAACGATGCTGCCAGAAGGTACCAGGCGGCTGCCCAGCTTTGGTCTTTGGTGAGGTTTACCGTGCCCAAAATTGCCGAGCCGCCAAGCACGGTAGCCAGCAAACTACCCGATATTTGCCAGAATCCGGAGCGTTTGCCGGCGACAAAATAGTCGCTGGGTTCCTTTATTTTCAGCCAGGAATAAATGCCCAGGCCGATAATAAGGATGAAGTAGATGATGAGGATGGTGACTTTCATGCGATTATTCTACCCTGATTAATTCAAATGACAGATCGGTTTTATTGATTCCCTGGACTTTATACAGCGCCTTAAAATTATCGGGGTCGAGTTGCATGAGCTTTTCATTCAGGAGCGTGGTCAGGTAATCGGGATTCGTCAATTGATCAACAACTGAAATATTGCCAATGTCTTGTGTGGACAGGAAAAGCAGAAAGCGGTTGTCGGTGTATCCTTCCGTATTAATAACCAGCGCGTAATCAATTTGCTTGTTGTTGTCGTTAGCGGGGCGATATATTGCTGCGTCCGGATCATCGGCAAAGATAAACTGTCTGCCCGAGCTGGAAATGCCAAACGAAAAGTTCAGGTCCTGAACAACGTTCTCAAAAAGCCCCATGTTCTTATAATTGCCAACAAAAATGATGTTGTTGTTTTTCAGATCATCCGGCTGCAAATCCGACGAAAGCTTGACATGAATAGGCGCGCCGGTTTGTGCAAATACTTTGTAGATATGGCTTTGGCAGAATGCCGCCATCTTCGACAAATAAGTCAGGTTCGATTTGGAAAGCGAGTGGATCAGTTCCGGATTTTTGTCCAGCAAATGCTCATATTCCACTTCCGAATTAATATTGAAGTCACGGTAAATGCCAACGTTTCCGGTAGGTAGCAGACCAGAGAACACAAAATAGTCGCCCAACACCAACAGCGTTGGTTTTTCGCTTTCTGCAAAATCCTGCCAAACAGGTAAATCTTTCCAAGGTGTTTTGTTTTGAGCGGAGTGCCTTAAAAATAGGAAGCCAACAACAAGCAGCGCAGCAAACGAAACGAGAAAAGGAATTAAAAACACGTAACGAACCGGCTTGCGATGGTCTTTGGGGGAATCAAACCGCACATGATATTTGCCTTTTTCGACCACGAAAATAACGGGATCTTTTTTTCCTTCGGCAGCATAATAGTCTTTCAGCTTTTTCCTGACATTATGAATGTAAACCCGGATGTTGGAGTCCTGCTTGTCGGCATCTTCGTATTTTTTTCCGAACAACTCAACGCCAATGGTAAATTCTTTTGGATTTTTTCCTTCGAGCGAAGCTTCCGTCAGGTAAGTTAAGAGGTCACAACTAATTTTCGACTTCACAAAATGCCTGCTTGATGTAATTTTTTTTAAATGATTGTATATTAGGTTATTGTTTTTGGTCATTTTCTCGGTTATAGCTTAGTTATAACTGTTATAAAACCCGTTTTAGTCACGCAAATATACCTGAAATATCTTTATTTTTATACATTCGTTACCGTTCACGTCAATTTGTAAATCATTAAACCAATAATACAGTTATGAAAGTTCGATTAACATTTCTTTTACTATTTGTCAGCACCCTTTTATTTGCAGGCAATGCCGATGGCTGGGAGTATCTTTTCAACGGAAAAGACTTGACCGGCTGGAAACAGCTAAACGGTAAAGCAAAGTACGAAGTTGTCAATGGGGTGATTGTGGGCACAACGGTTGCCAATACACCCAATTCGTTTTTAACAACCGAGAAGGATTACGGTGATTTTATTATTGAAGTGGAGTTGAAAGTTGACGACAACATGAATTCCGGTATTCAATTCCGCAGTTTGAGCAAAGCGGATTACAACAATGGCCGGGTGCATGGTTACCAATGCGAGGTCGATCCTTCCGATCGTGCCTGGAGCGGTGGCATTTACGATGAAGCCCGCCGTGGCTGGCTTTACCCTTGTACCTATAATCCGGAGGGAGGAAAGGCGTTTCGCAACGGTGCATGGAATTTGTACCGGATTGAGTGCGTGGGAAACGATATCCGCACCTTTTTAAATGGGAAGCCGGTGGCGCACTTAATTGACGATATGACTCCAAAAGGTTTTATTTCGTTGCAAGTGCATTCGATCAATTCGGCAGATCAGGAAGGCCGTCAAATTAAATGGCGGAACGTGCGGATCAAAACAACCGATCTAAAACAAACGCCAATGGAGGAGGTTTTTGTGGTGAACATGCTGCCCAATCAAGTTTCTGAGGCTGAAAAGAATCAAGGGTTCAAACTGCTGTTTGACGGCGAAACAACTCAGGGATGGAAAAGCGCCAATTCGGATCAGTTTCCTGAAAAAGGCTGGGTCGTTGAAAATGGTGCATTGGCAATTTTGGGCCAGGATCAGGTGGCCAAACGCCCCGGAGACATTGTGACCAAAGAAAAGTTTAAAGCTTTTGATTTACAGTTCGAATTTCAAATAACCAAAGGCGCCAACAGCGGAGTGAAATACCGAGTGGGAAATAATGGCCCCGGCATTGGGTTGGAGTATCAGATTTTGGATGATGAAAATCACCCCGATGCAAAACAGGGAGCTGCAGGAAACCGAAAAATGGCTTCGCTTTATGATTTGATTCCTTCGGAAACACAACAAAGGTTTGTGAAACCGGCGGGTGAGTGGAATCGCGGTCGCATTGTCCTTCATCCTGACAGGCGGGTGGAGCATTGGCTGAATGGATTGAAAGTGGTGGAATATACCATCGACTCCAACATCTTCCATGCACTGGTGGCGCGTAGTAAATACGCCGATTATAAAGATTTCGGGTTGGTGGATGAAACACCAATCTTACTGCAGGATCATCAGAATCATGTCCAGTTCAGAAGCCTTAAAATAAGAAAACTGTAAGCTATGAAAGTTATCCGAAAATCAATAGCGACCATCTTGGTTCCTTTGTTTTTATTAGTGATGCTTGGCTTTTCTTCATGCACGACCGGACAAAAAGCAGAGCAGCCAGAAGTTCAGAAAGAGGTGAAGTTTAAATTGGGCGTGGCTTCTTATTCGCTTCGGAAGTTCGACCGGGATCAAACCATTGCCTTTACTAAAAAGCTGGGAGTTGATCATATCGCATTTAAAAGCTTTCACCTGAAATTGGATGCGTCGGACGCGGAAATAGCCGAAGCAGTTGCGAAATGTTCAGAAGCCGGATTGAATTTGTACGCTGGTGGCGTGATTTACATGACCAACGAAGCAGAAGTTGACCAGGCATTTGAATATGCAAAAAAGGCTGGGATGAAGATGATTGTCGGGGTTCCAAACCACGAATTGCTGCAGTATGTTGAAGATAAGGTGAAAGCCTACGATATTCAATTGGCCATTCACAATCATGGCCCGGGCGACAAGCTCTATCCCAGCGCCGAAAGTGCCTATGTTTTAATAAAAGATATGGATCCCCGCATGGGTTTGTGTATTGACATTGGCCATACCAAGCGCATTGGCCGGAGTCCTTCGCAAGATGTGAGAGATTATTTTGACCGGGTTTTAGATATCCACATCAAGGATGTTACCGCTGCTGACCATGATGGATCAACTTGTGAAATTGGACGAGGAGTGATTGATCACCATACCTTTTTGAAAGACCTGGTGGAACTTGAGTACGATGGCGTAGTTGCGCTGGAATATGAAAAAGATGGCGACGATCCATTTGCCGGAATGGCAGAGTCGATGGGCTATGTCAAAGGAATTTTATCAACCTTACAATAAACCAAATAAACGATACAAGATGAGTTCAAACAGAAGAGATTTTTTAAGAAAAGCGGCTGTCGGAGCTGCCGGAGTCACTTTGGGTGGTTCGGCGATGGGCATGTCTGCCAAAAGTTACTCGCGGATTATTGGTGCCAACGACCGGCTTCAGGTCGCCTTTATGGGTTGTGGACGCCGGGTAGGTGCATATTACAATGCAGTAAAAGACAAAAACAATAATGTTGACCTGGCCTACATTTGCGATGTGATGAAAAAACAGCGTGAAAAAGTTGGGAAAGATTTACATGGAAAAGTAAGTGGCAAAGCAACGTTGATCAACGATATTCGCGAAGTGTTTGCTGATAAAGACGTTGACGCTGTGTTCAATGCAACGCCCGACCACTGGCATGCTCCGGGAACTTGGATGGCTATGGAGGCCGGCCAGCATGTTTACATTGAAAAACCTTGCAGTCACAGCCCGCGCGAAGGTGAACTGTTGGTTCATTTTCAGAAGAAATATGGCAAAGTTGTTCAAATGGGAAACCAGCAACGTTCTTCGCCCGAATCAATTGAAATCATCAATCAAATCCATAACGGCGTTATCGGAAACGCTTACCGTGCGGTTGCTTTTTACTCCAACACCCGCGGCGAAGTGCCCGTGCCTAAAAAGGCGCCGGTTCCCGAAGGACTGGACTGGAACCTATGGCAAGGACCGGCACCTCACGAAGATTACCGTCACAATACCTGGGATTACAACTGGCACTGGTACGGTTGGAACTGGGGAACAGCTGAAACCGGAAACAATGCCACGCACGAGCTCGATATTGCCCGCTGGGCGCTTGATGTTGAATATCCTGAATTCGTTGATGTACAGGCTGCCAAGCGCCATTTCCTGAACGATGGATGGGAAATGTACGATACAATGGATGCCAGTTTCCGTTTCCCGGGAAATAAAGTTATTGTGTGGGACGGAAAAAGCCGCAACGGTTACAGCACTTATGGCTCCGACCGCGGAACAATCATTTATGGAACAGAAGGATCGGTGTTTGTCAATCGTGGTGGTTATAAGCTGTTTGACAGGGGTGGTAAATTGGTTCGCGACAGCAAAGGAGCCAGCAACGAAGCCGGAACCGCTCTTGGTGGCGGAGGCGACATGACTGATGAACATGTGGTTAACTTCTTTGACAACATCCGAGGCAAGTCAACGCAATTAAATTCACCAATTGAAATGGGAGCAACCAGTCAAATGCTGACGCACTATGCTAACATTTCTTCTCGTATCGGAAAATCGTTTGATGTTGATACCAATAACGGGCATATTTTTGATCGGGACGCCATGAAGTTGTGGGATCGGGAATATGAATCAGGTTGGGAACCAAAATTATAGTTTTTGAGTAACGAGTTAAAAAAATAACCTGCAGAAATGTGGGTTATTTTTTTGCCTTCTTTTCAGAGGAATGGCTGGAATAGCATCGTATTTCGCTTTCAAAATGATTTATATCAATGCGATTTGCTCTTTTTCTAATTTTAAAATTATAAACCATTGCTCAGGATTTTTTTGCTAAATATATCTAAAAGTAAGACAGTGAGATTGTTGCGTGTTGTTTTGGAACATAAGACTTGTTAACAAATGTAACTATTTAGAACCTTGTTAAATTTAGTCGCCGGCTGTGTAGTTTGGTCTTTCCTTAATAAATTTGGGATCATTAGATTTTATAATTTGTAAACCATGAAGAATCGATTGACTACCTTGCTTTTTTGCCTTTTTATAGGCGTGAATGTACTGGCACAACAACCTACACAATGGCGCGGCGAAAACTCCGAAGCCAAGTACCCGGCACCCGCATTAATGGCTCAATGGCCCGCTGATGGCCCCCAGGTTTTGTGGCATTTTGAAGAACTGGGCGAAGGCCACTCTTCCCCAACTTTTGCCAACGAAAAAATCTACTGTACTGGGATGGTAGATGAAATGGGCTACCTCAGTATTTTTAGTGAAAATGGCTCTTTTGAGAAAAAAATTCCCTACGGAAAAGAGTTTGAAGTCAGTTATCCCGGCGCCCGGCAAACACCCACGATTGTTGGTGATTTGGCCTATATCGTCAGTGGATATGGCGAATTGATCTGCTTAAACCTGAACACGGGAAACATCGTGTGGAACAAAGAGTTGGCTAAGGATTTTGGCTCCGAGCACCTGCGTTGGGGATTCAACGAAACGGTTGTCGTTGATGGCGATCAAGTATTTTTTACGCCGGGCGGAACAGAATTTAACATGGTTGCACTCAACCGGATGAATGGTGATTTGGTTTGGAAAAGTGCAGGGAAGGGCGAAACGGCAGCTTATTGTACGCCTAAATTAATCGAACTTCCAAGCCGGAAGTTGTTGGTAACACATACCGGAAGTGAGGTAATTGCTGTTGATGCCAAAGACGGAAAATTGCTTTGGAACTATCCTCACCCCAACCAGTACAATATTCACCCAAACACGCCCATTTTTCAGGATGGCGCGCTGTTTATTTTTAGCGGTTACGGACAAGGCTGCGTCAAGCTGGATCTGGCAGACGACGGCTCATCAGTAAGTAAAGTATGGAGCACCGAGAAGATGGATAACCAAATGGGCGGCGCGATTATTACCGATGGTTTTATTTATACTTCGGGGCATAAAGCGCGCGGTTGGTTTTGCTACGATTGGAAAACTGGTGAAGAAAAATGGCATTCGACCGAAGTCGGTAATGGTGTCGTCATTATGGCCGGCGATAAACTCATTGCCTATTCTGACCGGGGAGAGCTGGCTTTAATCAATCCAACTTCAGAGAAGTTTGACTTGGTGTCTAAAACCAAAGTAGAATACGGAACAGCTCAGCATTGGGCACATCCGGTTGTTCACAACGGCATTTTGTATGTGCGTCATGGACAGTCGCTGATTGCGTATAAAATTTCAGCTTAGCTTTTTGCCTTTTAGGGAACGACAAAACAAAATATCAACTATAAAAACCATCATGAAACGACTACTGATCATTCAACTCATTCTTTGTGTTAGCCTGCTTGTCGATGCACAAATCTACCAGTTTCGCGGGCCAAACCGCGATGGTAAGTTTCCTGAATCCGGATTGTTAAAATCCTGGCCGGAAACTGGTCCTGAATTACTATTGGAAGTGGAAGGCGTTGGTAAAGGTTATTCTTCGGTGATTTCGAACGGAGAATACCTCTATGTTTCAGGAATGATTGATACCTTGGATTACCTGACATGCTTGGATTTTGACGGAAACAAAAAGTGGCAGGTGGCGTATGGCGAGTCCTGGAAGAAATCCTTCCCCGAAACCCGTAGTACCCCGACCATCGAAGATGACCGGATTTATATCATCAGCGGTATTGGTGAACTGGCCTGCTTGAATACCGAAACCGGTGAAATCAATTGGAAAGTGAATGTTGACCGCGATTATCAGGCCGAGTGGCACATCTGGGGTGTTTCGGAATCGCCATTGATTGTTGATAATAAAGTGATTTGTACTCCCGGAGGACAGGAAACTTCGGTAGTCGCGTTCGATAAAATGACTGGCGACGAAATTTGGAAAACACCCAGCGTTGGTGGTCAACGGTCTTATGCTTCGTCAACACTTTACGAATACAACGGCGAGCAATATGTGCTGGCGGTTACGGCAACCAATTTAATTGCCCTCGATCCGGAAACGGGAGAGGTGAAAATGACTTATCAGTATTACGATAACGAGAAATGGTCAGATCAGCCAGGCCTGATCTGGACAAATGTGCCCCTGTATAAAGACAATGAAATCTTTTTGTCGATGGGCTATGACTATCCGGCCAAAATGCTCCGTGTCAATGACGATGCCAGTGGATTTGAAGAACTGTATACTGATACCATTTTTGATAATCACCACCACGGACTGATTGAGTTGGACGGTTACATTTATGGCTCGAACTGGGAAAATAACCGCAAAGGAAACTGGTTGTGCAAAAAATGGGAAACCGGCGAGATTGTCTATGACGAAACCTGGAATACGAAAGGAGCTTTGGTGTATGCCGATGGCCTGTTCTACATTTACGAAGAACAGCGTGGAAACGTCGCGTTGGTGAACCCCGATCCGGCGGGCTTCGAGGTGATCAGTTCATTCAAAATTGAAAAAGGGGCAGGCCCGCACTGGGCGCATCCATACCTGTTCGATGGTAAGCTGTTTCTGCGACATGGTGATGTATTGATGGTTTATAATTTGAAAGGATAGCGTGAATAGAATTCTCATAAATTCGTTGGTTGGACTGGTTGCTTTGATTGGGGTACTTTCGTTTGTTTTTTGGCTGACAAAAGATCCTACAAACAATCTTGAGGCCAGCTTGCCCGGTGAAGACAATCGGGAGGCTGGCAATTTGATTGAAGAAATCATTCGTATTGGTGAAAATTTCAATCTTTTTGACAATGAAGCACCAGAAATGGAAGGCACCTGGCCCCAGTTTCGTGGTGAAAATTTTGACAACATCGCTTCAGAAAAACAAAACCTAAAGGACTCGTGGAGTGCTGATGAGCCGGAAATTCTGTGGTCGGTCGAATTGGGCGAAGGGCATGCCGGCCCTGCCATATACAAGGGGAAGGTTTATGTGCTTGACTATGATGAGGAAACCCGCGAAGATGCTTTGCGCTGCTTTTCTTTTGCCAATGGAAAAGAGATCTGGCGTAGATCGTACGGCGTGCATGTCAAGCGAAATCATGGCATGTCGCGTACGGTTCCGACGGTAACCGAAGATTATGTGGTGACTATTGGCCCGCGTTGCCATGTGATGTGTGTGGCCCGCGAAACGGGCGATTTTATTTGGGGAATTGACATGGTGAAAGATTACGGAACCACCCTTCCGCAATGGTACACCGCCCAGTGTCCGCTGGTCGATGGCGACAAAGTGATTCTGGCGCCCGGCGGAAGCACCATCATGATGGCGGTGGATATTCACTCTGGCGAAATTCTGTGGGAAAGACCAAATGAAATGCAGTGGAAAATGTCGCACTCGTCCATTGTACCCATGAATTTTAACGGACGTAAGATGTACGTTTATAGTGCTGATGGTGGTGTTTGTGGCATTGCCGCCGATGGTGAAGATGAAGGAGAAGTGCTGTGGCAGTCGAATGCCTGGAACCACTCGGTGGTGGCGCCTTCACCAGTGATTATTGATGGAGGACGAATTTTTCTGACGGCCGGTTATGGCGCCGGCGGAATGATGATCCGGCTCAATCCTCAAGGAGAAAAATTCGATGTTGAAGTGATTACAGAATATAAGCCAAAGGACGGGCTGGCATGCGAACAGCAAACACCGGTTGTTTGGGATGGGCACTTGTTTGGCATCCTTCCCAAAGATGGCGGCGCCAACCGCAACCAGCTGGTTTGTGTACATCCGGATGATGTGCAGACATTTGTTTGGACGTCCGGAAAAGACAGCCGCTTCGGACTGGGCCCTTACATTATAGCCGATGAGAAAATGTACATTCTGGATGATGATGGGACACTGACAATGATTAAACCGGACAAAAACCGGTACATTCAACTGGCACAGAAAAAGATTCTGGATGGACATGATGCTTGGGGGCCGCTCGCTATTGCTGATGACCGGCTGCTTATGCGTGACTCAAAAACAATGGTTTGTTTGGATATTGGAGAGTGAAGCCTCTTTTATTTGATGAAGAAAGTTAAGCAATCTGAAATTTGGAATTTATTGCAAAGTTATGAAATACAAAAAGCTGGTTAATCTGATATTGATCGTTTTGGCTCTGGCCATCGCTGTTATCATTACGCGCGATTTTGTGAAAAACAGGGGAGGCAAGAATATTGAAAATCCGTATGCTTTCGATGTCAGTGAATACCGAAAAGTTGATCCTGCAGAAATTATCTACAAGGAAGAAAAGGTGCTGCAACTGAAAGTTGGTGCCCCCAAGGGAATCGACTACCGCAATGGTCTGATTTACGTCATTGCCGACAGCAGCTTAGTTCAGCTCAATCTGCAAGGGCAAATTCAGAATGAAATAAGCTTATCAGCTTCGCCAACGGCTCTCGCTGTGGATGAAAACATTTGGGTAGCCTTGAAAAATGAAGTGGTTGAGTTGAATGTGAATGGCAATGAAATTCAGCGGTGGGCTGATTTTGGGCCACGTTCGGTGATTACTTCGCTGGCTGTTTCACCGGAATTTGTTTATGTGGCTGATGCTGGTAACCGGCTGGTCTATCAATATTCGCATGAAGGGGAACTGCTTCAGCAAATTGGCGCGAAGGACGAGGACAAAGCGGTTCCGGGGTTTGTTGTTCCCAGCCCTTGTTTCGATGTTGATTTAAGCGAAGAAGGTTACTTATGGGCGGTGAATCCGGGGCGCCACAGCTTGGAAAACTTCAATGCCGACGGCGCAATGCGCAGTTCGTGGGCGGCTTCGTCGGTAAAAACTGAAGGATTTAGCGGTTGCTGCAATCCCGCACACATGGCTATTATGTCGGAAAATGCCTTTGTTACCAGCGAAAAAGGAATTGTGCGTGTAAAAATATACGACCAGCATGGTAAATACATCGGGGTGGTAGCATCACCGGACATGTTTGATGAGAATGCCAAAGCGCCTGATGTTTGTGTGGATGACGAAGGCCGGGTGATTTTACTCGACTTCAACCGCAAACAAGTGCGTGTATTCAAACCGAAAAACAACGAATGATGAATCGGAAAGAATTTATACAGACGAGTTTACGCCTGAGCGTTTTAACCGGAATTGTAGGAGGCTCCCTGTTTTTGGTGAGCCGGAATAAGGTTGATTTTACCTGCTCGGAGAACAGTGTATGCAAGTCGTGCTCCGTTTTCAGCGGATGTGACTTGGATAAAGCAAAACAAAGCAGACAAGATGAACGATAAAAAAGAACACAAGCAAGCTGGTAGGCGGGAGTTCATCCAGACTGGAATACGCTGGACGTTGGGTGTTTCGCTGGCTGGCGTAGCCACTGCGGCAGCGTTAAAAGTCAGCGCCGATGATTTCGTCTGGCAGCTCGACCCGTTTAAATGTGTTTACTGTGGACGATGTGCCGACTATTGCGTGATGACCCCTTCTGCAGTGAAATGCGTTCACGCCTACGACCTTTGTGGTTACTGCGATTTATGTGGCGGCTATCTCAAACCAGATGCGAATGCCCTGTCAACCGCAGCAGAGAACCAGCTTTGTCCGACTTCGGCTATCCGGCGCAAGTTTGTGGAAGATCCCTATTTTGAATACGAAATTGACGAGGATTTGTGCTTCGGATGTGCCAAATGCGTGGAAGGCTGTACGTCTTTTGGCAACGGCTCGCTGCACCTGCAAGTTCGACACGATTTGTGTGTCAATTGCAACGAATGTTCTATTGCCCGCGTGTGTCCGTCCGACGCTTTTGAGCGTGTTCCGGCCAACAACCCATACAAAATAAAAGGTGATTTTTCGGTTGGAACCGATGAGTCAAACCCCGCTTAACCTAGGATAATCAATGAACCGAATCTCAAAAATATTTTTTTCACTAGCAGCTTTTTTATTGAGCCTGCCGGCTTGGGCCCAACAGCGCTTCCCTAAACCCGAATTTGAAACCGGCTATGTGCAGCCAGCTACTTCACAAGCTCCGCCTCGGGCATTGTTTCTGGAGTACCTGGATGTTTTTATGCTGGCTGCCGTTCTAATCGTGGCTACTTGGTTTGTAGTGAAAAAGCGGTCGCGTCGCGGTGTGCTTTGGACCTCCGTTTTTGCTTTGCTTTATTTTGGATTTTACAGGCAAGGTTGCATCTGCTCCATTGGCGCCATTCAAAATGTTACGCTGGCCTTGTTCGACCCAACTTACGTGTTGCCGTTTACTGCCCTGCTTTTCTTTGTCATTCCCTTGGTTGTTACCCTTTTCTACGGAAGGACTTTTTGCGCGGCAGTCTGTCCGCTTGGCGCCATTCAGGATTTGGTCGCTTTTCGTCCTATTGAATTGCCCAGGTGGCTGCAAAAAATATTGGGAGTTGTTCCTTATTTGTATTTGGCTTTGGCGGTTTTGTATGCTGCCACCAGTTCCGAGTTCTTAATTTGCCGGTATGACCCTTTTGTCGGAATTTTTCGCTTCGATGCTGAATTTCAAATGCTCTTGCTGGGGGGACTGTTTCTTCTGGTTGGCATTTTTGTAGCCCGTCCGTATTGCCGGTTTTTTTGTCCCTATGGCGTGTTGTTGGGGTGGATGTCTACCTTCTCGAAAAAGCACATGAGCATCACTCCCAGCAATTGTATTCAGTGTAAGCTGTGCGCCAATTCATGTCCTTTCGGGGCGATTGAGAAACCAGTGGAGGAGCAAGGTAACAGACGCTCGAATGTGCAGCGACTGATGACGTATTTATTTTTCATCCCGTTGTGGATCGGAATTGGTGGACTGGCTGGCTCCATGATGCATGTACCGCTGGCGAAATTTAATTCAACGGTTTACCTGGCCGAGCAGTTGGTTGAAAATCCGGAGTTGAAACAGGACCAGGAACATATTGATGCCCGTGCGTTTATGCAATCTGGAAAGTCAATGGATCAACTGGTGACAGAAGCCAAAGAAATACGTAGCCAGTTTTACTGGGGCGGATGGTTGGTTGGCGGATTCATCGGACTGGTGATCGGACTGACCTTGTTAAAACTTTCATCGCACCGAAACCGGTACGATTACGAACCTGATAAAACAAATTGTTTAAGCTGCGGACGATGCATGGATTATTGTCCGGTGAAGAAATAAAACTAGGAATAAAATGAACTGGACTCTGAAAGATAAAATGAATGTTGCAAAAGGCATTGCCTGGTTTGCGGTTCTTTTTAGTTTGATAGTTAGTGTGATGCTGATTGCCAATTACCTGCAACTGAAAACGGTTGACCCTCTGGAAAGCCCGGCTTTGCAAACCTTGGTCGATCGCTTACACGATAATCCTCAGGATGAAGCCTTAAAAGAAGATATCCGGGCGCTCGACCTGCTGATACGAAAAGCTTACTTTACCAGTCAATGGCAAATTCGCACAGGCGCTTATCTTTTGCTTTTTGGAGTGGTGGTTTTTGTGTTGGCCATTCGCTACCTGAAGTCGCTTCGTAACAAGTTGGATGAATTGGAAAGCGTTGAGAAGGACGCTTTTCTGGATAAACAGCTCGCACGAAAGTGGTTGGTTTACACCGCTGTCGGCTTGTTTGTCCTGGCCATGCTTTCGGGTGTTTTTTCAAACAATATTTTAGAAGACTATGAACCGAACGTGATGGCTGAAAACCAAACGCCGTCAGAAGTGGAGGTGATTGAGGTTCAGCCGGTGGTGAAAAATCAGGAGGAACCGCTCGAAGAAACGGAATCGCCATCCCCGGAAGAAGCGGCTCAACCAGAAGCTGTGCTAGAAGCAGAAGAACCGGAAGTTACCGTTGCGACAAAACCTGAACAGAAAGCCGCTCCGGCAGCAAAAAAGATGACTGTGCCAACCCAGGAGCAGCTGCGGGCCAATTACCCGTTTTTCCGGGGGCCCGAAGGAAATGGCATTGCCTATCAAACCAAGGTGCCTGAAAAATTCGATGCGGCTTCGGGAGACAACGTCCTTTGGAAAGTAAAAGTTCCAAAGCATGGCTACAATTCTCCAATTGTATGGGGAGACCAATTGTTTGTTACGGGAGCCGACAATGAAGCTCGCGTGGTTTATTGCTACAACAAAAATACCGGCGATCTGCAGTGGGAAGCCAAAGCCGATCAAATTACGGGTTCGCCGGCAAAGATGCCCAGAGTGACTGAAGATACCGGGCTGGCTGCACCGACTATGGCAACCAATGGTGTCGCGGTTTTTGCCCTATTTGGCACGGGGGACGTCGTGGCGCTTGACTTCTCAGGGAAACGGCTTTGGGCTGAAAACCTGGGCGTGCCGGATAACCACTACGGACATTCTTCTTCCCTGATTATTTATAAAGACAAACTGCTGGTTCAGTACGATACCAATCGTGGCGCTAAAGTTTTGGCGCTGTCAACAACTGATGGTTCGACCCAGTGGGAAACGGTGCGCGATGTTCGAATTTCGTGGGCCTCGCCGGTTTTGGCCAATGTTAATGGAAAAGTACAACTCGTTTTAACCGGTGAACCTTTGGTGGCAGGTTATGATCCGGAAAGCGGAAAGGAGCTTTGGAAAATGGATGTCATGATGGGCGAAGTTGGCCCGTCGGTGGGCTATGCCGATGGTGTGGTTTATGCTGCAAACGAGTACGCGACGCTGGTAGCGATCAAGCTGGGGGAAACAGCTGAAGTGCTTTGGGAAGACAGTGAGTATTTACCCGAAGTAGCTAGTCCGCTGGCAAAAGACGGTTTGCTGATTATTGCTACAAGCTATGGTGTGCTGGCTTGCTACGATGCCAAAGACGGATCCAAATACTGGGAGCAGGAATACAGCGACGGCATTTACGCCTCGCCAATTTATGCCGATGGAAAAGTATATGTGATGGATATGGGAGGCAACTTGCACGTCATCAAGCTGGCAAAGGAATTTGAATTGGTTGCTGAATCTGAATTGGGTGAAAAATCGGTGTGTTCGCCGGTATTCGCGGACGGCAAAATGTACCTGCGTGGTTTCGACCACTTGTATTGTATTGGAAATTAAGAGAAATGACAGAAGAAATTCAACAGATCATAAATCAGGTTGACGAAATCGTTCGGCAAAAGGGGAACACAAAAAAAGCGCTGATTCCTATTTTGCAGGCCATTCAGGATGAATACAACTACCTTCCTGAAGAAGCTTTACGCCATGTTTGCGACACGACGGAGATCACCCCGGAAAATATTACAGGTGTAGCCAGTTTTTATTCGCAATTTCGTATGAAGAAGGCGGGGCAGCATCTCATTAAGGTATGTGTGGGAACAGCTTGTCATGTGAAAGGAGCGGGGCAGGTGTACGATGCCTTTAAGCGCCACTTCAACTTGACAGGCGATGAAGAGACCGATACGGAAGGAAATTACACCCTTGAAAAAGTGTCGTGCCTGGGGTGTTGTACCCTGGCTCCGGTCGTTCAGGTGGACGACGTGACTTATGGCCATGTCACCACCGATAAAGTAGATTCCGTTTTACACGATTTTGAAAGTCAAATAGGGAAAACCGGTAAGAAAAGCAAATACCGCAATGCCGATGGCAGCGAGTTTCAGGGCGAAATTCGCATTGGTCTGGGATCGTGTTGCGTGGCCAGTGGCAGCGATGACGTGAAAAAAGAAATTGAACAAACCATTGAAGGAACAGGCATCAACCTGCAACTGAAAAATGTGGGCTGTGTGGGTATGTGCCACCAAGTTCCGCTGGTTGAAGTGATTGACGAAAACAAGCGAAGCAAGCTTTACGCTAAAGTTAAACCGAACGAGGTAGCCGATATTATTCATAAGCATTTCAAACCCAGAGGGCTGCTTGACCGCATGAAGTCCAATACGTTCCATTGGCTGGAAAAGATGCAGACCGACACGGTCTGGGAAGGCGTTGACCGCTATGCCATTGATGTTCGGGACGAAATGGTGTCCAGCTTTTTGGATCGCCAACTACCCATTGCTACCGAGCATCGTGGAGTGCTCAATCCACTGGACATGGATGAATATAGAAGTTTTGGCGGTTTCGATGCCTTGAAAAAAATACTGCAGACAGATCGACATGAAGTGATTCGCATGGTGAAAGATAGCGGATTGCGCGGGCGTGGCGGCGCGGGTTTTTTAACCGGACTAAAATGGGAGCTGGTAGAGAAAGAAAAAGCAGAGAAGAAATACCTGATTTGCAATGGTGATGAAGGTGACCCGGGCGCTTTCATGGACAGGATGCTGCTCGAATCTTATCCCTATCGGGTGATTGAAGGCATGCTGATTGCCGCTTGGGCAGTGCAAGCCACCGATGGCTATTTTTACATTCGGGCCGAATATCCCTTGGCGGTAACCCGTATTAGGCAAGCATTGGTCAACTGCCGGGAGCAAAACCTGGTGGGCAAAAACATATTGGGTTCCGAGTTCAATTTTGATATTCAGATTTACGAAGGAGCCGGCGCTTTTGTGTGCGGCGAAGAAACAGCCCTGATGGCTTCCATCGAGGGCAATCGCGGATTTCCTACCATTCGCCCGCCATTCCCGGCGCACAAAGGTTTATGGGGCTTTCCAACCTTAATTAACAACACCGAAACGTTTGCCCAGGTTTCCTACATCATCCGCAATGGGGACGCCAGCTTTAGTGAGATTGGTACGGAAAATTCAAAAGGAACCAAAGTGTTTTCGCTGACTGGCAAAGTAAACCGGGGCGGACTGATTGAGGTACCCATGGGAATCACCATCCGGCAGATTGTTGAAGAAATTGGCGGTGGTGTTCAGAATGGCAAACAGTTTAAGGCTGTGCAGGTTGGCGGTCCTTCGGGTGGGTGCATCCCGACTTCGCTATACGACACGCCCATCGATTACCATTCCTTGCTTGAAGTGGGTGCCATGATGGGTTCCGGCGGGTTGGTGGTGTTGGATGAAGACGATTGCATGGTGGATATTGCACGCTACTTCCTGTCGTTCACCCAAAATGAATCTTGCGGAAAGTGTACCTTTTGCCGTGTTGGCACCAAACGCATGCTAGATATCCTGAACCGGATCACTTCAGGAAAAGGAACGAAAAAAGATCTGGAAGAACTGAAATACCTCGCTGAATGGACCCGAAAAGGCAGTTTGTGTAACCTCGGGAAATCGGCGCCCAACCCCATTGTAACGACCTTACGGTATTTTCACGAGGAATACGAAGCACATATTGAAGGCCGCTGCCCGACCGGAAAATGCACGGCAATGATTACCTATTCGATTAACGACGAATGCATTGGTTGTACCAAATGCGCACAAAAATGCCCGGTTGACGCCATCAAATTTGAGCCACACAAAAAGCACTCGGTCAACATCGACCTGTGCATTAAGTGCGATGCCTGCCGACAAGTTTGCCCCGTTGATGCGGTGGATGTGAAATAAATGTCTGACCCGGGATTTTGGGGATTATTGGGATTGAAGGATCTTTCAAAATCATATATAGAGGAGCTGACTGATTATGAAATATGAAGAATTGACACATAAAATTATAGGTTGTGCAATGAGAGTACATGCCGCTTTGGGAAACGGTTTTCAGGAAGTCATTTATCAACGGGCAATGGAGATAGAAATGGCAGATAGTGGAATTCATTTTTCCAGAGAATATGAAATGCCGGTCTTTTATAAAAATCATCAGATCGGAACACGACGGGTCGATTTTTTGGTAGACGAAAACATTTCGGTTGAGTTGAAAGCAATTATAAGATTGGAGGATGTGCACTTGGCACAGGCCATTAATTACCTTGAAGCTTATGACTTGGAAGTTGGATTGTTGATTAATTTCGGAGCGAAGAGTTTGGATTTCAAACGGCTCAATAATAGAAAATTCAACCAAAAAAATCAAGGTAATCCGTTAATCCCATAAATCAAGGTTCAGACGACTATGATACATTTAATAATAAACTCCCAGCCCATCACAGTTCCCGAAGGCACCACGCTTTTGGAAGCTGCCCATACACTTCGAATTGACATTCCAACCATGTGCCATTTGGAGGGGACGGGGCATTTTACTTCGTGCATGGTTTGCCTGGTGAAAGATACCCGAAACGGTCGGCTGATGGCTTCGTGCTCCATGCCGGCTCAGGAGGGCATGAACATTATTACCGATGATGCTGAATGCCGCGAGTCGCGGAAAGCTTCGCTGGAGCTTTTGCTGAGTGAGCATGTGGGCGATTGCGAAGCGCCCTGTCAGCTGGTTTGTCCGGCACACATGAACATTCCGCTGATGAACCGCCTGATTGCCACTGGAAGCTTTGATAAAGCGATCGACGTGGTGAAGCGCGACATTGCCCTGCCTGCGATCCTTGGACGCATTTGTCCGGCGCCTTGCGAAGCCGGTTGCCACCGTAAGCAGGTGGATGAGGCAGTTTCCATTTGTTTGCTGAAAGGTTTCGCCGCCGATCAGGAATTGGACAAAGGAGTTGCCCCGGTTCAGCCTAAAGCAAAATCGGGTAAAAAAGTCGCCATTATTGGTGCCGGGCCTGCCGGACTGGCTGCCGCTTTTTACCTGAACAAGGCTGGACACCAGGTTGCCATTTATGAAAAAAACGAAAAGGCCGGTGGCGATATGCTTCAGATTGAAGAAACGGCATTGCCCGTAAAGGTGATGGAGGCAGAAATTGCAGCCCTGATGAATTCAGATATTAAAATCAATTATAACTCAGAAATCGACCAATTACATTTTGAACAACTGCGCCAAGAAAATGATGCCGTGGTTTTGGCGGTTGGGGCCAGCCAGGAGACGATGGGGCAATTGGGTCTGGAGCTAACCAAAACCGGGATTCAGGTTGATAAAACCACCTACCAAACATCTATGGAAAAGGTATTTGCCATTGGTAATGCGCTGCGGCCGTCGAAATTGGCGGTTCGCTCGGTGGGACAAGGCAAAGAGCTGGCTTTTATTTTGGATGAACTATTCAAGACCAATCAATTAAAAGCTTATCCAAGTCGGTTTAATTCGAAGTTTGGTAAGTTGCAGGAACCCGAGTTTGTTGAATACCTGAAAGAGTCGGTGGATGATAAGCGACTGCAAGCTACGCGGGGCAAGGCAATTGGTTTCACCATGGAGGAAGCTGTTGCCGAGGCCAAACGCTGTTTGCATTGCGATTGCCGAAACCCGGAAAGCTGCAAGCTACGCGAACTTTCGGATACCTATGGAGCAGTACAAAAACGCTTTCAATACGATGAGCGGTTTAAGGTTCAGAAAGAATTTGCTCCGCAAAATATTGTTTACGAACCGGCTAAATGCATCAAGTGTGGTATTTGTGTGCGAATCACTCAACAATATCAGGAAGCTTTTGGATTTTCGTTTATTGGCAGGGGTTTTGATGTAAAGGTGGGTGTGCCGTTCAACGAAAACATTGGAAAAGCTTTGGCGAAAACGGCGGCGTTGGTGGCTGAAAAATGCCCGACTGGGGCGCTAGCCAAAACGGACATCGAAGAGCAAGAAAGTCAGTGACAGAAGTCATCCCGAACTTGTTTCGGGACCTGCATCAAAAATGAGAAGAAATATTAATCACAGAGAACACAGAGGAAAACACAGATTTAAAGGAGATTTCGGCCATATGAAGAAACATAAACTATTATTGATCTTTTCACTGCTGACGTATACGTTGTCTGCTCAATCCGAATGGCCCATCTTCCGGGGCAACCAACAGCTAACCGCCTCCGTTGTCAATGAGTTGCCAAACCAGTTGCAGTTGTTGGCTTCTTTTCAAACCGAAGACGATATCAAAGCGTCGCCGGTGGTAAAAGACGGTGTGGTTTACTGCGGCTCAACTGATGGTTATTTCTACGCCTTCAACCTAAAGGGGGAACTAAAATGGAAGTTCAATGCTGGAAATGCCATTGAAGCGCCTGCGGTGTTGTTGGATGGAAAAGTCATTTTTGGTTCGCTGGATGGATGGTTTTTCTGCTTAAACCAAGCCGACGGCACCGTGATTTGGAAGTACAAAACCGATAACCAGATTATTGGCTCGGCCAACTGGTACACGAGAGAGGGCAAAACCATTTTGGCTGTAGGTAGTTACGACTACTTTCTGCACGGCGTCAACCTGGCAGATGGGGAAGGTTTATGGCAATACGAATCCGACAACTTTATCAATGGCGCAGCGGCTCTATATGAAAATATGGTGGTCTTTGGTGGTTGCGATGGCTTTTTGCATCTGGTAAACCTCCAAACGGGGCAGGTGAGCCGCAAAATTGAATTGTCAACTTACATGGCTTCATCGCCGGCCATTGTTGGAAATGAAGCATACATTGGCGATTATGAAGGGCGCTTTTTTGCTGTCGATTTAGAAAACGGCACCGTACGCTGGACCTACGACAATGCGGAAAAGAACTTGCCTTTTATCGCGTCACCAGCAATTTCGGGCGACTATATCGTGTTGGGAAATGAAGATCGGCAGCTCTATTGTTTCAACCGTAAAGACGGGACAGTGGTCTGGACAAAACGTTTGTCGAACCGGGTCAATTCCTCGTCTGTTATTGCCGGAAATAAAGTTGTCACCGCAACCATGGACGGTATGCTTTTTATGCATAACTTACAAACCGGAGATGAATTGCAAGCCTATGAATTAGGGAGCCAGATGATGAGTTCACCGGCAGTTTACGAAGGCAAAATTATCATTGGTGCCAACGATGGACGTATTTACATGTTGGGAAAATAATGGGTACAGGTACTAGATCATTGATTTGATAAAAAGCAAATGAATAAATCGCGTATTGAAATATACAAAGTTGAGGATGGACAAACAGAGATCTCGGTTAGTCTTGTTGGCGAAACCGTTTGGCTCAACTTGAATCAATTGACAGAATTGTTTCAACGTGACAAGTCATTAATTTCCAGACATATTACTAATATTTTCAAAGAAAAGGAATTGAGTAGAAATTCAACTGTTGCAAAATTTGCAACAGTTCAGAATGAAGGAGGACGAGTTGCTTTAGTAGCCCATAATCTTGATGATTGCATTTAGTTTCAGTCATTCAACATTTTAAAGAACATAGGCATATGAAACATTTACTCAAACAACTAAGGTTAACCTTATCAATAGGACTTTTAATTACTGGATGTGTTGTGAGTAATCCGAAATTTTTCTCGTCGGTTGACTCTACTACTGATTTAAGTTACGGTTATTCGGATGAGAATCCAGTTCCTATTAAAAATGCCGACTTGAATAGTAGTATCGGTTCATCGTATTATTTTTTATCCCGGCTGAGAACCGAAAAAGGTAATAAGCTAAAATTGATACAAAGGTACTCGGTTGAGAATCCAAATTATAAAAAGCCAGCCATTGCCTTGCAAAATAGATTTACTGGTGAGCCCTTAAATTATGGAACAGGACCTATGCTTGACTGCTATATTTTAAAAGCAGAAAATGAATCGGATACGTTCAGAATTTATATAAATCCGTATTTAAATGGAACACCAAAGATACCATGTGGATTAAAATTCGAAAAAGAAGAAGAATAAATGAAAACGTTGAATAACAACAAAATACCTGCAAGTTGGGTTTTAGTGCTTAATTGACAGGATCCGATGCAATCGGGAGAAAATTAGTGCCTCGCAGTAAATTTATCGGGTAAACTCCCGGCCTGCGTGTATCTGCGAGACGTGAAGAGAAAGAAACAATAACCAAGCTAGTTGTAAACTTGATCAATAAAAAAGGACTTCAATGAAAATAGCACACATTATACCCGGTTCAGGCGGCAGTTTTTACTGCGGCAACTGTTTGCGAGACAGTAAGTACATGAAAGCTTTGCAGAATTTAGGTCAGGAAGTGATTAAGGTTCCGCTTTACCTGCCCTTGTTTGAAGATGCGCACGATTTGAACGAGGTGCCGGTGTTTTACGGGGCTGTGGACATCTATCTGAAGCAGCGCTTCCCGGTTTTTCGGCACATGCCGGCTTTTGTCGATAAAATGCTGAATTCGAAATCGGTGTTAAACCTGGCAGCGCAAAACGCTGGTTCAACCCGTGCCAAAGGGTTGGAAGAGATGACCGTTTCGATGTTGTTGGGTGAAGAAGGTTTACAAAAGGAAGAACTGGAGCGTTTGGTAGCGTGGTTGCGTGACGAGGCCAAACCAGATGTGGTGCATCTTTCGAATGCTTTGTTGCTGGGGCTCGCGCGGCGAATCAAGCAGGAAATGAATATTCCGGTGGTTTGTTCGTTGCAGGATGAGGATGTCTGGGTGGACGTGATGAGTGACAAGCACCGCGACGAAGTTTGGCAGATCATGGAAGCGCGTGGACGCGAGGTAGATGCTTTTGTTGCAGTCAGCAAGTTTTACGCCGAAGAAATGAAAAAGCGGATGCACATTCGTCCGGAGCAACTTTTTATTAACCATATTGGGGTTGACGCTGCCGATTATCTGGCTAAACCCATCCAGGAAAAGGAGCCCGTTATTGGCTACATTTCGCGTATGTGCGAAGAAAACGGGCTGGGGATTTTGGTCGATGCCTTTCTGCTACTAAAGGAAGATGACGCCTTCCAGCCGGTGAAGTTGAAGATTACCGGAGGCAAAACCAATGACGATACCGCTTTCATAAAACAGCAAAAACAAAAAATAGCAGCGGCAGGATTGCAGGAACAGGTGCTTTGGGTTGAAGAGTTTGAAAATCCTTCGCGCCAGAATTTCTTTGATACCGTGGCTGTGCTGACTGTTCCCGTTTTAAATGGCGAAGCGTTCGGCCTTTACCAGCTGGAAGCTTTGGCTTCGGGGATTCCACTGGTGCAGCCAGAACTGGGAGCTTTCCCCGAAGTGGTTGGCTTGTCGGAAGGCGGTGTGACTTATCATCCAAACAGCCCTAAAAAACTGGCGAAAGCCTGGAAAAGCGTCATCATGGACAAAGAAAAACTGGCTGAGCTTAGTGCGAAGGGATTGGAAGGTGTCGGAAAACACTTCGATATACACAAGCAGTCTGAAAAACTGGTAGAAATATATAAAAAAGTGGCGGTGAAGGCGTAGTTCAAGAATGAACTCGAAACGTAAAAACACGCAACTCGAAACACAAAAAGGTATGCTCGAAATTAAATCACTAACCAAAAGTTTTCAATCTGGCTCGGGAGCCCTGCGAATCATTCTGGATGAACTCAGCTTATCGGTGCAGGATGGCGAAAGCGTTGCCATTGTTGGCCCGTCGGGTTCAGGAAAAACGACTTTGCTGAATATGCTGGGGGCGCTCGATCGTCCGGATAGTGGAGACGTGCTTCTGAATGGCGAATCGGTTTTTAGCAAAAATGAAAAACGACTGGCTGAATTTCGCAACCAGTCGATTGGTTTTGTGTTTCAGTTGCACCATTTGTTGCCGCAGTTAACCTTAATTGAAAACATCCTGTTGCCGGTTTTAGCGCAGCAATCTGCGGTAGATTCTACCAGCCGAAAACGTGCTGAAGAGCTGATTCTGAAGTTGAGTATTGCCGAATTGCAAAACCAAAAACCGGGGCAACTTTCGGGAGGCGAGTGCCAGCGCACAGCTGTTGCACGTGCTCTGATCAATCAACCTAAAATATTGTTGGCCGACGAACCGACCGGCGCGCTTGATCAGCAGTCGTCGAACCAGTTAGCCGATTTGCTTTTGCAGCTCAACCGCGAAGAAAGAACCAGCCTGATTGTGGTGACACACTCGATGAACCTGGCTTCGAAAATGGACAAAATCTACCAGCTCGAAAACGGAAAACTGCAACTCACCAAAGCATGAATGGAATTCGCTACGCCATAAAATCATTGGTTCATTTTTGGAAGCTGAACCTGACCATTGTGCTGGGGGTGGCGCTCAGCACGGCTATTTTGCTGGGAGCGTTCATCATTGGCGATTCGGTTTCGTACAGCCTCAAGCAAATTACCTTGCAGCGGTTGGGCAATACCGATTGGGTGATTACCGGTGGCGAGCGGCTTTTTCGGGCTGAATTGGCCAATGAAATTTCATCCGGACCGATGGAAACAACACCACTTCTTTTTGCCAACGGAATGGCCGTACTGGATGGTGGAAAAGCACGCGCCAATCAGTTGCAGGTTTGGGGTGTGACACTGGGTTTCGATGCTTTTGCCGGAACGGATAGTTTATACAGCTTAACAGGCAATGAAGCGGTCATTAACGAGCAATTAGCAGAAGTTCTTGGCGTGGAAGTGGGAGAGGAGTTGCTGCTGAGGGTAAACAAGCTTAGTACTTTTCCAGCCAATACACCTTTTGTTTCGGCTGAAGAGTCAACCATTTCGTTTAGGGTGAAGGTTAAGTCTATTGTTTCCGCGACACAAACTGGCAATTTTAATCTTCAAGCCATTCAATCAGCTCCTAAAAATATTTTTGTTTCGCTGGATTTTCTAACCCGGCAAATGCAGTTGGACGATTTGGCCAACGTGATTTTGGTGAACGGCTCTGATTTGGATGAAACAACTTTATTCGATCGGATTGCAGCTCACTGGAAACTGGAGGATCTGAATCTTTCTGTTCGCGAAAATACCGATTTGAATTATACGGAACTGATTTCCGATCGTGTATTTATTGAGCCTTCTGTGGCAGATCAATTGCTGGACACTAAGGAAACTTATCCGGTTTTTTCTTATTTCGTTAATCAACTAAAGGTTCAGGATCGGGTAACGCCGTACTCTTTTGTGGCTGGATTACCAACGGGAGTAGAGAAGCTGGGTGCCCGTGACATGATCATCAACCGATGGCTGGCCGAAGATCTAAAGGCTGAAACAGGTGATTCTGTTTTGGTAAGCTATTTTGAGGTGGGGCCATTGCGTCAGCTAATTGAAAAAACGGCTTGGTTTCAAGTGACCGGAATTGTACCGATGGAAGGCCAATGGGCTGATGTCAATCTGATGCCGGACATTCCGGGATTGTCGGATGCCGGGCATTGCAGCGATTGGGAAACAGGCGTGCCGGTTGATTTGTCGAGTATCCGGCAAAAAGATGAAGATTACTGGACGGACTTTAAAGGAACGCCCAAAGCATTTATCAACTTAAGGACCGCGCAGGAATTATGGAGAAACCGTTTTGGTGCGTCAACGGCCATTCGCCTGGAAGGCTTGCAGGCTAATGAATTTGAAAAACAGGTTTTAGCTGAAGTTCAGCCTGAAGATGTTGGGTTTCAAGTGAAGGATGCTAAATCCGGCGGTTTGCAGGCAGCCAGCCAGGGAGTCGATTTTAGTGGTTTGTTTATCGGTCTGAGTTTTTTCGTGCTGTTTGCAGCCTTGTTATTGGCTTACCTCATGTTCCGGTTGTACCTTAATTTTCGGCGTTCTGAAATTGGCACTTTGCATGCCATGGGCTTTTCCACTCAAAAAATCAGGCGCTTGTTTTTCTGCGAAGCGCTACTGCTGGTTTTGGCCGGAGTGTTGGTTGGCGTGCCTATTGGTTTGGGGTACAACAGTTTGATAATGGATGCCGTGAATACCATTTGGCGCGATATTGTGCGCACATCAATTTTGAATGTACACATCACGCCGTTGGCCATTATTCAGGCTATTTTGATTGTGGCTGTTATTAGTTTGGTGAGCATCTGGTTTGTGCTTCGAAACTATGCCCGGCAACAAATTATAGCCATTCAGCAAATTCAGTCGGCCAAAACAACATCGGGAAAAAAGTCATTTTGGATTGGAATTGGTTTGGTTGTCACTTCGATTTTATTGATGCTTTGGCAAGGAATCGGCAATGAGATTAACCCTGAAATTTTTTTCATCAGTGGTTTTGGTCTCATGCCAGGCTTGATTTTACTTCTGAATTATATTTTCATTCGACGAAAAAATAAAGCGGTCAAGCACTGGTCATTCAGTTTTTTTTCGAATCAATTGGTTTTAGCCGATCGCCGACGAAATTTGATGATTGTCAGCTTCCTGTCAGTTGGAATCTTTTTGGTTCTTTCTACCGGGATGAATAGAAAAGATCTGACACGAAATGCCGACCAGTCCTCTTCAGGAACCGGGGGCTATACTTTTTTTGCTGAAACAAGCTTCCCGGTGCTCTTTGATTTGAATTCGCCGAAAGGTCGCTTTGAACTGGGCCTGGAAGATTCGCCTGCTGAGTTTGTGCAGTTTCAGACTTTGGCGGGTGATGATGCCAGTTGTTTGAACCTGAACCGCGTGGCCCGACCACGAATTTTGGGGTTTGATACGAAAAAGCTTGACGAGCAGCAAGCTTTTACCTTTGTGGCTCAAATCGGGGAACTGGATTCAGAGCATCCATGGTTGGGCCTGAGTCAGGTGTTGTCCAGCGGACAAATTCCAGCCGTGGCCGACCAAACAGTGATTAAATGGGGCTTGGGTAAATCGGTGGGCGATACGCTCATCTATCAAAATGAAGCAGGGGAAGATGTCGTTTTTAAATTGGTGGGCGGCTTGGCCAATTCCGTTTTTCAGGGAAATATTTTGATTGCTGACAGCTTGTTTTATGCGAATTTTCCTTCGGTAAGTGGTTCTCAGGTGTTTTTGGTGCAAGCTCCGCTGACAGAAGAGGAAAATCTTCGTTCGGCCTTCCGAAACTATGGGTTAGAAATTGCTCCGGCGCAGGAACGTTTGCTGCTTTTTTATCAGGTTGAAAACACCTATCTGAATATATTTTTAATGCTGGGAGCCCTCGGATTGCTCATCGGAACCATTGGTTTGGGAATCATCATTTTTCGAAGTATTTATGAAAGCCGTGCCCAGTTTGCCTTGTTGGAAGCCACTGGGTTCCGCAAACAAAAAATCAGACAAATGACGCTAAGCGGCTACATGCAGCTGGTTTTCCTGTCGTTGATCATCGGACTAATCCCATCCATTCTTTCGGCGTTTCCGAGCTTACGTTCGTCGCTTTATTTTGGATTGATTTACTGGAGTTTGGGTATTTTTGTTCTGGTATTTGTCAGTGCCTGGCTGTGGGTTTTTACAGGTAACCGGTTGGCTATGAAAGGCAACCTGTACGAAGCGCTGAGAAATGATTAGTTGGATTTTTGTCTGGCATAAATGTCAGTTCGACATAGGTTAAAGAATCGTTTCTTGATTTTCATTTTACTGTATATTTTTGGCATAAAAAACAGTAGAAGACCATTGAATACGATGGAAAACAATTGTATC
>JAGXIR010000237.1 GCA_024635605.1 Sunxiuqinia sp.
CGTTTTCCTCCTCCGAATGGGTGATCCACTCGAAGAAAAAGTAGAACGCTATTTGAAAGACAAAAATTAAAACCAAACCGAATGAATGAAAAACAAATCAATTCGCTGATTGGCATAATTTACAACCTATCAGCAATCATGGTCTTAATCGGAGCATTTTTCAAGCTTCAACATTATCCTCATGGCCTTTCACTACTGATCACCGGTTTTATCCTTGGAACAGTAGCCAGCACGTTTGATAATACGCGGCTAAAGAGAAAAGTAAAAAGATTGGAAGAACAAATCAAACTCAAGGATGACTAATTATGATGAAAACAAAACATGTTGTTATCATCGTTCTGATTCTGTCTGTATCAAATCTATGTCGTGCACAAAGTACAACCAGATATTTTGAGCAGTTTTATCCAGCCAATCGGGTAAATCAGATGCAAATGAAAACCTTCGCTGATTCAATTAATAGGATCGGTAAAGAAGCGATTCCCCTGTTGATTGAGAATATCGCACGGTCTGACAAAGTTAAAATTGGAATGGCAAAACCCATACTTTCTACACTGCCTGTATACTATTTGAAGGAAAACTATCGAGGTATCCGATCCGCTTATTTTATTGAATGGATGTTATGGGATAAAAACCCACAAAGATATGATTACCAATCTTTTTATGACAAAAAAAACTTAACATTGGGAGTACTCAGCCGAGCAATACATGAATACTATAGATATAATTTAAATCTATTGGTGAAAAATGAGGATAAGCAGCTTGATTACGAAGACATATTAGCCGTAAAATCGATTTATGAGAAATGGTGGGAAGAAAATCAAGACCTGTCGATTCAGGAATTACGCCTGAAATATACCAACGATTCAATATGGGCAAAAACACCATACAGATGGGAATAAACCGATGCATTCTTCCTGCCGGAAGCGGCCATGCGGATTCAAAGACTCCAAACCAGCCGAAGCTGCTGCCAAAATGATGGTTTGTTTATTTTGAAAAACCATGATCTTGTTGCTTGAAAAGGGCTAAACCTTTATCAGCTTATAAGACGACGGCCAGCCACTTTGCCGGAATGGGCGCGAACATGAAGGAGCGGGGTCAAGATCATGACAAAAAATTACTACCCTGAGTTCGATTAATAAATTTTTGATTTAGAGCATAACAGCTTTGGTGCAAACTCGGAAGAGCGGAATCCATAAAAAAACCTTGAAGATCTTCGATTCTTCAAGGTTTAAATGTTTCAACTGCCGATTGAATTTCACCGGATATGTAAAAAGATCTCCATCAATCCATTCGAATATACTTTTCGATGTTGCAGTTATTTTCATCATAATTTTCGACACCGCCAAACGGGAAAATCTGGTAAAGCGTGTCTCCTTTTATTTCAAGAAACTGCTGAACTTTTTGTTCCCTGAACGATGCCACATTATGGTACTGCACTGTTTCTGTATAAATATTCTTGGACAAATCATAGGTTCCTCCACCAAACGATTGATGGAGCTGATTTCCACTAAAACTGTTACCAACAAACATAAAATACTTGTCCGACCAGGTTTTAAGTTGACTCCCATTGGCATCATCCAAAATGGCCACGTTACTTTTTCCATTTCGAATTAAATCCTGGCTAATGAGTTTCCAGGTTCCGTTTAATTTTGATTTACCACCAGAAAAGCTGAAAAGCGTGAAAACGACTGCTAATAAAAAGAGTGATTTGAATTTCATAATAATATTAGTTTAGATTATTGATTTTGATTGATTAAAAATATCACTTATTTTCCTAAATACATAAACTTTTACAAATAATCTACTCTTCGGATTCCCCCCAATAAGCGCAAAATCTTATTAAAAACTTTAGACCAACCGGTTATGTCTTGCTATTGACAGTCTGGTATTTAGGAGCAATTGTATAGACCATACGCTAACAATAGCGAGCGCAGGTTGGATCGGCAATCTGGTCCGTGCTAACCATGGCAATCCAAAAAGCTGAATAATTAATATCTTTACCTACCATGGGTGCAAGCAAAAAAATATCACCAGGCTATACCTATTTCCTCAAGGCTGAAGCTTACCTTTACTGTTCGGTAGATGATTATCGGGAGCGAAAAACTTGGCTAATATTGAATTGGCAGAACAGAAACTTTTGAATTTAACTGGATTACAGGTCCTTCGTTACGAGAGATCTAACGGAAATCCGATCCAACCGCGGTTCAAACTGGTTGCAAATTTGCCCCAGCCAGGGCTGCGACAAGATTTTAAAAAATAATGATATGAATTACACTGTTAGCAAGACCAAAAGGAATGCGATCATTGTATGCTCGCTTTTTATGATTTTATACATTTTAATACTCCGCCTGTTCTTCTTTTTCAATGGTCTCGAAAAAATGGATCCTTTGCAGATGATCATTCAGAATGTGATCTATATAATCCTTTATGGATTTATCATGCTTGCCTTCTTTGATTATTTCAGACATTATAAACTTAAGGCCTTACAAATTTCTGTTCTTGTTATTCTTATTTCTGAACTTGTTTTACATAGTCATCTATTCGCCGACCTACTTGGATCGACTTGGGCAAAGGCTATTTTTTTAGCTGTAAACGCGACATGGATTCTCGCCACAATTACAGTGATCGTTTATCTTTTTCGGCCTGAGACGAAGGGGGATCCCGCAATTCCCTCTATTAGAAAGTACGCCACTAGCATCCTTTTCTTTTATGTTCTTGTGACTACTGTCCCACTTTTTGTAGACCCTGCCAGTATTTTCTCAACGCAACAACTACTTGAACTAAGCTTTGTAATCCCCTATATTTTCACAATCGAATTTGCGATGAAGTTACCTTTGAAAAAATAAAACCTACTCCTCAAGATATGCACGAACGTTAGCAAGCGAAGGCCGAATAGTTTTGTCGCAACCCCGAAGGAGCAGATCATAATGAAAAACTAAACCAGCATGCAAAAAGAAAACATTCATATTGTCTTTGGAAGAACAAGCAAAATAACCTTAATTGATAGCAAGCTCATTGACGGGAATAAAAATCAGATAATAAGCCTTGATGATATTTTAAACATTGGCCCTGCTTGTGACATAAATGCAAACGAAGAAATTCAAAAAAGGATAGATTGGTTGCAAAAAATTTTTGGAGATAATCCAAATCCACCGGTAGAACAAGACCTGAAAAACATAGAATCAATCGTTAAAGATGCAGATAATATTAATCAATTATTTATCTGGACTGGGTCGTGTGCATCTGAAATGATAAGTACTGCACGACTAATACATCATTTCTCAAAGTTTGACAAACCTATTTTCATTGCCAATTTCAATACACCTGTTAGGTCAATACATGGAAATATTATTTATCCCAAAGCATTAAATCAAACTGCAACCTTTCAAGTGAAAGATATTATTGAACAATTCGAACAAATAGATAAAAGCCAACTGCAAGATTGGAGAAATCTTTGGGAAAAAGTAAAATCGGAAAACGGACCATTATGGATTCTCGATAAAAAAGGACAAGTCGCCGTAGAAAAAATAGATTACTTTGATTCCTTCATATTGGCTAATTGTGGTGATCATTTTCAAAAAGCAGCAAGCGTGATTGGAGAAACGCTTGCAGATATCCATTCTGATATTGGAGATAGTTATTTGAATTGGAGATTAAAACATTTGGCTCTAAATGGAAAGTTAGAAACACGGGGGAGGTTGATTGAAATACGAGATTACGAAGTAAAAAAAATTAGTAGCCCAACTCTTTAGGATATGCACTAATATTAACGAACACAGGCTCGCAATCCGCATTAAAATGCTTAAAATGATAAAAGCATGATGGAACCCATTATTGATCACATAACAATTACCGTCAAAGACTTAAAAGTGGCAGAACCTTTCTACGACAAACTCATGCCAATTTTGGGCTTTAGTCTTGAAAATAAATCAAAAGGTACTGTAAAGGAGCATGCGTTTGATGTTGTTGAATACGGTCATCCCTTGCTTCTGTTTGCGATTAACTCTCCACGGGAAGCGTTTAAAAATGAACCCATTCACCGAAGAAAACCCGGCGCCTTACACCACCTCGCCTTTAAGGCAAAATCGCGTGACGAAGTTGATGAGTTGTATTTTCAGATCAGGGAAATCGGTGCCAATATTGTTGATCCCCCCAAATTCTACCCGCAACATGGCGAAAGCTACTATGCGCTTTTCTTTAAAGACCTGGAAGGAATTAAGTACGAGATTGTATATGAAGAAGGCCGGATGCTGAAAAATACGCAGTGAGTTCTATCCGAGTTTTTGTATATTTCCGCAAACTTTTAAAAAGCGGATGATGAAGTATTTTTTGATTTTTATGGTTGTTGCAACGGCAGTTGTGTTTCCTTCCCGAGTTTTTTCCCAAGTCGTTGAATTTGACAATCCCATCGCCGAACAACGCGCTGATCCGTGGGTGCATAAAACCGATGATGGTACGTATTACCTGATTGCTACGGTTCCGGAATACGACCGGATCGTTATCCGCAAAGCAAGCAGCATCAACGGATTGAAAGATGCCAAAGAAAAAGCCGTTTGGCAGAAACATGAGCAGGGTGTCATGGGGCACCACATTTGGGCACCGGAGCTACACCGGATTGACGGAACGTGGTACATTCATTTTGCTGCCGGCGAAGCGGAAAATATCTGGAATATCCGCATGTGGGTCTTGTCGAACCCTTCGGAAAATCCGATGGAAGGCGAATGGACAGAAGAAGGACAGATAAAAACTGAGCGGGAATCCTTTTCGCTCGATGCCACCACATTCGAACATCAAGGCAAGCGGTATTTGATTTGGGCACAAAATGTAAGGGGAGGCAACCATGGAACCGCCCTGGTGATGTCGGAGATGAAAAACCCAACAACGCTTACCGGCCCGGAAGTGGTTTTAACGGAGCCCGAATTCAGTTGGGAAAGAATAAAATACAATGTGAACGAAGGGCCGGCAGTCATCAAGCGAAACGGAAAACTATTTGTCAGCTATTCGGCAAGCGCTACCAACCACAACTATTGCTTGGGCTTGCTGTGGATTGACGAAGATGCAGACTTGCTCGATGTTTCCAACTGGCACAAATCGCCGGGGCCTGTTTTTTATACCAACGAAGAACTGAAGCGATACGGCCCGGGGCACAATTCATTTACCACCGCTGAAGATGGAGAAACCGTGATTATGATCTACCATGCCCGCGATTACAAGGAAATTCAGGGGCATGAGCTGTCTGACCCCAATCGTGCAACCCGTGCGCGGCCTGTCCGGTGGACAGCAAGCGGCTTTCCCGATTTTATGCAGCATGAAGACGACTAGCCGGCAACGAACGCTTAACCCGAATTATTCAAGAAAAAACGCAGCGAATTGTTTGAATAATTCGGGTTCATTCAAAAAACTATTTTATCCAGAATACCCTGTACAACGCCAAAAATCTTAGTTTTGTCCCCTAAAATCAAATTTCATGGAACCACAATACTCAAATGCCCTGATCGAGAATGATGCCGTTACCTTAGGTTTATTACTCTTTCTGTTGGCTGGTATTTTTTATACAAGCAATTCTTCCAGGCCTGTCTTTCAGAAGTTTTACCGAGTGATCCCCATGCTGCTGCTGTGTTATTTCCTGCCCAGCTTGTTAACCACATTTAATATTGTTGATGGCGAAAACTCCATGCTTTACTTTGTCGCCTCGCGCTATTTGTTGCCGGCAAGTTTAGTGCTGCTAACCCTCAGCATCGATTTGAAAGAAGTATTTAAACTGGGCAACAAAGCGCTGATCATGTTTCTGACCGGGACTGTCGGCGTAATCATTGGCGGGCCACTAGCCATTCTTATTACATCGTCTATTAATCCGGATTTGATTGGTGGAGCCGGGCCGGAAGCCGTGTGGCGTGGCATGGCGACCATTGCAGGAAGCTGGATTGGTGGGGGCGCCAACCAGGCGGCTATGTACGAGATCTTTGAACCGTCGGATCGGCTGTATTCCATCATGATTACGATTGACGTATTGGTTGCCGAAGTTTGGATGGCCTTTTTGCTGATTGGCGTAGGAAAAGCAGACCGAATCGACAAATTCTTCCGGGCCGATGCCAGTAGCGTTCACCGTCTGCAAGAGAAAATGCACAATTTCAGTCTGAAAACGGCCCGGATTCCGAGCACTACAGATATCATGGTAATCTTGGGCATCGGGCTTGGCGTAACCGGACTGGCTCATTTTGTTGCTGACTTTATTGCACCCTTTATTGAAATCAATGCACCATTTCTAAATAAATTCAGCTTAACGTCGAAATTCTTTTGGCTGATCATTTTAGCGACAACCATAGGCATTGGTCTGTCATTTACCCGGCTGCGCAACTACGAAGGTGCCGGAGCATCAAAAATTGGCACCATCTTCATTTACATCCTGGTAGCAACGATTGGAATGAAAATGGACATCACCAAAATTTTTGACAACATCGGACTATTTGCCGTAGGCGGTATCTGGATGCTGATCCACGTGCTTCTGTTGTTTATTGTCGGTATGCTGATTAAAGCGCCCTATTTCTTTTTGGCCGTTGGAAGTAAAGCCAACATTGGCGGGGCCGCCAGCGCTCCGGTTGTTGCCGCAGCCTTCCATCCGTCGCTGGCTCCGGTGGGCGTTTTGCTGGCTGTTTTAGGCTACGCCATGGGAACCTATGGCGCCTGGATGTGTGGTTTAATAATGCAGGCTGTGGCACCCTAGCCCAGCTAAAGACAAATCAAACAAACCCGGAAACTGCCGGTAGCAGCACACGACGACAACCTGCAACAGGATCCGGTGTGTCCGGAGAGAACCAGACGGGAGCTTTGACCCACCGGCTCACTCAATCGCGTCCAATTCTTGCTCAAGCTTGTCAATAACAATTTGTTGATTTCTCATCCGGGCCTCCCATTTAGCCTGTTTTTTCTGGATGTGCCTGATTTTCCTCTGTCCCTTTCCCTTCCCTTTTTGAAATTGCTCCTCTTTCGAAACGGCCTGTTCAACGTCAATCAAATCCCCGTCCGAATTGTCCCGACTCATCTTCGGTCGTCCCGTAAAGTAGCGTTTTTCAATCCTTTTTGTCCTCCGTTCCAGCTTATTGTATTTCTTCTCCAGTTTTGAATAGACCTCTTCCTCTTCGCTAATTTTAGCGCCTAGCGTTTCGGCATACAATCGTGCAGCATAGTCGTGCACAAACTCTTCCGCATTGGCAATTTCACTTTTTGAGCCAATGCCGGGAGCTCCCAGAAAACCTTCATTCAATTTAAAAAAGAAACGAATGTAGGTTTGACTTGAGAAATCGGTCACCTGAAAAAGAACGACCATGGGAGAACGACTCACCGATTCTAACACAAATTCCTCGGTAATACGCTCATGTCCTTCTTTTATGTTTGCTGTTTTTTTTCGAATCAGTCCGAAAAATCGTTCCCTCGAAATCACCTTTTCGAATAACTCATCAGCCATCTTCAAATCGGCCTGGGGGATCACTGTTTCAAATGCAGGCGCCAACCCCATAGACGAAGGTCTTTCAACAATATTGATGATAATCTCGCGCTGGGAAAAGGCATTCATCGTGATCAGAAAAAAAACGAAGTAGATTATCTTTTTCATGAAATAAATGATTTTGGTTCAGTGACTTAAACAAACGCCCATTGAAATGGTTGAAAGAATCCTGCTTGTAAAATCAGTCAAAAAACAATCCTGGATGATGTTTCCGCGCATTTGGCTACACAGTGCTACAGTTCCATAAAACATCAATAAAAACGATTATTTTATGCCAAAAAGCTGGTAATTTTAATCGGGCCATAAAATTAGCTCGATGAATAGTTCCTATCAAAAACTAAAACAAATCCTGCCATTTTTAATTCTGGCAGCGATGGCTGTAACCATTGTTTCCTTAACGATTGGAAAGGAAATATACGGTCACCGGGAGCAAAATCTGGTTTCGTTTGCGGTGGTTAATTTTTCAGGCTATTTGTTCTTTTTGCTCATGCCGGTAGAGCTTGCCTTCATTTACTACCTGAAATCGGGAGCTGACGTTTACCTGCTGACTGCATTGGCCGTGGGGACTGCTTTGGCCGCGCAGTTAGTGGATTATTCCATTGGACGATTCTTTAGCTTTCACATGATTGACCGAATGATTGGCCGCCACAGCTACGAGAAGGCCAAAGCCGAAATCCGAAAATATGGGAACATCGCCATTTTTGTTTTCAACCTGCTCCCCCTCTCCTCCCCGATTATTATGCTGGCTGCCGGCATGTTGAAACACCGGCTGAAAGAAGTCCTGCTCTATAGCTTGGCGGGTTTGCTCCTGAAGTATCTGATCATCACCCTTATTTTTTGAGTGACAAAAAAACCGAAGCTCGCTCAGAACTCCGGTCTATCCATATTTTTTTAGCGATGTTTAGAGCAAGTCCGCTTCCAGCAGTAACTCCTCCATATCCACCTGAACATCCATAGCCGCCTCGCGGGCTTTTTCGGCAAAGTCGGTATCGGACGAAGCGTAGATAATGGCACGCGACGAGTTCACCAACAAACCACACTGGTCATTCATACCGTACTTGGCGACTTCTTCCAGGCTTCCGCCCTGTGCCCCAACGCCGGGTACCAACAGAAAATGGTCGGGCACCAGTTCACGGATTTCTTCCAGCTTTTCGGCTTTGGTTGCACCCACCACATACATCATGTTGTCGGTGTTGCCCCATTGTTGCGAAGTTTTCAATACCGACTCGTACAGCAAATCGCCGGTTGCTTCATTCTTCTGAAATTGAAAATCAGCCGCCCCTTTGTTCGAAGTCAACGCCAGCAGAATGACCCATTTGTCAAGGTAAGTCATAAAAGGCTTCACCGAATCTTCGCCCATGTAGGGTGCCACAGTTACTGCGTCAAAATCCATGCGATCGAAAAAGGCCCGGGCATACAAATTCGACGTATTACCAATATCGCCACGTTTGGCATCGGCAATAATAAATTGCTCCGGATATTTTCCACGAATGTAATGCACCGTTTTCTCCAGGCTCTCCCAACCGGTAACTCCCAAACTTTCGTAAAAAGCCAGGTTGGGTTTGTAAGCCACGCACAAGTCCTGGGTGGTATCAATAATTTCCTTGTTGAAAGCAAAGATCGGGTCTGACGTTTCTTTCAGGTGAGCGGGTATTTTCAGGATATCAGAATCCAATCCAATACATAAAAAGCTCCGTTTCAGTCTGATTTGTTCAAATAGTTGTTCGCGATTCATAGCATATAGTCGTAAGTATGGAGTTCACAGTCGCAGTCGCAGTTTGCAGTTCTTACTGAATACTGAGACTGAAAACTGGGACTCCCTAAATTTCAGCTTCTTTCAGTTTTTCAGAGTTTTCTTCCACCATCAGTTTTTCGATGATCTCATCAATATCGCCACCAATAATTGCCTGCAGGTTGTAAAGCGTCAGGTTGATGCGGTGATCCGTCACCCGCCCCTGCGGCCAGTTGTAGGTTCGGATTTTTGCTGAGCGGTCACCAGTAGAAACCATCGTTTTTCGTTTCGAAGCAATTTCATCCAAATATTTCTGGTGTTCCATATTGTAAATCCGGCTGCGCAACTCAATCATCGCTTTGTCCAGGTTTTTCAGTTTCGATTTCTGATCCTGACATTGAACGACAATTCCGGTGGGAATGTGTGTCAACCGAATGGCAGAATAAGTGGTGTTCACCGATTGCCCACCAGGTCCGGAGGAGCAGAATTCATCGCGGCGGATATCTTCATTCCGCAGGTCAATGTCAAACTCTTCCGCTTCGGGTAAAACTGCAATCGATGCGGCTGAAGTATGCACCCGCCCTTGGGTCTCGGTTTGCGGCACACGCTGTACCCGGTGAACGCCTGACTCATATTTCAGGATTCCGTAAACACCAGTTCCCGACACATTAGCCACAATTTCCTTGTAGCCACCCGATGTTCCTTCGCTGAGATTGGTGACTTCCATTCGCCAGCCTTTTTTCTCGCAGTATTTGGAATACATGCGGAACAGGTCGCCGGCAAAGATGCTGGCTTCGTCACCCCCGGTTCCAGCGCGGATTTCCAGAATGGCATTCTTGCTGTCTTCCGGGTCTGCCGGAACCAGCAGAAGTTTAATTTCCTTTTCCTTGGCCGGAAGTTGTCCCTCGCTAGCCTCAATTTCTTCCTTCGCCATGTCACGGATTTCCTCATCCGATTCTTGCGCCAGCATTTCTTTCCCCGATTTAATGTTATCAACCAGGTTTCGGTATTCCTTAAACGCTTTCACCAAGGATTCCAGGCGTTTGTATTCCTGGCTTAGTTTGACATAGCGCTTCATGTCAGACATCACCGAGGGATCGGTAATCTGTTGTCCAACTTCATCCAACCGGTGCTGGATGGCTTCGTATTTTTCTAATATTGAATGGTCTGCCATATTGTTTTTCGCTCCATTCCTGCGAAAGCAGGAATCTGTTTTTTAATACCAATTACTTGCTAAATCCTTCCATTCCGGATTCTTATTCTCTATGAGTTCAACTTTCCAGTTCCGTTTCCATTTTTTCATTTGCCGCTCTCTTTGAAACGCTTCATTATAATTCTCAAATTCCTCAAAATAGACCAGTTGGTCAACATTATATTTGTACGTAAACCCTTTAATCTGTTTTCCTTGATGTTCTGCAATTCTACGTTCCAGCTCGTTTGTCATTCCAACATATAACACACCGTTGGGTTTATTGGCTAATATGTAAACGTAAAAGTTTGCCATGTCCTCATGAGATTCCCGCTTTCGCGGGAATGGGTGCTTTTAAAAAGCTAGTCATACTCAAAAGTTCCGTATTCCGATTCGATGGTTAGTTTTTTGCCGTCAAAAGCTTCAACCTTACCAACAACCTGCGCATCGATGTTAAATGATTTTGAGATTTCGATAATCGATTCAGCCAGTTCCGGGTTCACGTAAATCTCCATGCGGTGTCCCATGTTGAACACTTTGTACATCTCGGCCCAGTCGGTTTTCGATTCTTCCTGAATGAGCTTAAACAGCGGAGGCACCGGAAATAGATTATCTTTAATCACATGCACGCCATCGACAAAGTGCAACACTTTGGTTTGTGCGCCACCCGAGCAATGAACCATGCCGTGAATGTCTTTTCGGTGATGATCCAAAATAGTCTTGATCACCGGAGCATAAGTTCGTGTAGGGGAAAGCACCAGCTTGCCCGCATCCAAGCCAAGCCCTTCAATTACCTCGGTCAGCTTTTTACTGCCCGAATAGACCAAATCAGCCGGCACTTCGGGATCAAAGCTCTCGGGGTATTTCCCGGCCAGGTAATTGGCAAACACATCGTGCCGCGCCGAAGTAAGCCCGTTGCTACCCATGCCACCGTTGTACTCGCTTTCGTAGGTGGCTTGTCCAAACGAAGCCAGCCCAACAATAACATCGCCAGCCTGAATGTTGCCAGCCGAAATCACATCTTCGCGTTTCATGCGGCAGGTCACCGTCGAATCAACAATGATGGTTCGCACCACATCGCCCAGATCAGCTGTTTCGCCCCCAGTTGGATACACGCCAACGCCCATCGCCTGCAACTCGCGGCACAGTTCGTCGGTTCCGTTGATGATCGCGGCAATCACTTCGCCCGAAATTTTGTTTTTGTTCCGTCCAATGGTTGACGACAGCAAAATATTGTCGGTGGCCCCCACGCAAAGCAGATCATCGATATTCATGATCAGCGCATCCTGGGCAATTCCTTTCCACACCGAAATATCGCCGGTTTCTTTCCAATACAGGTAGGCCAACGACGATTTGGTTCCGGCACCATCGGCATGCATAATGTTGCACCAATCCGGATCGCCCCCCAGTACGTCGGGAATGATTTTGCAAAATGCGTTGGGGAACAACCCCTTGTCGATATTTTTAATGGCCTGATGGACATCTTCTTTCGATGCCGAAACGCCCCGTGCCATGTACCTGTTGTCTGTCATAAAATCAATCTGTAATTTCAGGGCACAAAGTTAATATTTTTAGGGGATTTTGAAATTGGCAAATACCAACACGCTCATCCTGATTTTACCATCAGTTGAACCTATCGTAGATTAATCCTCCACCTTCTTTTCCATCAAACAAGCGTTACTGCCATCGCGGTAATAGCGGGGACGGATTCCGGTCAACTCAAAACCCAATTTCCGGTACAGTTGAATGGCTCCGTGGTTGTGTTCACTTACTTCCAAGTACAGGCGGTCTTTACCCAGTTCTTGTGCCTGCTGATCAGCCTTTTGCATCAATTGCTGGGCATACTTCTTTCCACGAAATTCGGGTGCAACAGCCAGCGAATACGCCCGTAAAGCCCGGCTGTTTGCACGTTGCAGCAGAACGATGAAGCCGGCAATTTTTTCATCCTCCGTTAAAACCCAGAAAGAACCCGACGATTGCACGGCCAGGTAGTTGACCTGTCGCCTTGAAAAGCTCTCCGCATCAAAACAACGTTGTTCCACACGATACAATTCCGGTGTATCGGCTTTTGTTGCCAGCCTGATCATTACTTTTGCAGTTTCCATATTAACGGCGTTTTTGTTCCAAACGATCTAAGAATTCACGTAAAATCAGGCGGTACAGCTCATCACCCAAAATGGCATCCTCCACGCCCTGGTCAATTGATGGGTTATCGTTCACTTCAATCACCACCGAACGGCCTTCCAGCTCTTTCAGATCAACACCATACAAGCCTTTTCCGATCAGCGAAGCCGCTCTGACCGCATTGCGAATGACGTGCTTCGGAACTTTGGCAATGGGCACCGAGTCATAAGCGCCCGACTTGGTTTTACCGTTGTCCTGGTGGTTGTAGATTTGCCAGTGCCCGCGCGCCATAAAATATTTACAGGCATACAACACCTCGCCATTGAGCAAGCCAATACGCCAGTCGAAGCTGGTGGGCATAAACTCCTGAGCCAGAAACACGGATGTTTTTTCAGAAAGTACATCCAATGCCATGAGGTACTCCTCTTCATTCTTCACTTTGTGCATGCCCACGGAAAAAGAGCCATCCGGCACCTTTAGAATGATAGGATTACCCAGGAACGTTTCAATATCGCTGAACGAGATGAGGTTATTTTTAAAAATCAACTTTGACTTGGGAGTCGGAACACCTTCGCGTTCCAGCAATTCTTTCAAATACACTTTATTGGTGCAGCGAATAATGGACAAGGGATCGTCAATCACCACCATGTCGGCCTGCCGGGCTTGCTGTGCCAGGCGATAGGTAATGTGGTTCAGCGCGGTGGTTTGGCGAATAAACAAAGCATCGAACTCGAGCAAACGAATGGTGTCATCTTCAGTAATCAGCTCGGCATTGATGTTCATTTTTTTAGCTTGCGAAAGGAATTTATTGAGTGCGGCGCGGTTGCTTGGCGGAAGTTGCTCCGCCGGATCGTACAAAATAGCCAGGTCGAATCGGGCCGATTTATGCGAACGAGGTTGACGCCAAACCTTCTTGCTGAAATTATCCAATGCCTGGGCGAACAAATCCTGCTGTTCATCGCTCAGTTCGTTCAAACTTAGAGGCCGGGTGGTTTCAATCTGGTTTTTGGGGCGGTTGGCAAAAAATACCCGCAAAACCGGACAAGGCAAATGCTCAAAGATAAAGCGAGCCACTTTGCTCATTTCGGGCACGTTGCAGGTTCCAAAATAAATATCCAGCGTGATGAGTTCCTGCTCCGGCTGGTTCAGCGACTGAATCCAGCGATAGGTTATTTTCTGCAAACTGTCATCCAGCCGTGCGATTGCGCCGCTTTCAATCCGGTTCAACACGTCAACATCGGGTAACACCTTGTGCCCCCTCGCCTGAGCCAGCAGCGAACAGTAATAACCTTCGGAGTGATAATTGAGCTTTTCGCAGAGGTTAATCACCAAAAGCGGCTTATTACTTAAATCTTCGTCCTGCAGGTAATCTGCAGCAGTGGTAATGGTCTCCGTTTCGTAATAGGGTTTCCATTGGGTTACCGAATCCAGTAGAATTAATGTGGATTGCATAGTTTATTTTCAATCTATATTCTAATGAGTTATTCTTAAATACGATTCAACTTTCTGTGCGACTAACCAACGGATGATCCCCTAATGATCAGTCTTTTGAAGACATTGAATCTAAAATGCTTTTCGGTACAATTGTACGTAAATAATCGATTCATTATTCGTTAAAAACAAATTATTTTACCCAGACGATAATTGCTCCTGACAGATGATTTTAATTGCTGCAAAGTCCCCCACTTCTCCGTGAGCCAAATTGCGCACGGACCTCCGGTGTTTCCGTTGGATTTATCCAACGGGCTGCAATCTGCGCTGCTTTTAATCGAGGCTTTAGCCTCATTCGCTGATGCGGCCAAAGCCTTTTTATGTGTTGCTTCTGTAATCCGTTGGCTAAAGCCACACGGCAATACCACCATATTTGTGACTAAAGCGCAGCTTGAGAAGTCAAGGTCAGGCATTTATGCGCTAAAAAAAATAAGTATACGTGATGAAAACTCTCCAAGTAGTTATCTGGCAGTCCGTTCCGTCCACTCAACAGATCGAGGTCGGCCTTGAATAAAAAATGATATATTTGTTGCAACAACGATTTACGACTAACAATTGATCCCATGAGAACGATAAAAATTTCGCTATTCATTACAATCTGCATTTTCGCTTTATCCTCAACCACGGAAGCTGCCAAGCTTAAGGCGCTGATCATTGACGGCCAAAACAATCATGAGGTCTGGCCCAAATCAACCATCATGATGAAGCAATACCTGGAAGAAACCGGTTTATTTGAAGTTGATATCAACCGAACCTTTTACACGTGGAAAGCGGAGCGCGAAAAGGCCTTTCTGCCCCTAGCCAATGTGGGCGAGACACAAGACCTGAGAGATCCAAAAACCGATCCTGATTTCTCACCCAGCTTCGATCAATACGATGTTGTGATTTCAAACTTTGGCTGGCGGGCAGCCGACTGGCCCAAAGCCACCCAAAAAAAACTGGAAGACTACATGAACGCCGGCGGCGGCTTTGTTTCTGTACATGCTGCAGATAATTCATTTCCAAGCTGGCACGAATACAACAAAATGATTGGCTTGGGTGGCTGGGGAGACCGGAATGAAAAAGATGGCCCCTACGTTTATTATACCAACGAGGGAGAACTTGTTCATGATCACACACCTGGTTCTGCCGGATCTCACGGGCCACAGCACCTGATACCGATTACTGTTCGTGTCAAAGACCATCCGATTACAGCGGGTATGCCAACAGAATGGATGACAACGAAAGATGAATGCTACGCCAAACTAAGGGGGCCAGCAGAGAACATGACGATTTTAGCCACCGGAAAAGATGAATCAGGTAAGGCGCCGACCGATCGCCACGAACCCATTCTCATGGTGATAGACTACGGACAGGGAAGGGTTTTTCATACCACGTTGGGACACGACGATTACTCCTGTGAAGGTGTCGGGTTTATCATTTCATTTACGCGTGGCGTAGAGTGGGCTGCGACAGGAAAAGTCACTCAGCCAATCCCGGATGATTTTCCAACTGCCGGAAATGCGAGCAGCCGAAAATTTATTTTGACGGAATAGCGATCATCGCAGGTTCTTTGTCAACAAGATCATTTGGATTCTTTTCTACAGCATCGGACTCAAGATCCGGGCGAATGACTCCATGGTTTTCCGGTACTTGCTGCGTTGCTGCCATTCGCTCAGCACGAGTTGTTCGCTATGGGCCAAATCGTCCAGAAAATAGCTTTCCAACTGGCCGGCAATCGCCTCATCATAAATCATGGCATTCACTTCGAAGTTGGTCTCCAGGCTCCTGAAATCGAGGTTTGCAGTACCAACCGTTGAGAAAATTCCATCGACCACTGCCAGCTTGCTGTGGGTAAATCCCGGTTTATACCGGTAGATTTTGACACCCGCTTCGAGCAGCTCTTCCACATACGAATCGGTTCCCCACTTGGGGAAAAAAGTATCTGATGTTCCGGGCAAAAGCACCCGGATATCAATTCCACCCAGCGCGGCGGTTTTCATGGCAAAAATAATTTCCGACGTGGGGATCAGGTAAGGCGTGGCAATATAAACACGATCGCTGGCCGAGGCAATGGCGGAGAAATAAGCCTGACTGATGCTTTCCCAATCCGAGTCGGGCCCGCTCGACACCACTTGCATCAGCTGGCCTTCGGTTTTTGGTAACGACCGAAAGTACCGTTCCCCTTTCAGAATCTCCTTCGACACAAAATACCAATCGGCCATAAACACGATCTGCATTGACGTGGCGCCGCTACCTTTCACCATCAGGTGGGTGTCGCGCCACCGGCCCAACACTTTGGTGCCATACATATACCGGTCGGCAAAATTCAGTCCGCCGGTAAAACCAACCTCTCCGTCAACGACAACAATTTTACGGTGGTTCCGGTAATTCACCCGCGAAGTGAGCATTGGAAAGCGAACCCGCATAAAACAATCGATTTTCACCCCGGCATCGCGCAACTCGTGAATGTATTTCTTCGGCAACTGCCAGCTGCCCACATCATCGAAAATCACGCGGACTTCAACGCCCTCATGAGCCTTTCGAACGAGCAAATCTTTGAGCTGTCCTCCCAGTTCATCATTGTCAATGATATAATATTCGAGATGAATGTGATGTTTCGCCTGTTCGATAGCCTGAAAAATGGCCGGAAAGGTTTCGTGCCCGTTTTTCAGGATGGTGATTTCGTTGTTACTGGTCAGCAGGGCGTTTGAGTTCGACAACATCAGGTTGATCAGGTGGCGCTTGCCCAGCACCTTCTCCTCAAACAAATGCCCGTTTTCGGGCAACGTGCGCAGCTGGTTCTGGGTTTGCTTGCGAAGTGTTTCGAGATAATACAAGCCTTTTTTAGAAAACATTTTCTTTTTCCGGTACTCTTGCCCGAAAAACAAATAGATGATTATTCCGAGAACGGGCAAAGTAACCAAAACCAAAATCCAGCTGATGGTTTTGAGCGGGTTTCGGTTTTCCAAAACAATCA
>JAGXIR010000238.1 GCA_024635605.1 Sunxiuqinia sp.
AAACTTGTTGCTGATCCATCAAAACCAGGTTTTTGATTCTCGGCTGGTGAGAGAATCTGAACGATTGGTCCGCAGCAGAAAGTACATCCGCGATGTTGCCTTTTATGTGGAATCGACACCCCCGGGCTCCGATTCAGTCGATATTTATATTCGTGCGTTGGATATTTGGAGTATTATTCCCAGCTTCTCAACGTCAACTTCGCACACCACCATTGGTTTTACTGATGAAAATGTTTTAGGGTTGGGCCACGAATTTCAAAATGAGATTGCCCGGAATTACACCAAAGACGATTATTCGTACCACACCAGCTACTCCATTCCGAATATTAAAAACACCTACGTTAGCGTAACATTGGACTACGCCATTAACGGTGATCGCTATTTCAACAAGAGCCTGACGATTGAACGCCCGTTTTTTTCGCCGTTTGCCAGATGGGCTGCCGGTGTTCAATTCATGCAACAGTTTCATGACGACTCAATTCTCACAAGCGATGAGCTTTACCGGCAAAACCACTTTAAATTTAACGCCCAGGATTATTGGGCGGGAGGTGCTATTCAATTAAATAAAATCAATCCAGCCTATCGGCGCGGGACGAATTGGATATCGACCATCCGCTTTTTGCGTGTTCGTTATTTGGAGAAACCTGATGAAACGGTCGATCCGCAGCATTTTCACTCGGATGAGAATTTTTATTTGGGAAGTATTGGCGTTTCCGCGCGAAGGTATGTACAGGACAAATACATTTTCAAATTTGGAATTACGGAAGATGTTCCTGTCGGGAAGGTGTACAACCTAACCGGCGGTTATCAGGAAAAAAACTCGATCAACCGGTTTTATTTTGGTGGACGGGTTTCCATAGGCGACTATTTTCGGTGGGGATTTTTCAGTTCCAATATCGAATTGGGAACGTTTGTTCGTGCGTCGCATGCCGATCAGGGCGTGATTAAATTGGATGTCAATTATTTTACAGGATTGATTGAAATTGGCCGTTGGAAATTCAGACATTTTGTCAAGCCCCAGCTTACCGTTGGAATCAACCGCTTATCGTTGGATAGTTTGACGCTCAATGAGGATAATGGATTGCGTGGGTTCCGCAGTCGCGAGCTGACCGGTGCCAGCCGGCTCTTGTTCACACTCCAAACACAGTCCTATGCTCCGTGGGATTTTATTGGGTTCCGGGTTGGCCCTTTTGTCAACTATTCGGCGGGAATGCTTGGCAACGAACGGATGGATTTTAAGAACAGCAAGCTTTATTCGCAATTAGGCGTAGGTGTTTTAATCAAGAATGAGCACCTGGTCATGAATGCCTTTCAAATTTCCATCTCATTTTATCCTAAAATTCCCGGTATCGGACAAAACATTCTTAAGATCAACTCATTTTCAACGGATGATTTTGGCTTTCAAGATTTTGAGATTGGGAAACCAGCACCCGTTCTATTTCGTTGACGCGATATTTCGGATCAATTCAAATTCTTGGGGAGGCAAAGGAATCCGGCAGTCGCCGGATTCAATAATAATAGCCGTAGGTGAAACCTACGGAAATTAAGTTGGCGCTGACGAGAAAGAACCCCGGTCAGGGGTTCAATTGATCTGTTATAGGTGTTATTGTGCGTTCGGCTTTCTTTTCTATCAGACGAGTTTAACAAAGTTGTCTTCAAGTTTTACGTTAAAATTAATCTCTGCTTTTAGGGCCTTAAAAACTTTCAAAAGGGTGTCAATTGTCGCACTGTTGGCACTACTCTCAAGTTTAGAAATTTGAGCTTTCTGAACTCCTACAAGTTTGCCAAGTTCTTCTTGTGTTAAATGTCGTTCTTGTCTTGCTGTTTTAATCATTTTTCCCAGAACGTCCATACGAAGTTCATATTCGTATTCGTCCCGGTCAGTGGTCCCAACTTTACCGATGTACTTGTCTTTCATTTCGGCAAGCGAATAAGTCTTTATTTCTTTAGTTGCCATATCGTTATTTTTTCTGTTTGTTATTGAAATAATTGTCTTTCAATCTTATCGCTCGATCGATTTCGTTTTTTGGCACTTTGTCAACCTTTTTTAGGAAACCGTGGGTCGCAATTACCAAAGTTTCTTTATTGTCTGTCTTGTCCCAAAATGCAAGAAGTCTGATTTGAAGTCCTGCGTATTTTGTCCGAAACTCCCAAATATCATTTTGAAGTTTTTTTAGAAGTTTTGGGTCATTTGTCTGTTCAGCAAGGTCAATATTGTAAAAGATCTTTTTGATTGTCTTCGGGTCAAGTTTTGAAATGAACTCCTCTGCTTCTTCTAAAAATCTTGTTTCAAAATATTTCATGCAATGCTGTTGTATTAAACGTCACAAAGATAAATAATGTTTCTATATTTAGAAACTTAAATTCGAATTGTTTCGGTCAGTTCGGTTTTTTAAGCGAACACACAACTATTGCATTGTCTTGAATTCCACCATAACAATATCAACTGATCCGGTGTTTGACAACAAAAAAAAGCCGGCTCAAATTGAATTGAGCGTGCAAAGACATAGTCAATGTTCTTAACAAGGCTTTTTTCAATTAATTGCAGACTTGTATCGCAGACCATGATTGCTTTGAATACCGATGGTGTTGATTTCTGATTAGTTCTACTTTGACACTTTCGAAAAATCCGGCTGTTTTTCCCCTGCACCCTAAAGGGAACAGCCAGATTTTTCTCCTGACACCCTTTAGGGTTGGGGTAAATCAGGAGAAAAATCGAACGCAAACCTTAATCTGTTAAAGTAGAATTATTTGCTTGTAGCATAGTATTTCAACGCCTCAGGCATAAACTGATTTAGCTTTCTCATCCGTGTATTATCAGACGGGTGGGTACTTAAAAATTCAGGTTGCTTTGCTCCGCCTGCAGCCGACATTCGTTGCCAAAATGGAATCGCTTCACGAGGATCGTAACCAGCCATAGCGGCGAATATCAATCCGTACTGATCGGCTTCAGTTTCCTGCTGACGTGACCAGGGCAACATGGCTCCAAGCTGGCTGCCAATGCCATACGACATCATGAACAAATCACGGGTCTGCTGTGGTTCTTGCGATAGCGCGACTTCCAAAGCGGCTCCTCCCAATTGCTGGACCATTGCCCGGCTCATCCGTTCGCTGCCATGCTTGGCAATGGCGTGGGCAATTTCGTGCCCCATCACAATGGCAAGCCCTGTTTCGTTTTGGGTAACAGGCAACAGGCCGGTGTAAACAACCACTTTTCCTCCGGGCATACACCAGGCATTAACGTCGTCGCTGGCAATGGTGTTGAATTCCCATTGGTACCCTTCCAGTACTGATCCTTGTCCCTTACCGTTATAATACTGCGTAACAGCGTTGGCAATACGCGCACCAACACGGTCGACCATTGCTGCACTGCTGTTCCTGGAGTTTAACGTGTTATTCTCGTCCAAAAAAGTAGCGTACTGGTTCGTGGCCATCAATTGTAGTTCCGATTCCGGAACCAGGTTCAGTTGGTTGCGCCCTGTTACCAGGTTCATCGCGCATGCTCCTAAAAGGAAGGCGATTAATATTGCAAATAAAATGTTCTTCATAGGTTAAAATATTAGGTGATTGATTACCAATTTATCTTATCCGAAGGTAGAACCATTGATCTGATTAACTCTTACACAACTTTTGAAAAGAGTTACAACATTCACATATTTTCGAGGGGGTTGCGTTTAATTTTGAGGTGCTTGTAGTGCGAAGGAGTCAGCCCGGTAAGTTTCTTAAATTGATTCGACAAATGGGCTACGCTGCTGTAGTTCATTCTGTATGCTATTTCGGTGACATTAAGTTCGTCGTAAACCAACAATTCTTTTACGCGCTCCACTTTGTGGCTGAGCAAAAAATGTTCGATCGTAATCCCTTGGTTTTCTTTGAAAATGTTGGACATGTAGGTGTAATCGTACTCTAGTTTTTCGCTTAAGTAGTCAGAAAAATTGACCTTGATTTGTTCTTCTGAATGATGAACCAACTCAATAATGATATTTTTTATTCGCTCAATCAGGATACCCTTCTTATCTTCAATTATTGAAAGCCCCGATTCTTTCAGGCCATTGTTTAGCTGAGCCAGCTCTTCAGTCGTGAGGCTTTCCATAATTTCAACTTCGCCCAGTTCTATAAGGATGTAATGGAGGCTAAGCTTCGTAAGTTCTGCCTTCACGATCATTTTACATCGATTACTGACCATATTTCTGATGTGGAGCTTCATCCTGTATGTGCTTTTAGGTTAATTTTAACCGATCCGAAGATAAATAGTCGTTTAAATTTACTTGTTTTCAAGAACTAATAAAAGGGAACTAACGTTCAACAAATAATTACCTCCTGAAAGCGGAAATATCAATTACCGACAACAGACATTTCTGGTCTTCGTCGGTAACAATACCTTCCATGTAAACCTGGCATAACGGCTTATTGTCGTACCCGAGCATCACTTCGCACGATTCTTTAGCATGGCTGCTAAAAACCTTCTTAAAAAAATCGTTAAACACGGGCCGCGAATCTTCGGAAATGAATAATTTCAGGTTGCTGTTTATCAGTTTGAAGCGTTTGTCATCCAACAGGTCGGCGCCGGTGAAATTCAGTTCGCAAATACTGCCATTGCTATCGAGTGTGAAATAGCCCATGGGGGCCAGATCGTACAACATGGTGTATTTTTTCAGGGCGGTTTCAGCTGTATCGTAAGCCTGGCGTAATTCTTCATTTTGCATTTCCAATTCAATCTGGTGCACTTGCAACTCGTGCACAAGCCTGGAGGCATCAAGGTCTTCAAATCCGGCTTTTTCTTGTTTCGCCTTCAATTTTTCTTCGGCTTGTTGGCGTAGTTTTCGGGGATCGGTTAAATCCGGCTCTTCATACTGCATATCGCTATTCTTTAGTAGTTATTATCATCCCTGTGGGTTCTTTTTGCTGATTGAGTAAGACGTTTACGGACCATTCAATTGTTGGTTTGTTATCGCTGGCTGCTAAAACCTGCATTTTCAACTTGCTATCTTTTGATTCGCCGAGTAAACGGTTCAGGTCTTTTTTAATCTTTTTTTGTTCCGGTAGCGGAATAAATAGCCGGATGAAATTTTGATTGGCCACCTCCGTTCTTGTCTTTCCAAAAAACAGTTCTGCTTTAGGGTTAAACTCGACAATTTTAAATTCGGTTGAAAGTTTAATAATTACATCCGATACCGAATCCAACAGCAAACGGTTCAACTTTTCAGCTTCCAGTAATCTAACTTCCATCTGATTGAGATCGGATATATTGATGAAGGTGATGACCAGGCCATCAATCCGGTCGTCGTGTGTGCGGTAGGGCATAATGCGAATGGAAAACCACCGCCCGTCTTTTGTCGAAATTTGTTTCTGTATGAAAACGAGTGTGCGTAAAACTTCGCGTGCGTCATCAGCCAGGTTAGGATAATTAAGGTCCGAAGCCTGATCAGTAAATGGCCGGCCAATGTCGCTTTTTATGAGTTTGAAAATTTTGGTGGTCTGGTCGGTAAAGCGGCGGAGATTCAGTTCTTTATCGAGAAACATGGTTGCAATATCGGTACTGTTGAGCAGATTTTTCATGTCGTTGTTCACCCTCGAATAATCGTCAATTTTCGACTGCAATTCGGCGTTTACCGTTTGTAGTTCTTCGTTCAGGCTTTGCATTTCTTCCTTCGAGGTGGTCAGTTCCTCATTGGCCGATTGCAGCTCTTCGTTTGTCGATTGCAATTCTTCATTTGTGGATTTTAATTCTTCCTGCGAAGTCTGCATTTCTTCAAGCGTGCCCTGCATCGACTCGCGCGTGTGTTGCAGTTCGTTTTCCAAGGCCGATTGTTTGCGACTATCGATAGCCTTTCGGCCGGCTTTTGGCTTAGTGCTGTAAATTTCGTGTACGTCAGTAAATACAACCATCACCATTCCTCTTAACGAATCAGGTTTTTCAATCCATTGAATGGTGACATCTAAGGTTTGTGAGCTGCCATTGGTTCCTATTTTGATGTGGTGCAGGATTTCTTGCCTTTTGGATGTAAGTACTTTACGGAAGGCAAGCGGAAATTCGTTGCGTATACCCTCACGCAACATGGCGAAAATGTTCAGATTTGCCTTGCCGACTGCGGGTTCGAGGTATTTCCCCGTTCGTCCGCTGATGTACACAATGTCGCCATTTTCGTTGACCAAAACAGCTGGAGGCGAAAACTGCTGTAACAACAGTTGCTCGGCAGGTGTTTGAATATTTACAGGTAATTTGGCTGGCATTTGGTTTTCAGTATTGCTCCTATTTGCACGCGAAAAAGAAGACGGGAAATCTAGGAGTTCGGGTCTTAACGTGGTGTTGGAACGTTTGTATATTTTCAATTTTGAATCAATTGCGATAAAAAGCGAACTTTGTGTCCCAAGCGATTCGGAGCTGCCAAGCAGCATCAAACCGTCCGGATTAAGGCTGTAATAAAATAAGCCAATCAGCTTTTTCTGCAATTCACTGTCCAGGTAGATCAGCAGGTTGCGACAAGTTAGAAAGTCTATTTTAGTGAAAGGCGGGTGCATAATAATGTTATGTTTTGCAAACACAATCATCTCCCGAATTTCAGTCTTGACCCGGTAACTGTCTTCGGTTTTAACAAAAAACCGCTTCAAGCGCGATTGAGAGACATCGGTTTCAATGTTTGCGGGGAACAGTCCTTTTCGGGCGGTCTCAACTGCACTTTCATCGAGGTCGGTTGCAAATATTTGCAAGGTAATACCACCGTTTTTATTGGCTTTTTCCAGCACTTCCATGAAGACGATGGCCAGTGAATAGGCTTCCTCTCCGGTAGAGCATCCGGGAACCCAGGCCCTTAAAATTAATCCGTCTTTTGCGTTGGCAATAATAGCAGGTAAGATGGATTCCTTCAATTTTTTCCAAACATGGGGGTCGCGGAAGAAGTTGGTAACGCCAATCAACAGTTCCTTGAAAAGAATATTTATTTCGGCAGGGTTCTCCTGTAAAAAGTGAACATAGGAATTAACCCGGTCTATTTTATGAATACCCATTCGCCTTTCAATGCGTCGGTACAAGGTGTTTTTCTTGTAAAGCGAAAAATCGTTTCCGGTTTGGGTGCGCAATAGAATAGTAACTTTGTCGAGCGCGCTTTTTTCTCCAATCTCAATTTCCGAGTCTGAATTAAGGGTAGGGATGTGCTTAATAAGATCCATGAGCTTTGTGAGCAACTCTCCGGCAGGGGCAACAATATCGATGATCTTCGAATCGATCGCATTACGGGGCATACTGTCGAATTTGGCCGTCGCAGGGTCTTGAGCCATGACGATTCCGTTGTTTTCTTTTATGGCATGTAGTCCGATACTTCCATCTGATCCCATTCCCGACAGAATGATGCCGACACTTCGTTCTTTTTGATCGAGTGCAAGCGATCGAAAAAAGAAATCAACGGGTAGCCGAAGTCCTCTTGCTTCCATCGGTTCAAACAGGTAAAGCACTCCTTTTAAAATCGACATGCTCGTGTTTGGAGGGATAACATAGGCGCAATTTTGCTTAACGGTCATTTCGTCTTTAACCTGTATAACAGGTATTTTGGAAACCCGTTGAAGCAACTCTGGCAGCATGCCTTTTTGTGTAGGATCCAGATGCTGAATAAAGATATAGGCCATCCCACTGTTCTCGGGCACCTTAACCAGAAATTGTTCAAAAGCTTCAAGGCCTCCGGCCGATGCCCCAATACCGACTATCGGGAATAGGTTGGTATCCGAATCCGTGGGTTTTCTCTTTATTGTTTTTGTTGATTTTTTTTGCACTTGTTTTACCGTTGTTTACATTGAAAATTCACATAAATGTACTATAAATTCTTGTAAGGTATTAAAATATTCAAGTCGTAGATTCAAGTCACAAATGCGACAAATCAATTCAAAGCTGCAAAAAATATTTTAGAAGGAGTTTGAAACTTCAGTTTTTCTCTTGGTCTTCGATTTATCTTATTCTGTATCAATTTAATATATTCTTTGTCAT
>JAGXIR010000239.1 GCA_024635605.1 Sunxiuqinia sp.
ATCTCATCAAAAGTGGTGTGCTCATCGCGGGTAAACAGCCGGTTGACTTTTTGAGGATCCAGCTGCAGCTGCCGGGCGCTTTCGTGTAACACTTCTTTGCTGATTACCTGCCACTTTTTGCAAATAACAAATTCATTTAAAGCTTCAGCAAGCTTGCGGGCAATTTTAACGCCGCCGCAACCTACTTGTCTTGAGATGGTGATCAACGGACCTGCAACATGGCTTTGCGGATGGCGTGCTGGCGAAATTTCGCCGAATCGCTTGTTCATATAATTAAGCAGAGAGTTTTCCATGACATTTGATTTTGTAGTTTATTCAGTTTTACGAATTCATAATAAATCAGTTATATGTTTGTAAGTAGGAAAAAGCTCAACTTTTTTTTGTAATTTATCGGGAGTCTTGCCAAAAATCATAAGCACAAAGCCGAATTGTAGTTACCTTTCGAATTCGTTTAAATTATTATAAAAATCAAGCCATGTTTAATCGAGAGATTTATATTCAAAGACGTCGTCAGTTAAGAGAGAAAGTTAGTGGAGGAGTGATTCTGATCCTGGGAAATTCGGACACACCGATGAATTACAAGGATAACACGTATCACTTCAGACAGGATAGTACGTTTTTATATTTCTTCGGACTTGATTTTCAAAACTTAGCTGGTTTAATTGATGTCGATTCAGGTGAAGAGATGCTCTTTGGTAATGATTTTTCCATGGATGATATTATTTGGATGGGGCCACAGGAAAGCATGCAGGAAAAAGCGGCCAGGGTTGGCGTTAAAAAAGCGATGGTTTATGAAAAGTTGTTCAGAGAAGTTGGTGAAGCAGTGAAGCGTGGGCGGAAGATCCATTTTACGCCGCCATACCGGGCCGAAAACCAGTTGCTGTTGCATGAATTGACTGGGGTGGTTCCTTCGAAGCAGAAGACCGCTGCATCTTTAGAGTTGATCCAGACGATTGTCAGCTTGCGGTCCATCAAAGATTCCGGTGAAATTGAAGAACTGAAAAAAGCCGCAGACGCTGGTTATCAAATGCATGTTGCGGCCATGAAAATGGCAATGCCCGGCATCTGGGAGCAAAAGATTGCAGGAACGATTGAAGGGATTTCGCTGGCGAATGGCAATCCTCCGTCATTTCCAATTATCCTGTCGCAGAACGGCGAGACCTTGCATAATCATGATCATTCCAACATGCTGGAAAAAGGCCGGCTTTTGTTGGTTGACGCGGGAGCACAAACCAGCATGCACTATGCTTCCGACTTTACGCGGACTTCGCCGGTTGGAGGTAAGTTCAGCCCGCAACAGCGCGAGATTTATGAGATTGTTTTGGCAGCGAATGACCTGGCTACCCAGTTGGCGAGACCGGGAGTCAGTTATTTATCCATCCATCTGGAAGCTGCCAAAGTGATTGCTTCGGGACTGAAAGCGTTGGGGCTGATGAAGGGTGATGTGGATGCAGCAATTCTGGCCGGTGCTCACGCATTGTTTATGCCGCACGGCTTAGGCCACATGATGGGACTGGATGTGCATGATATGGAAGACCTCGGCCAAATTTATGTGGGCTATGACGATGAGATCCGGCCAGTTAATCAATTTGGCACGGCTTCGTTACGTCTTGGGCGAAAGTTGCAGACCGGTTTTGTGATTACCAATGAACCGGGCATCTATTTTATTCCTGCCTTAATCGACCAATGGAAGGCGGAAAAAATAAACCACGAGTTTATCAATTTTGATCGGCTGGAAGCCTATCGTAGTTTTGGAGGAATTCGCTTGGAAGACGACTTACTGATTACTGAAACAGGTTGTGAATTGATTGGAGAACGGATTCCGATTAGCCCGGAAGAGGTGGAATCAACAATGGAGTGATTTCCCCAACACGATCTACACTCATTGGAGGCTGCTAATTGGCAGCCTTTTCTTTTAAAATCCGGTGATAAAAGTAGTCGAGCTCCGTCCTGATTTCATCGCGCAAATGCCGGTAAGCATCCAGTTGACTGTCATATCGGGAACTGGGCTTATCCGGGTTGTTAAAGCTAAGGTGTAATTTGTTCCCATAAGAAATGGGCAGGTGATGAAACTCCTCTTTTGTGTGCTCTCCAACTGTAATCAGGTAGTCGATCTGCTCATTTTTTAGTTCTGCCAGCGGCTGAAGGTCGGCAAGCTTCATTGGCAGGCCAATCTCTTTCATTACTTGGATGGTTAATGGGTTGATTTCTTTCACCGGACTGATTCCGGCTGAAAGAACCCGATGTTTTGAATCCATCGACTCCATAATGGTCTTTGCGATTAAACTTTTACAGGAGCTTTTGCCGGAGCATAGAAAAAGAATTGTCATAATCAGGCTTTTAAGATGGTATTAATTTACAGGATTTTAAACAATAAAAAAATGGTATTTGTCCTTTTTATGGCTGAATGTCAGGGGGGTAATTTATTTGGAGAGTAGCTTTTTTTTCTTCTCTCGCGTCATTCAAATTGTAATTTTATTTGCACATTGTTCATATCTGGAACTTTTTATGGCAAAATGGAGGATTTTCGTATCTTGTGAGCCACTATAAGCGAACGAAAATGAATGGTAACGTAGCGCGGGCATCTTTTGAAGAAATACTCAAAAGCAAAGTTGAAATAACAAGCATACAGTACATCAAAGATATACTTTCCTCGCTTTCCTCCGTTATTTGCATCCTGAATGATCGGAATCAAGTGGTGTTTTCGAACGATGCCATGTTGGAAAAGTATAATCTCGATTTGGAAGAACACGTGTTGGAAGTACGTCCTGGCGAAATTTTCAATTGCGTGAATGCAGTCAATGATACAGGAGGTTGCGGAACTACTGAGAAATGTGAATACTGTGGTGCTAAAACTGCTTTTGATCAAGCGTGGAAGCAATCAATGAAAATTGTTCGGGAGTGCAAAATAACCTCTCAGAAAGACAATGAAACGTTGCAGCTTGATCTACAAGTAACCGCTACACCAATTGAATTCGAAAAAAAATATTTGATTGTATCGATCGAAGACATCACTGAATATAAACGAAAAGTCTTGTTGGAGCGTATCTTTTTTCACGATGTGTTAAATATGGCAGGCGGGCTAAGTGGTGTTTTAGAATTATTGCCTGGACTTTCAGACGATAAAAAGGAAAATTTTCTGGAGATTGCCAGCTCACTGACTGGGCAAATTATTGATGAGATTCAAGGTCAGCAGCAAATGATGAAAGCGGAACTAGGGGAGTTGCAGCCATATTTCTCCTCAGTTAATATAGACGGGCTGCTCAATAAGCTGACCAACCAGGTTCGTTTTCATGTGGTAGCTCAAGAAAAACAAACGAAAGTTGTCAACGAAGCGATAGGTAAAGAAATATTAACCGATAAGACCCTGTTAACGAGGGTGTTGGTTAATATGGTTAAAAATGCAATGGAGGCTATACGCAGTGGGGATACTGTTGTTCTGACAGCAAAGGATTATGGAGATCATGTCCGGTTTAGTGTATTCAACAATACTTACATGGCACGCGATGTTCAAATGCAGATTTTTCAGCGCTCATATTCTACCAAAGGTCAAAACAGGGGGATTGGCACTTACAGTATGAAGTTGCTGGGAGAGAGGTATTTACAGGGGGTTGTCGGCTTTTCGAGTACCAAAACAGGAGGGACTACGTTTTACATTGATCTTCCTGTTTCGCCGGAGGGGCTTGGTTAGGTTGAACCTTATCGCCCGATGCTTTTAGTATGAGTCGAAGCGATTGATCAAAAGTAAAATACTTCCACAGCCAGTTGATGAAGATCAGCAGCCGGTTTTTGACACCAACGATCGACATCAGGTGGACAAACATCCAGGTAAGCCACGCCAATGATCCGCTAAATCGGATAAAAGGTAAATCAACCACAGCACGGTTTCGTCCAACAGTAGCCATTGATCCTTTGTCCTTGTATTCAAATTCCATCCAGGGCTTCGAGTTTTGCTCACGCGTAAGATTCTCGGCCAGTATTTTGGCCTGTTGAAGTGCTACCTGCGCAACTTGCGGATGACCTTTGGAATAGTTAGGTGTTTCCATATAGGCGATATCGCCCAGCGCAAAAATCCTGTCCATCCCGTCAACCTGGTTAAAGCGATTGACTTTGATGCGGTTTCCACGTTCCATTTTCTCTGAGCTGATTCCTTCCGGCATTTGTCCCTGGATTCCGGCAGCCCAAATCAAGGTTTTGGTCTGAATCGGATCATGATTCTTCAAGGTCACTGTTTTGCCGTCATAGCTTGTTACCATGTGCGCCAGCAGTACTTTGATTCCCAGCTCTTCGAGGTATTTTTTAGCTTTGTCGCTGGCTTGCCGACTCATGCCGCTTAGTAAATGTGGACCGGCTTCAATCAACGTGATTTCCATCAAGCTAAAGTCCAGATCCGGGTAATCTTTGGGAAGAATGAATTTTTTCATCTCGGCCAACGCGCCGCAAACTTCTACTCCGGTGGGGCCTCCTCCAACAACCAGCACGCTTAAGAGCTGGCGTAATTCTTCCCGGTCGCGCAGGGTGACCGCTTTTTCAAAATTCAGCAAAATACGGTTGCGCAGGTAGAGTGCTTCTGAAACCGATTTCATGGGGATACTATAATTCTGAAAACCTTGGTTGCCGAAAAAATTGGTGTCGGCGCCAGTGGCAATCACTAAATAGTCGTACCACATGGTTCCAAGGCTGGTTTCAATCATCTTTTTTTCAGGAAGAATACGTTCTACTTCGGCAATGCGAACATACACGTTTTTAATCTTCTGAAAGACTTTTCGAAGTGGGAAGGAGATGGAGCTGGGCTCCAAGCCTGATGTAGCCACCTGGTAAAAAAGTGGTTGAAACTGGTGGTAGTTGTTGCGGTCGACCAACACAATTTGGAAGCCCTTTTTATAGAGTTTTCGGGCCAGTTTGAGACCGGCAAAACCGGCTCCGACAATCACCACTCTTTTTTGATCTGTTTCAGGAATATTTACTGGCATCACAATTTTTTTTCACCAACAAACCACGTGGATGATTGTTGTGGCCTATTGGCGAAATGATTCTTCCTTTCGACATGTGAATGCTACAGAACCGTAAAAGTAAGAGCTGGATGCCTGTCCGTTTTTTTTGCGATTGGTTGCGTCCAAATCAGATGAACCGACTACGATTTATTTCAGAAAATCATTTGCCTTCTGCAAGGCCAAATCAAAAGTGGAAAGAATCATGGATGTATCCAGTAGTTCCAAAACCTTATTCTTTTCCAGTTCCTTCAATACTTCCGGTCGAACTCCGGAAAGAATAACGGTTGTGTGCGAATGGTGCAAGTCTTTAATGACATCCTTCAGGTTGTGCAGTCCGGTAGAGTCGATAAAAGGAACGTGGCGCATCCGGATAATCAGGACTTTCGACTGCTGTCCAATACTTTTTAGCGTGGCGCTGTATTGTTTGGCCGAGGCAAAAAAGAAAGGTCCGCTGATTTCATAAATCGCCAAACCTTCCGGTAAAGCGCCGTAGTTTTCAAGAACATCGCTGTCAATTTCCATTTCGGTTTTGGTTCCGGCATCAGCCATCCGTTTCATAAACAACAGGGCTGAAAGGACGATGCCAATTTGAATGGCATAGGTTAAATCAACCAAAACGGTGAGGAAAAAGGTGACCAGTAGGATTAAAATATCAAAACCCGATCCTTTCAAAATAGAGGCAAACAAGCGCCATTCGCTCATGTTGTAGGCCACCACAATCAGGATTCCGGCCAGACACGACATGGGAATAAGTTTGGCCCACTGGCCGACAAATAACATGATGATTAACAAAGTAATGGCATGAACAATACCCGATACAGGGGTTCGTCCGCCATTTTTGACATTGGTTGCCGTACGGGCTATTGCTCCGGTGGCTGGAATTCCACCAAAAATAGGTGTGATCACGTTGGCAATTCCCTGGGCAATCAGCTCTGTATTGGAGCGATGATTCCCTCCAATCATCCCATCGGCAACAACGGCTGATAACAGCGATTCAATTCCGCCCAGCAGCGCAATGGTAAGGGCAGGAGCCAGGTAATTGCCCAGCTCGCCGATTTCGATTGAAGGAAAAGCCAGCTGAAAACTTCTGGGAATTTCGCCAAAAACAGATTCAATGGTTGTAACCGGAACATCGAGCCACTGAACCATCGCGGTGACGACGATGATAGCAACGAAGGAGCCGGGTATTTTACTGGTTACTTTTCTGAAAAACAAGGTGATCAGAATAGTCACTACTGTAATTCCCAAAGCTATGGGGTTAAAAGAATCTATTTCAGCGAAATAGCGACCCCACTTGGGTAAGAAGTCAGCCGGCAGGTTGGTAATTTCCAATCCCAGGGCATCCTTTACCTGGGTGGTGAAAATGACCAGGGCAATACCGCTTGTAAAACCCACGATGAGCGGATGTGGTATAAATTTGAGTAACGAACCCAATCTCAACAAGCCAAACAGAATCAGGAAGACGCCAGCCATCATGGTTGAAATGATCAGGCCATCCAGACCATGAGTTTGTACAATGCCATATACAATGACAATGAATGCTCCGGTTGGGCCGCCAATTTGCACCCGGCTGCCACCTAAAGCTGAAATCAGCAGGCCTGCAACAACGGCCGTGATCAGTCCTTTTTCGGGAGAAACTCCGGAAGCCACAGCAAAGGCAATCGCCAACGGGAGTGCAACGATACCGACGATAATGCCGGCAAATATATCTTTGGAAAGCTGTTTTTTTGTGTAACCGTGTCTGAGAACACTAACTAATTTCGGATTGAACAAATATCCCATAAAATCATTGGTTGAATTTGAAGGCGCAAAGGTATGTACAAATCGCTGCCATTATTCTCGCTGTCGGGGGTATTTAAAAACTTTCATCGAAAATCATGGATTTCCTTTATTTTTCACGAACTCAAAATACAATTTTCTCACTGGATTTGAATAAAAAAAGGTAGTTTTGCACTCTAATTGTGCGTGCGTTAAGATGAACAAATTTACAGTAAAAGAAGAAATGGGGATTATTCAAGCCTGTTTCAACGGTGAGACGAAGCTGGAGAGCTTTGAAGAATATTTTAAGGTGCTTGGCGAAATGGAATTACCAGCCAAAATCAAGATTCTGCACGATCACCGGGAGTCAACTCCCGGTATGAATCCCGCTGAGCTGGAAGCTATCGCTGATCTGCTTCGTAAGCATCTTTCAAAATTTGAGGATGTTAGAATCGCATACGTGAGTGTTTCTCCCAAAGGAATTGCTATGGCGATGCTGCTTAAAGATCAATTATCGATGTTGAAGATAAAAACAGAAATTTTTTCGGAAATGGAATCTGCCATCAAATGGCTGAATTTGTATTCGTAACGCTTATTAGTGGTCCAGCGGTACTTTGTTATCACGAAGATCTTCCAATGTTATGCTTTTGAAATAGTCAATAACCATCGTATTTAAATTCTCCCAAAATCCCTTGACCTTACAAATCTCCCTGCGGTCGCAGATAAATCCCGTGGCCATACAGTCAATCACACAAATGCCCGGTTCAAATGCACTGTGGATATCGAGCATGGTTATTTCGGCTGGTGGGCGGGTTAGGATGTAACCACTTTTTTTCCCTTTCAGGTTAATGATTAAGCCGGCCGTTTTCAGCCCATGAATAATTTGGTCGAGGTATTTGACTGATAATCCTTGGTTTACGGCAATGTCTTTTTGAAAAACGCCATTTTGCGATTTGTCCTTGGCAATTTCGAGCATCGCACGAATTCCATACCGGGTTTTGGTACTAAATTTCAAAAGTCGATCTTTTTGGTTTTTATGAAAATAAAATCCTAAAATTAATAAATATTTCATCCCGAACCTTCACCAGTCCCAAAAATTTGTTCGGAGGTTGAATATTAAAATCAGTCAATTTTATCTTTAATTTGCCGGTAAGGCACCATTGGTTTCCGAAACAGGCATCAGAATATGTTTGGCTTCGAAACTGTTTGGTGATGCCATTCATGCTGATGCCAATATTTTTTAGATCTGACTCGCCCGCTTTTTCAAACGTAATTTCATCTGAGTCGATTTCAATGGTGATTGTCGGGTATTTGTCAGCATTGATCAATTTAAGGAAGTCCTTCAGCATTATTTTTGAATCCGCTTCAATCTGATCGGCAGGAATTTCTATTTCAATCATGGAATTTCCTTTGCCAAAATCGCCGGGGACTATGCAAAAGTCGCTTTCCCGGTATTCCATATGAAAATCGTTCACATTGGTTTTTCCCACAATATGAACCTGATCAAACATATACCGGCTGAACGTCTCCTTCATCGCTGCCATTTGTCCGGCAGCCTGAAATGACATCATCAATAATAAAATAGCCAGGTATGTCAATCGGATTTTCATTTTTGTGAATCGTGTGCTTTATTGTTTTTTCTGAAAGAATGAAAAGGCAGCCCCGCTTATACAGGACTGCCTGATCCAATTGATAAATTATTAGAATGAAATGGCAGCTTCCAGAACTACCCCATTAAATTTTCCGCCAGCAATTGCTCCGTGAGCGGGGCCGTCATATTCCTGGTTCACATAGTCAAGCTTCATGGTGATATACTCAATCATTCTCCAGCCACCACCAATATTGGTGCGGGTCACTTCAGAACCATCGTTGTTTGATACTTTGTTCAAACGTGTGCCGAAATAGAAATCGCCAACATTGTAAATGGCCTGAAGGGCAGTTTGGGTAAAATGCTGGTCGTTTCCGCCTTTCACTCCCTTCATGTTTTCGTAAATTCCAAACAGCTCAAGTCCATGAAATTGTACAAACAGGTTTGCCATGTAGCTGTTCATCTCGGTTTGTCCGCCACCCGGGCTCCAGCGTCCCGAACGGAAGTTGTCACCCTCAGCCGAAGCCAGTTGCATCACATTGTAGTAGCGGGCGCCTGCACGGTCACCATCCCAAAGGGTTGATCCGCTGTGTCCTTCGCCAACATGGTAGCCCGAAAGGCTTGCTCGTACCCGTAAGTCTTCGTTGATGTTAGTGTCGTAACCCAATTTCCAGTGGAAAACAAGCTCTTCGCCAATGTCATTTCCACGTCCGTAGTTCATACGGCCATTGTTGGTTCCCACCACAGCGAGCATGCCTTTGTTACGGTACATCACTTCCAATCCCGGATTAGTGGTGTAGTTGTCCATAATCCAGTTACCCACAAATGGGTTGTTGGTTACAGCGGCGTTGTTACTGCGGAAAAAATGCGCGTCGCCATAGTTCGGATTCATTACCCCGGCTTTGATGGTCAGATACTCCATTAAATCATCTGCTGCTGGCAGAAATGGCAGGTTGTCAATGGTTAAGTACCCACCTTCAACCCAGGCTTCGTTGTGGTGGCGCGACGACATGTAGTTGTTGATGTACAACTG
>JAGXIR010000240.1 GCA_024635605.1 Sunxiuqinia sp.
AAGCTGGAAAATTACTGGATGCCCGTTGACTTGTACATTGGTGGTGCCGAACATGCCGTGCTTCACCTCTTGTACTCCCGTTTCTGGCACAAGGTACTGTTCGATCTGGGTGTGGTCTCCACCGATGAGCCGTTCAAGAAACTGTTCAACCAGGGCATGATTCTGGCTTTTGCCTACGAAACAAAAACCGGCGCTAAAGTCGCTTCAGATTTAGTTGAAGAAAAAGACGGTCAATACTTCCACACACAAACCGGCGAAGAACTCCGCCAGATTGTGGCCAAGATGTCGAAATCGCTGAAAAATGTGATCAACCCCGACGATGTGGTAGAAAAATACGGTGCAGATGCCTTGCGCTTATACGAAATGTTTATGGGCCCGCTAGACGACACCAAACCCTGGGCCGAGAACGGGGTGAAGGGAGTATTCGGCTTTTTGGGCCGTGCCAATCGCTTTTTTGCCGATCCTACCAATGTCGTTGATGGCGATGAAGATCAGGAAACATTGAAACTATTGCACCAAACCATTATCAAAGTAGGAAATGACATTGAAAATCTGAAATTCAACACCGGCATTTCTGCCTTGATGGTTTTCAACAATCTGTGCATCAAAAAAGGACAAGTGACCAAATCGACGGCGGAAACCTTTGCCAAAATCTTATCACCGTATGCGCCTCACCTGGCTGAGGAACTTTGGAACCTTTATGGCAATAAGCAATCACTGGCTTACGAACCCTGGCCGGCTGCCGACAAAAGTTTGCTGGTGGAAGACACCCACGAATACCCGGTCTCATTCAACGGAAAAATGCGTTTCAAATTGGAGCTACCGCTCGACCTGACGAAAGACGAGGTCGAAAAGGCCGTGCTGACAAATGAGCTGGCCCAAAAATGGCTGGATGGAAAAACACCTAAAAAAGTGATCTACGTACCGAAAAAAATTATCAACGTGGTCATCTAAATTGCATGGCCTGTAAAAAACGAAAAAGGATGAATTATTCAATGAGAATTCATCCTTTTTTTTGATCATTTTTATATCCTTTGAAATTTGATCGTGCTACCGAAACAATTGGGCACAAAAGATGTTCTAATCAATGCCATACTTCAAAATGCTGTTAAACAAAGATCCAGCAACGAAAATGACATAATACGCCTAATTCTAAATTTATGAAAGCATCAATTTTGATTTTTACTTTTCTTTTCTTTTTCATACAGCAGGGAGTCGCTCAATCATCCAATGGCCTTTTAGTTAAAAAATTTAAAAATGAGCAGTACCGGTTGATAGAAGAAGGTTCTAAAATTACCATCAAGAAGTTTGGTGAAACCTATAGAGGAACATTTCAAATCATTTCGAAAGAAGCGCTAACCATTGGCTCCGACACAATACGTCTGGAACACGTCGATTTGTTATGTGCAAAAACATCCGCGAGCAACTTAGGCGGAGGAGCGCTATCGTTGTTGGGCATTTGGGCCGGTACAGGAGGGCTTACCGGAACAGTCGTCGCAGTATCTGAAGGCAGCTATGCGCTACTTCTTATTCCATTCACCGCCAGCATTGCTGCACTGGGAACCTTTGGCGCGATTAAAGGAATTCAACTCCTTTCAAGAGGTAAAAAATACAAGTCTTTTAGGTGGGAATATGTGATCGTAAAGGACAAAATCCCGAATATGGCCGTCCAAAAATAACGACAAACTTTGTAATAGTTCAAGGATGAAGACAAAAAATGATGTAGTCCTCTTTTTTTGCCAATCATTCCTATATTTTACGGGATGTTTTTTTTTGTCAGTTATTTAAACGGTGACTTTTACCCATATTTTCTTTCCTCGAAAACTCTTTCTTTTGCAGCCAATTTTTCGGAGAACAAAACACTGGTAAAAGGAGACAAAACGATGACAAGAGAACACAAAGCAAAATTGAAAACTACCATAACGGACTATGTGGTAATCGCCTTTGGAATGGCACTTTACGTGCTTTCCTGGACTATCTTCCTGATTCCGGCCGAAATTACCGGAGGGGGAATCAGTGGTCTTTCAGCCGTCATTTTTTATTCCACCCACATCCCGGTGGCCGTCTCCTACTTTGTCATTAATGTGTTTCTGATTCTTATTGCAATAAAAATACTCGGAGCCAGCTTTGGTATCAAAACCATTTTCAGCATGCTGGTGGCAACCCTGCTGTTCTGGATTACTCCAGGCTTAATTAAAGAGCCGCTGATTGATGACACCTTCCTGTCGGCTGCTCTGGGCGGAATGATGGGCGGAATAGGCATTGGAATCGTCTTTACCCGCGGAGGCAGCACCGGCGGCACCGATATCATTGCCATGATCATCAACAAATACCGCAACATCAGCCCCGGACGTGTGATCATGTATTGCGATGTGATCATCATTGCTTCCAGTTATTTTGTTTTTCAGTCACCCGGGAAACTAGTTTACGGCTACGTTTCCATGTGGGTGGTTTCGTATACGATCGATGCTTTTCTAAATGGATCGAACGCTTCTGCCCAAATTTTTATATTTTCGAGAAATTTTGAAGAAATTGCCGATTACATCAATAAAAATGTCAGTCGGGGCGTTACTGTTCTGGATGGTACAGGTTGGTACTCCAAAGAAAATGTAAAAATAGTTATGACCGTTGTCCGCAAACGAGAATCCAGCCTGATATTCAGGAAATTGAAAGAGATTGACCCGGAAGCGTTTATTTCCATGGGAAGTGTGATGGGTGTTTACGGGCAAGGATTTGATAAGATGAGAATTTAATATGAAGAAATATATTGCAGAAGTTGTTTTTTTACTGGCCGCTATTAGTTTGATCGTTGTGTTTGCTGTTCGCCCCCCGGAGCCTAAGCCAGATCGGGTTCCTGAACCGGAACCCATCCCCATTCCCGAGCCGGTTTTAATGTTTGGCCTTCCGGTGGATTCCTTTACCGTTGAAACGGCACCAATCCTCCGAAATCAAAACCTATCTGACATTCTGGTTAAAAAAAATATTTCGTACCAAACAATCGATCAGTTGGCGCGAAAATCAAAACCGATATTTGATGTCCGTAGAATTAAGCACAAAAACCACTACCATTTTTTCCTGAAGAACGATAGTCTAAAAACCCCGGCTTACTTTGTCTATGAAATTGACAACACCGACTACGTTGTTTACGAATTACAGGACTCCTTGCATGTTTACACCGGGCAAAAACCCATTACAACCGAACTGAAAACAGCTTCGGGAACCATCAAATCGTCGCTATGGAATACCATGCAGGACAATAACATCAATCCGGTATTGGCCATTGAACTGTCCGACATCTACCAGTGGTCCATCGATTTCTATGGAATCCAGCGTGGCGACCAATTCCGGATAATTTATGAAGAAATGTATGTCGACTCTATCCCCATCGGAATTGGCGAGATTTATGCCTGCCAGTTTCAACACATGAACCACGACTTCTACGCTTTTTTATTTGAACAAGACAGCACCTTGAGTTATTTCGATGAGCAAGGTCAAAGCCTGAAGAAAGCTTTCCTGAAAGCCCCGCTTAAATTTTCGCGGATTAGCTCCAGGTTTTCAAACAGCCGCTATCATCCGGTACTACGTATTCGGCGTCCACACCACGGAATCGATTACGCCGCGCCAACGGGAACACCCGTTCAATCAATTGGCGATGGCGTGGTGACCCGCAAAGGCTACCAGCGAGCAGGAGGCGGAAACTACCTTTACATCAAGCACAACTCGGTTTATACCACCTGCTACATGCACCTGCATGGGTTTGCAAAGGGAATTGCCACTGGCACCCGTGTCAAACAGGGGCAAGTTATTGCCTATGTCGGTTCGACGGGCTTATCGACCGGCCCACACCTCGACTTTCGGGTGTTCAGAAACGGCTCCCCGATGGATCCGCTCAAAGTGGAAGCGCCACCTGTTGAACCAGTCTATGAAGACAACCTGGCGGCTTTTACCGTGCTAAAAGATTCGCTGACAACTCAATTGAACTTTATTCCTTTTCAGGAATAAGCGACAATAATATACTCGGCGGCAAAGAAATACCCAAAAGCCCGGATCACCAATTTGTACCATTCCGACTCAGCCTTTTGGGTACCATAGTCTTTTGCCTACTCTTCATCCGTAAACAACACTTCCTCAATCACGCGGGGGTAATGTTCATATTCAAGCTGATGTACTTTCGCTGCCACATCATCGGCTTTATCTCCCGGATTCAGGTCACAAGTGGTCTGAAAAATAATATCGCCCTCATCATAACGCTCGTTCACGTAATGAATGCTAATGCCCGAAACTTTCTCTTTATTTTTCACAACAGCTTCGTGGACAAAATTACCATACATGCCCTTTCCTCCATATTTGGGTAAAAGTGCCGGGTGTATATTAATAACAGGAAACTCTTCTGTCAGGTATTTTGGGACCAGCCAAAGAAAGCCGGCCAACACAATTAAATCAATTTTACGCTCAGTCAGTTCTTCCAGCACATCAATACTATGATAAAACTCATCGCGCGAAAAAGTAAACGACTCAACACCAAGCTTCTCGGCACGTATTAATGCGTATGCATTTTCGTTATTCGACCACAATGAATCGACGACTACATGCCGGTTTCCTTGAAAGTATTCGATGATATTCTGAGCGTTAGAGCCTGATCCTGAGGCAAAAATGGCAATTTTCTTCATTTTATTTTCAATTCTGATTTATTTTAGAATAATAGACTCGCATGTTCAAATATAGTTTAGATAATCAACAACTTACAGCCCCAAACAGCTATTTATTTCGATTTTTCTTTGATATATTTTGGGTAAATTTATTACTTTGCACCGGATTTTTTAAACACAAAATTGAATATTAACTTAAAATTAGAACTATGTCTGACATTGCAGGTAAAGTTAAAGCAATTATTGTCGACAAATTAGGCGTTGACGAAAGCGAAGTAACTAACGAAGCTTCATTCACAAATGACCTAGGTGCCGATTCGCTTGATACTGTTGAATTGATTATGGAATTCGAGAAAGAGTTTGATTTGGCTATTCCAGACGATCAAGCTGAGAAGATCTCAACCGTAGGTGAAGCGATCACGCACATCGAGGCAAACGTAAAGTAATAAATTTGAATTAAACATTTATGGAATTTAAACGGGTAGTTATAACCGGACTTGGAACCGTAAACCCGCTTGGTAATTCTATTGAGGAGTATTGGGAGGGGCTAAAAAACGGAGTTAGCGCAGCTGATCGGATTACAAAATTCGATGTTGAATTGCAAAAAACTCAGTTTGCATGCGAAGTAAAGAACTTTGATCCTACTGTTTATGTAGAGAAAAAAGAAGTGCGCAAGCACGACCTTTATACGTTGTATGCTTATGCCTCCGCACAACAAGCTATTCTGGATTCAGGTCTTGACCTGGAAACAATCGATAGAGATCGTGCCGGTGTTATTTGGGGAGCAGGTATTGGAGGACTTCAAACTTTTTTTGAAGAAGCCCGGGCCTACGATGTTCATCGCCCTAAATTTAATCCGTTCTTCATTCCGAAGATGATTGCCAACATTGCCGGAGGTCTGGTCTCAATTCGCTACGGATTCAGAGGACCTAACTTCACAACAGTTTCTGCTTGTGCCTCGGCATCTCATGCAATAATTGAAGCCTTCAATTACATTCGCATGGGCAAAGCCAACCTGTTTATCACAGGTGGATCAGAAGCAGCAATTAACGAAGCCGGTTTGAGTGGTTTCAATTCCATGCGTGCACTTTCCACCAGAAATGATGACCCAAAAACAGCGTCACGCCCGTTTGATAAAGACCGCGATGGTTTTGTCATGGGCGAAGGTTCAGGCGCCCTCATTCTTGAGGAGTATGAACACGCTGTAAAACGTGGTGCCAAAATTTATGGTGAAGTTGCCGGTGGGGGGATGTCAGCAGACGCTTACCACATGACTGCCCCTGATCCTGACGGCAAAGGCGCTACTTTAGTCATGAAATGGGCTTTGGAAGATGCCGGCATAAAACCGGAAGACATTGATTACATCAATGTTCACGGTACCTCTACTCCATTAGGAGATATTGCAGAGCCAAAAGCAATTCAAAAATGTTTTGGCGATCACGCTTATCAATTAAGCATTAGTTCCACCAAATCGATGACAGGACACCTTTTGGGTGCAGCTGGTGCTGTTGAAGGCATCGCTTCCATCCTGGCGATTAAACATGGAATTGTCCCTCCAACAATCAATCATTTTACTGATGATCCTGAGATTGACAGTAAGCTTGATTTTACCTTTGGAAAAGCGAAAGAACGTGAAATAAATTACGCGCTGAGCAATACCTTTGGTTTTGGAGGACACAATGCGACAGTTATTTATAAGAAATACTGATCAAGTGATTAGAAATATCGCACACAAAATAAAACTCTTTTCTTCACCAAGAAAAGAGTTTTATTTGTTTTTAAAAACCTTATTTAACAGTACTCCAAACAATCTAAAGCTCTATGAAACAGCTCTGACTCACCGTTCAGCCTCAAAAACTGATTCGCAGGGAAATTGGGTCAATAACGAGCGGCTGGAGTACCTGGGCGATGCCATTTTGGGTGCAGTTATCGCCGAGTTTCTGTACAACCGCTTTCCAAACATGGACGAGGGTTTCCTCACCCAAATGCGGTCAAAACTGGTCAACCGAAGTTTCCTCACTGAGCTAACCTTTCAAATCGGTTTGAATTACTACATCCAGTCGAACACCAACAATGCAGGCGATAACAGCCACATATACGGTGACGCGCTCGAAGCCATCATTGGGGCACTTTACCTCGACAAAGGCTACCAGGTTACCCGGCAGTTTATTACCCGCAAACTGCTTTTACAACAAGTTAACCTGGATGAAATTCAACATACCAACACCAACTACAAAAGCCAGTTGATT
>JAGXIR010000027.1 GCA_024635605.1 Sunxiuqinia sp.
AAAAACTCAAATGATGAGTTAAAAGCAACACCCGAGGAAGCTGGTGCTGCTCATGCGCCAGAATCGAACCCGGAAAATGCCTTGAAAAAACAGCAAAAAGAGGTTGAAAACACCGAATCCGACGAGAAAAAAGTAGAAGTCTCAGCCGAGGAACGAATTAAACAGCCCGAAGAAGAGAAAACTTCTGAAGTTGAAGAGGAAGAAGCCGTCAGCGAAGAACCCGTAACGGACGAAAACGCTGAGCCTGAAGCTGAGGTAGTGACGGATGAAATTCAGAGTAAAGAAGACGCAGAGATTGAAGCGGCTGAAGAACCCGCAATTGAGGCTCAAAGCGAAGATATTACTGAACCTCAGGTTGATGTGCCGGCAGCCGAAATTCAAGGTGAGGAAAAAGAAGCGATAGAGACAGAGAAAGAGGAACCAGCAATTGACGTTCAAAGCGAAGAGAAGCTTGTTTCAGAAGCTGAAGAACCAGTAGCTGAAGTTGAAAGCGAAGATAAAGCAACACCGAAAGAAGACGCCCCTGGTGGAGCAGCTGAAGAAGAGAAAGAGCCCAAGCATGAAGAAAAAGCTCCAAAAGAAACGGGCCGCCCATCGGTTGATTATACCGCGCTAAATGAGGTTGAGTTGATTAATGCGTTGCGCGAATTACTTGAGAAACATGCCGACGAAGACATCAAAGCCGATATCGACAGCATTAAAATCAATTTCTACAAAAAGCACCGGGCCGCGGCTGAAGCTGAGAAGAAGCAGTTTCTTGACGATGGCGGTAACGAAGAAGATTTTGAACCTTCCAACGCCATTTATGAAGATGATCTCCGAAATTTACTGCGTGATTTCAGACTGCTTCGGAATAAGCAACACCGGCAAATGGAGGATGAGAAGGACGAAAACCTCCAGCGTAAGTATGAAATTATCGATGAAATAAAAAACCTTGTCAACCGCAAGGAGTCAATCAATAAAACATTTCAGGAATTCAGGGATTTGCAGCAGGAATGGCGCGAAATCGGCTTGGTTCCACAATCCAAACTAAAGGATTTGTGGGAAAACTATCACCATCATGTCGAAAACTTCTATGATTACATTAAGATCAACCGCGAGCTGCGTGATCTTGATCTGAAAAAAAACCTGGAAGCGAAACTTATTCTTTGCGAGAAAGCGGAAGAGTTGTTGGTGGAGCCCTCCGTGATTAAGGCGTTCAATATTTTACAGAAATACCACGAACAGTGGCGTGAAATTGGGCCGGTTCCCCGCGATAAAAAAGAAGATTTGTGGGAACGTTTCAAGGCAGCCACTTCAAAAATAAATAAGAAGCACCAGGGTTATTTTGAAGGAAGAAAACAAGAGCAAAAGAAAAACCTGGAAGCAAAAACCGTGCTTTGTGAAAAAGCGGAAGAAATTGCCAATGCCGAAATTTTAAACCATAAAGATTGGGATAAACGGTCGCGCGAATTGGTTGAACTTCAAAAAGTTTGGCGTACCATTGGTTTTGCCCCCAAGAAAGATAACAACCGGATTTACGAACGTTTCAGAAGTGCCTGTGATCAGTTTTTTGATGCCAAGCGCGAATTTTATGCCCAGAACAAAGAGCTGCAGATGAATAATTTGCAGATGAAAACAGACCTGTGCGTTCAGGCCGAAACCTTAAAAGATAGTACCGACTGGCGTAAAACAACCGAAGAATTTATCCGGATTCAGAAAAAATGGAAAGATATTGGTCCGGTTCCGCGCAAACATTCCGACCCAATCTGGAAGCGGTTTCGTGCGGCTTGCGACTACTTTTTCGATAACAAATCAAAACATTTTCATCATGTTGATGAAGAGCAATTTGAGAACCTGAAACTGAAAAAAGCACTGATTGAAGAGGTTAAAAACTATAAGCCATCAAAAGACGAGGATGTTAATCTTGATAATATCAAAGAATTCCAGCGTCGCTGGACGGATGTCGGACATGTTCCTTTTAAAGATAAAGACACCGTTCAGAACGAATTTCGCGATGCTGTGAACATGCATTTTGACAACCTCAAAATTGACGATCAGAAACGAAGTCTGCTAAAGTTCAAAACGAAAATCTCGAATATTTCGGGCACAACCCGCGGCAATAATAAAATGCGCTATGAGCGCGATAAATATGTCAGCAAGTTGAAACAATTGGAAAGCGATTTGATTCTTTTGAATAACAACATCGGATTTTTTGCCAATACAAAGAACGCTGAATCGCTGATTGACGATGTAAATAAAAAGATACAGGATACCGAAGAGAAAATCGAATATCTAAAGGAGAAGATTAATATTATTGACTCGATGGACGATGAAGATTAACTTCAAAAAAAAAGACCCGCTAATTTCAGCGGGTTTTTTAATGGTTAATTCGAATTATAATGAGCCCATTTTAAAGCCCAATAATTTTTATTGATTAACTTTGTGCGTTTTAAGAACTACTAAAATATACGATTTTGTCAGCAACCAAGTACATCTTTGTAACAGGAGGTGTGACCTCCTCCTTAGGAAAAGGAATTCTAGCCAGCTCGTTAGCTAAGTTATTGCAAGCCAGGGGTTATTCTGTTACCATCCAAAAATTGGATCCCTATATCAATGTTGATCCGGGAACGCTAAATCCTTATGAACATGGCGAATGCTTTGTTACCGAGGATGGTGCGGAAACGGATTTGGACTTAGGCCATTACGAACGTTTTTTGAATGTGCCGACCTCACAGGCAAACAATGTAACAACCGGGCGGATTTACCAATCGGTTATCAACAAGGAGCGTCGCGGAGATTACCTTGGAAAAACAGTGCAAATCATTCCCCACATTACCGATGAAATCAAGCGGAGAATCAAATTTCTTGGAAATAAGCGCAATCACGACATTGTAGTTACCGAGATTGGTGGAACCGTTGGCGATATTGAGTCGCTACCATACATTGAAGCTGTTCGTCAGTTAAAGTGGGAGTTAGGCTCCAATGCGCTGGTCATTCACCTGACCTTGGTTCCCTACTTGGCCGCCTCGGGCGAGTTGAAAACCAAACCGACGCAGCACTCGGTTAAGATGCTGCTTGAGAATGGGGTTCAGCCCGATGTTTTGGTTTTGCGTACCGAACACGATCTGAATATCAGCATTCGCAAAAAGGTTGCCCTGTTCTGCAATGTTGATATTGATGCGGTTGTGCAGTCGATCGATGTTCCTACGATTTATGAGGTTCCAAACAAGATGCTGGAAGAAAAGCTTGATCTGACGGTATTGAAAAAATTAAAATTACCAACGAAGAACGAACCGGATTTAAAAGAATGGAATGAATTTCTGCGCAAACACAAAAATCCGGAGCAGGAAGTTCAAATTGGCCTGGTAGGAAAGTATGTTGAATTGCAGGATGCCTATAAGTCAATTGCCGAAGCGCTGGTTCATGCAGGCGCTACCAACCGGGCGAAAGTTAATTTGAGATGGATTCATTCTGAAGAATTAACACCTGAAAATTTTGAAGAGCAGCTAAAAGGCCTGGATGGAGTTATTATTGCTCCGGGATTTGGTCATCGTGGAATTGAAGGAAAGATTAAAGCCACACAATATGTCCGCGAAAACAACATTCCGTTTCTGGGTATTTGTCTGGGAATGCAAATCGCTGTTATTGAATATGCCCGCAATGTGTTGGGAATGACCGGAGCTGATTCGACAGAGATGAACGATAAAACCACGGCACCTGTCATTGCCCTGATGGAAGACCAAAAAGGGATTTCAGAAAAAGGCGGTACCATGCGGCTTGGTGCTTACGATTGCCACATCGTCAATAAAAAATCAAATTTTTACAAAACTTACGGAAAAACCGAAATCCGCGAGCGTCACCGGCATCGTTATGAATTTAACAACCATTACCTCGAAGCATTTAAGCAATCGGATATGAAACCCGTGGGAATCAACCCGGATACAGATCTGGTTGAAGCGATGGAGATTATGAGCCACAAATGGTTTATTGGAGTTCAGTTTCATCCGGAGTACAGCAGTACAGTTTTAAATCCACACCCACTATTTGTTGCTTTTATTAAAGCAACTTTAAGCTCAAAATAAAGAAAAAACATTTAGAATGGATAAAAATACGATTATCGGGATTGTGCTGATTTTTACGATCCTGATTGGATTCAGCTATTTAAACAGACCTTCGGAAGAAGAAATTGAATCGGCCAGAAGAAGACAGGATTCCATCGCACAGGTGGATGCGTCGCGTGCAAAAGAAGCTGAAGCAAAGGCCCAGATCCGGGAAATGGAGCAGGACGCTCAGTTAGAAGGTGCCACGCAAGAAGATTCGGCCGCGGTTTCGAAGAATGGAAGAGACCAGTTTGGTGCTTTTGGCGACGCTGCTACCGGTCAAGAGCAATTCATTACGTTGGAAAACAACCTGATGAAAATTACCATTTCAACTAAAGGTGGTAAAATTTACTCGGTTGAGCTGAAAGGTTATCAAACTTATGATTCGTTACCGTTGATGCTGTTTGAAGGCGATGATAATTTGTTTGGATTTAACTTCTTTTCCGAAAACCGAAGTATTCGTACCGATGATTTATATTTTGCCCCTTCAGTAAGTCAGGAGCGCATGGTTGTCAGTGGTCCCGAGGTTCCCAAAGGGAAAGAGGGTCGCATGAAATTCAATGAAGAAAATGGAGGGGAGAGCAAAACGCTAAGCATGCGCCTGAATGCCGGAAGCGGACGCTATATGGAATACCAGTATACCTTGGAATACAACTCGTGGTTGGTTGGTTTTGATGTAAACAATGTTGGACTGAATGAGTTGCTGTCGCGGAATACCAACTACCTGAACTTTAACTGGGCATTTGCAGCTCCACGGCATGAACGTAAATCGCAGTATGGCGAAGACCGCTACACCACCATCAGCTACAAGTTTTTTGAAGATGATATTGAGAAACTAAGTGCAGCCAAGTCGAGTGAGGAGACCTTGAAAACCAAGGTGAAATGGATTAGCTTGAAACAGTTATTTTTCAATTCTACCATAATTGCTGATGAATCTTTTCCGACAGCCGATGTGCGTTACGAATACCTGGAAGATGACCCGAAATATGTGGGACGCTATTTCACAGATATTGCTTTTCCTTATGAGGGAGACCCTCAGGAAAAACACAACATGCAGTTTTATTTTGGGCCAAACCACTACACCACCCTAAACCAGTACGACTTATCGCTGGAACGCCTGATTGATCTGGGCTATGCGGTTGTTCGTCCGGTCAACAAATACCTGATTATTCCGACCTTCAACTTCCTGCGGAAATACATCGACAATTTTGGAATTATCATTTTGTTGCTGACGATTTTCATTAAGCTGATTGTTTTCCCATTTACCTATAAATCGTATATCTCACAGGCGAAAATGCGCGCTCTAAAACCAGAGATTGATGAGTTGGGCGAGAAGTTTGGCAAGGACAAGCCAATGGAAAAACAGCAGGCAACCATGGCTTTATATAAAAAAGCCGGGGTAAATCCAATGGGTGGCTGTTTGCCCATGTTGCTACAGTTCCCGATTTTGATTGCTATGTTCTTTTTCTTTCCAACCTCAATTGAGCTGCGTCAGGAAAGCTTTTTGTGGGCCACCGACTTGTCCTCGTATGATTCGATCATGAGCCTTCCGTTCACCATTCCTTTTTATGGCGATCATGTCAGCTTGTTTTGCTTGCTAATGACTGTTACAACGGTAATTTCAACAAAGATGAATTCGCAGGCGGCAACCAGCCAGCAAATGCCAGGTATGCAAACCATGATGTACCTCATGCCGGTCATGTTCCTGTTTATTTTGAATAATTATTCATCAGGCTTAAGTTATTACTACTTTCTGGCCAACGTCATTACTATTGGTCAAATGTATTTGTTCCGCACCATGATTGACGAAGATAAAATCAGGGAGAAACTGCAAGCCAATAAAAAGAAGGGGCCGGTAAAGAAGTCCAACTTCCAGAAACGGTTAGAAAAAATGGCCAAAGAAAAGGGAATGCAACTTCCAAAATAAAAATTAAAATGCTGTCTGTTTTTGGCAGCATTTTTTGTAAATTATCGTTCGTAATTTTAAAACGCAAACGATGTATCAATATCAAGCTGAAATACAACGGGTAGTTGATGGCGACACCTATGACATCGACATTGACCTGGGATTAAGTGTGTGGGTTCGTAATGAGCGAATTCGACTTTATGGCGTAGATACACCTGAAGTGTACGGTGTGAAAAAGGATTCGGAAGAATACTTACTGGGATTGGCGGCTTCGAATTTTGCCAAATCGCTTATTCGAAAAGGAACCCTGGCCGTGGTAGAAACCATCAAGGACAGCAAGGGAAAGTATGGCCGCTATTTGGCTGTTCTATACATTCGTGTTCCCGAAGAATTATTGGCCGGACATGAGAACATCCGTGCGATAGCTGATTTTTATTGTCTGAATGACTTGCTTGTAGCCAAAGGGCTGGCGGAACCTTATTTCTTGTA
>JAGXIR010000028.1 GCA_024635605.1 Sunxiuqinia sp.
GAATTTCACCTTCCAAAATCGCTTCCTTAATGGCATTTTTTATATCGCCCACTTCGCGCGATGGTTGCAGGTTGAAGACTTCCATAATTTCCTCACCCGAAACAGGAGGCTGAAAATTGCGAATGTGGTCGCGTTCTTCCAGGTCTTTTAGTTTTTGGCGAACCAGTTGGAAATTTTTCAGGTAGCGTTTCACCTTCACTTCATTTTTCGAAGTGATATCGGCCTCACAAAGCGTCATCAAATCGTCAATGTCATCACCTGCTTCAAACAGCAAGCGCCGGATGGCCGAATCGGTCACTTCTTCTTCCGAAAGCACAATGGGGCGCATGTGCAAGGAGACCATCTTCTGGATGTACTTCATCTTTTCGTTCATGGGCAGCTTCATTCTACGGAAAATACCAGGAACCATTTTGACGCCGATAAAATTGTGAGCATAGAAAGTCCATCCGATACCGGGCACAAACTTTTTGGTTCGGGGTTTAGCAATGTCGTGTAGCAGGGCCGACCAGCGCAGCCACAAATTATTCGTATTCGGCACAATGCGGTCCAATACTTCCAGAGTGTGGTGAAAATTGTCTTTGTGGCCAATGCCGTTCACTTCCTCCCGACCTTTCATCTGATCCAGCTCGGGAAAAATAAGTTTTAGCAAGCCTGTTTTTTCCAGCAGCTTAAACCCTTTGGAGGGTTTGTCAGCCAGAATGATCTTGTTTAGTTCTTCGATGATCCGTTCGTTGGAGACAATCCGGATTCGGTCTTTGTTGGCCGCAATGGATTTTAAGGTTTCCTCTTCAATCGTGAAATCTAACTGGGTTGAAAAACGAATGGCTCGCATCATTCGCAAGGGGTCATCCGAAAAGGTGATCCCGGGTTCGAGCGGGGTGCGGATGATCTTGTTCTTCAGATCTTCAATCCCGCCAAAAGGATCAATCAACTCGCCAAATCGGTCTTGGTTGAGGCAAATGGCCAGGGCATTGATGGTAAAATCGCGTCGCTTCTGGTCGTCCTCAAGCGTGCCGTCTTCCACAATCGGTTTTCTGGAATCGTGTTGGTAGGATTCTTTTCGGGCACCTACAAACTCAACCTCAAGGTTTTGGTACTTCAACATGGCCGTACCAAAATTTTTGAAGATGCTAACCGACGTTTTCGGGCCAATTTGGTGGGCCACTTTTTTGGCAAGCTCAATTCCGCTGCCTAAAGTAACCACGTCAATATCGGGTGAATTGCGCTTCAAAAGCAAATCTCTGACAAAACCGCCGATCACAAAACAGGGTTGCCCCAGTTGGTCAGCTTCTTTTGAAATGATAGAAAATATAGGGTGTTTCAGGTGTTTCTTCATGAATAAATGACTGGTCTCAAACTGGATTACAAAAAACAATCGTGACAAATTGCTTAAAACTGTGCCAAAATTACAATTATTTCTCTACCTTATGGGGAAATATGTAGGATAAAATCAAATGGTACAATCCTTGATATTTAGATATCGAAAAATGTATATATTTGTATAACAAAAAAATTAATAATCATGTTAGAACATTTAACCAAAGAGACATTTAAGGAGAAAGTTTTCAATTTTGAGCAGAATAAAGACTGGAAATACGAAGGCGATGCACCTTGCTTAATTGATTTTTATGCTGACTGGTGTGGGCCATGTAAAATGGTAGCTCCTGTTTTGGAAGAACTTCAAAAGGAATACGGCGAAGCCATCACGATTTATAAAGTGGACACGGAAGATCAGCGGGAGCTGTCGGCCATGTTTGGAATCCAGAGCATTCCTTCCTTGTTGTTTGTTCCAAAAGACAGCCAGCCACAAATGGCTCAAGGCGCTTTACCTAAGGAAACTTTGGAACAAGCGATTGCTGAAGTATTGAAAGTTGAAAAACCAGTTCATTAATTTTCCATTTTGAAGGAGGGTGAACTAGATTTGGTCAAGTGCTCGTTCGAGCTTAATGCCGCGAGATCCCTTGATCAGAATTAATTTATTCTCCATTGGTTTTTGTTGAGTTAGGTAATCAGAAAGAAGTTCGATACGGTCGAACTTCTTTGTTTTTGTGCCCGTTTGGCTTGCTGAAAATTCTTTGCCAACCATAAGGATCGTCTCAAAATCTTGTTGGTTTAGATAATCTGCAACCTTTTGGTGTTCCTCTCTTGATTCTTGCCCCAATTCAAGCATATCACCCAAAATGACGATCTTGTTGGGTTGATTGATGGCTTCAAAGTTTTTCAGGGCTGCCATCATGCTCGTTGGGTTGGCATTGTAGGCATCCAAGATAATTTTGTTACTTCCTTTCGTGATGAGCTGCGAACGGTTATTTGTTGGAGCGTATTGCTCGATCGCTTTTTGGATGGCTAACGGGTCAACCTTGAAATACAGACCGATACGAGCGGCAGCCAGCAGGTTTTCAAAATTGTAGTTACCAATCAGTTTCGATTTCAGGTACAACCATCCTTTTGGAAAAAGTGCTTTGACGGTTAAATAATAAGCTGATTCCTGAATTTCGCCTCGAAGTTGGGCCTGTTCTGAACTTCCGTAAGTGAGTTGCTCCAATCCTTCGGCCTGTTTCATCAAAAGCTCGTTATTGAGATTGATAAAGCAAGCGCCTTTTTTCTTTCGCAGGTAATCGTACAATTCGGATTTGGTACGAACGACTCCTTCAAACGAACCAAAACCTTCGAGGTGTGCTTTCCCAATGTTGGTGATGATTCCGAGGTCGGGATCAGCAATTTGGCAAAGTTCGGCAATCTCGCCCAGATGGTTGGCTCCCATTTCAACGATTCCAATTTCGGTGTGCTTATTCATTTTCAACAAAGTCAACGGAACCCCAATGTGGTTGTTCAGGTTTCCCTGTGTCGAAGTCACCCGGTATTTTTGCTGAAGTACGGCAACGATCAATTCTTTCGTGGTGGTTTTTCCATTCGACCCGGTAATGCCCAAAACCGGTATGGCTAGTTGTTTTCGGTGGAAAGAGGCCAGCTGTTGCAAGGCCTGCAGCACATCTTCAACAAAAATGAATTTTTCATTTTCAGGCAGGCCGGGATCGTCGACAACGGAAAATGCAGCTCCCTTACGGAGGGCGTCATCAGCGTATTGGTTGCCGTCGAAGTTTGGCCCTTTCAGGGCAAAAAAGATGCAGCCTGGCTCAACGTTTCGGCTGTCGGTCGATACGGTTGGGTGGTTCAGAAATTGTTGATAGAGTTGTTCTGTGTTCATCTTTTTGACAAAATAAAACCCCATTTTTTCAAATGAGGTTTAAATTGAAGATCATTATTTTTTTTAGAATCCTTGCGGACTTCCTACTCTTGTCATGGCACAACGGAAACCAATATCGTTGGTTGCCTGATCTTGTTCAAGGTATCTTCTGGTGCCCGGGATTAACCAGTAAGCCCGGTCTTTCCATGAACCACCTTTATAAACCCTTACGTTGTCTGAAATTAATGACGTAAACTGACCTGCTTCTTCCGATTTCAAATACATATCTTCGGTCGATAACTGATCTTGCATGGCTTGCCAGTCAGGTCCTTCTATGATTTGAGACTGGTAGTCACCATCTCGAAAGTTCCGGTAGTCAGCAATGGTATCCTGAACTAATTCACCATACTCGTTTCGTACGAGATTACCATCAGCATCGCGTCGGTACTGGGTGAATACATTCCCTCGAAAAGGCTGAAATTCTTCCACATCTTGTTGGTTCATAGGGCGATAAACGTCGGCAACCCATTCGTTTACATTTCCGGCCATACAATAAAGACCGTAATCGTTTACGTTGTATGAATTTACCGGAGCAGTAATGTCTGCATTGTCGTTTAATGAGCCAGCCATACCCATCATGTCACCCCGGCCACGAACAAAGTTGGCCATCATATCTCCGCGGTTTCTTTTCGAATCGTCTCTCAAGTAACTTCCGTTCCAAGGGTACAGTTTTCTGTCTGTTAGTAATTCTCCATCAGCATTTCCAATCAAACCATAAGCTGCATATTCCCACTCGGCTTCGGTTGGAAGGCGGTAGCTTGGCAGTAGTACGCCGTCTTCCCACTTTAACTCACGGGCGTTGCCAGCTGCATCCTGCATAGGATCTTCTCCCTCTGTTCCCTGATAAAGTCCAGCCAGGTAACTGTCGGTCGTGTAAACGTTCTGTCCACCCTGCGTATTGTCATGCTGCAGAATGCCACGATCAACCAGAATCTTTTCATTGACCCGGTCAGTTCGCCATTTGCAATAAGCATCGGCTTGCAACCAGCTAACACCAACAACAGGATAGTTGCTGTAGGCAGGATGTCTTAAATAGTTCTGTATGTAGGGATCGTTATAGCCTAATTCTTCTCGCCAAACCAAAGTGTCGGGAAGGGCCATTTTTGTTTTTTCCGGGTTTTCGGGATACACTCGCTCCAGCCAGAAAATGAACTCGCGATAGTCCAGGTTCGAAACTTCTGTTTCATCCATGTAAAATGACGCGACGGTTACACGCCGAGGCATGTTATTCCAGTCGTACATCACGTCTTGCTCTACACGCCCCATCGTGAAAGTTCCACCCTCAATAAACGTTAATCCGGGTCCGGTAATTTGATTGTAATCACCATCCGATTGAAAACCACCGTTATCTGGATTGTTGTATTCCCATCCGGTTGTACTTGATGTTTTCTTAGCTTTTCCACCTTTCCCCAACAACCCACAGCCTGCCACTAAGACAGCCAAACCTAGAAATAATAAGGCCTTAAATTTCATCATCTGTATACTCAGTTTGATTTTGTTATGCACAAATATAACTAAATTGTTGTATTCTTATTGTTTGGACAACACAACTTTTTAATAAGAAATTGTTGATTGCGCTTTGTAATTTTGCAATTTTGCAGTTCGATTAACCAAAATTTGAGACTGACCTCGTTTGAGCATTGTATACAATAATGTACATTTGCCGGATTCTTCATTTAAACCAGGAAGTTTTACGTTGATGAAAAAGTACCTTTTTTTTGGTGTCATTATCCTTTTGTCTGGTTCTGTTTGGGGGCAGAATATGCAACGAACGATCAGCTGGCAGGAAGATGCTAAGGGCTTGTTGGCTGGGTTTTTCGACGGCTTTGTCAATAAGGAAGGATTGCCGGTTTATCAGGAAGCCATCGAATTGAATGCTTCCAATAAACGTGTCGAGATTATTAATCCGGTTTTTGAAGCGCTGCCTAAGAACACGGGGAAAAATTATCCGGCAGTCGGTGAAGAACTGGCAGTCGTTCCAACGTATATTCGCTCGAAAGGGAAATGCCAGGCCATGATCGATTTTATTCCGTTGATCCGCGAAGGCCAAACCTATAAGAAACTGGTTTCTTTTGACATTAAAATTACTTCATCAACTGCAAAATCAGCCTCGCAGATAACCAGAAACTGGAAATCATCTTCTGTTTTATCGGTTGGGAAGTGGGTCAAAATAAGAACGTCAATGCAAGGCGTCCATAAAATCACGTATTCGCAGCTTCAGAGTTGGGGTTTTTCCAACCCGGCATCCATTTGTTTATTTGGTAATGGTGGTTACATGCTGCCCAAAATGAATGATGAGTTTTATTTTGATGATTTAGAACAAAATGCCATTTATCATGCAAAAGATGGTCAAGGCAATGATTGTATTTTCTTTTATTCAACTGGAACTGTGCGATGGAAGCTGGATCATGAAACCGGCTTGTTTTCTCAGGAGCTGAACGATTATTCAGATGA
>JAGXIR010000029.1 GCA_024635605.1 Sunxiuqinia sp.
CGTTCCGGCTGGAATTGACCGCGAAAAGCTAAATCAGGCGATTACCCACGCCATGATCGATACCATTCCGCACAAGGGAACATTTGCCTTAATGGTTGTTTACAAAGGGCAGCCGGTAGCCGAGGTGTACCGCGATGATTTCTCAGAAAAAACAAAATTTCTAAGTTGGTCGATGGCGAAAAGTGTGACCAATGCGCTGGTTGGTTTGCGTGTAAAGAATGGCCAGATGACAATTGACCAACCCCTGGCTATTCCGGAATGGCAGCAGGACGAGCGGCAAAACATTACGCTCGATAACCTGATGCAAATGAACAGCGGACTGGAATGGAACGAAAATTACGGCAATCTTTCAGATGTCACTGTGATGTTGCACAAGGTAGGCGACATGGGGCGATATACCCAGCAGAAAGCCTATAAACACCCAGTTGACTCGGTATGGGTGTATTCTTCGGGATCGACCAATTTGGTTTGCCGCGAATTGCGAAAAACCTTTCCGAGCGATCAAGCTTATTTCGCTTATCCGAGGCAAGCATTGTTCAACCGGATTGGCATGACCAGCGCTGTTTTTGAGGTGGATGCATCGGGAACTTTTGTTGGGTCTTCGTATTTGCATGCCACCATGCGTGATTATGCCCGCTTTGCCCTGCTGTATTTAAATGACGGGAACTGGCTGGGAGAGCAGGTTTTGCCCGAAGGCTGGGTGGATTACACGACTGAAACAGCCAACGGCTCTGCAGGGCGATACGGCTCTTGCTTTTGGCTCAACCGATCGGGTGAATATCCGGACGCTCCCGACGATATGTTTTTGTGTAAAGGGCACGACGGACAGTTTATTTGCATCATTCCGTCAAAGGAATTGGTTGTGGTACGAACCGGATATTCAAAAAAGGGAGAATTTGATTTGAATGGCCTGCTGAAAGGAATTTTAGAAAGCATGGAATAACCGGGAAATTTCACGTTCCAAATTCCAAATTCCCAAAGTACAAACACATACTGCAGGTTGCTGGTTAGAAATGTCATAATTCAAACACAAAGGCGCGAAGGCACAAAGAATTTCTCCGGAAGGAGAGTAAACAACAATACCACCGGGTTGGGCAACCTGAGAAGCAAATAAAAGTCAGTCGTAATGGGCCGCCAACATCAAGAATCAAGCATTTAACATCAAGATGACCTCCACTAATAATGACCATCAAATGACCACCAATGACTAATTTTCCAATCGCCAGCCTTTACTCCACCTGGTAGTTATAAAAGCTATTGTCTTCGTTGCCAACTACGAGGTTGAAATACGGATTTGATCGGTTAAAATAGCCGATGGTGAAATCGGTATTTCCATGCAGAGGAAAGCCATCGTAGAGCGAGCCATCCGAATTGACCAGGTACACCCGGTTTTCATCGCGGCAAACCACGCCGATCTTCCGGTCGTTATTGGCAAACAGGTAGCTGTTTGGTTTACTGCTGATATTCATATTGAACTCGCGGGTGAAAATTTTCTTGCCTTTATCGGTAAAGGCAAAAAGCTTGTTTCCATCGGCAAAGAAAAAGTCGGTTTTGCCATCGCCATTAAGATCTTCGGTTCCAAAAAAGTGTTCTTTGCCAAAGCTCCCCACATTCACCGTTTCGTGCTGACCGTTGAAATATTGCAAATGAATGAGACCGTTGACATCGGTGGTGGCAATGGCTGTTTGTGCGGTCTGCACAAGATACAGGTCGTTTTGTGAATGTTCGAAATTGCCGCTGGTTTTCACGCGGGTGTCTCCTCTGCGATCCAGAATGTAGGTTTTGTATTGGTCGGCGCATACCAGGTAGTCTTTGGCAGCCACCCTGAAATGCTTCACAGGCGTGCTCACAAGTCCGTCGGTTCCTTTGAAATCCCAGCCGCTAACGAGTTTCCCTTCCCGGTCGTAGGCATAAACCTGTTTGTTTTCGGAGGCCACAAAAAAGCGGTAATTGCGGTTGTTGTCGTAATCAAAAACGGCCACGCCATTGGTGGCAGGCGACCGGAAATTGATCGGGTATCGGTCCACATTATTGCCTTCGCGGTCAATCAGGTGCAACTGGTTTTGCGTGTTAAACAGGTATTGCAGCTTCCCGTTTCTGTAGTAGTCAATCTGGTAAATTTCGCTCATGATTTTACCGGGGAGCGGTAGTTTCCATAAACTCACCCCTTCTTTGTTAATCAGGTAAAGCTGGTTTTTATTATCCTGAATGATGACTTCCTTATTGGCCTGGTCGTCATGATTGATAACGAGTTGTGGTTTGATAGCAACTGTTGATTCCAGCTTGCTTTGCCACACGGTTTGGGGTTCTTCTTTTAAAATCGGGTCATACTTCAGGTAAAGGTTATTCAGAAATTGGCCTGAATTTTCGGAAAACTGCCAGCTGACCGCCTGAAATTTACGAATCGATTGTTCGTGGTCGGCAACTGCTTTGGCAGCTTTTTCATTCAGGTAGTAATTGCTTAGATAGAAGGCTTTCGAAAAGTTGAGGTAGAACGAAAAGCTGGACCGGCTGGACAGCTGTTCGTTGAAGTTCTGAAACTGGATGTCCCTTTCCAAGGTTTCGGAAAGCACTAAATCATGGATGTAATTCTTAAGGGCTGTGCTATTGTCGGCAAAAATCAGGTAGTTGTCGTAGAAACAAAGGAAGTTGCTCTCAACACCTGAAAACACCTGTCCAAAAAGCAGTTCGGGCAGGTTTGAAAAAGGAAATTGGTAGATTGAAAAGGAACGCGCGTTTTGAATCTGGTAATCACTTTGCAGCTGCTGCAGGCTGGTATTGTTGGCTTTGGCATAATTGTCGAGCACCGGAATCAGTTTCTCACGAGCAAGCGACTGTCCTTTTACCTCAGCAATAAAGAAACGGTTGGTGGCCGGATCATTTTGTGTGACGGTGCCAAAAGCTATTGCAAATTCATTTTTAGCAATCTCAGTAAACAGCTTGTTGAATGGCACTTTGCTGTAGCGTTCCATCTTCTTTAGTTGGGTTTCGCGTGCGTAATAAAGTCCCTGTTTTTTCAGGTATTCTTCGTAATTGATATAAAAGGCAGGTAGATCATCAAGCGTTAAATTGACAAATAAGCTGGTTTTGGCCGATAGCACTTGGGCGATATTGGAACGTGCCGCTTTTTGCCCGCGAAACACCGCGAGGTAGTTGTTAACATCATTGGAGAAACTAAACCCATTGAGCAGCAGTTCGGTATTTTTCATGTTGACATCCAGCTCGGTCCAGTCTGAAAAATTTCCAAAAAGTTGAATTTGTTTTCTGAAATCCCGTGGAGCCAGATCAGCGATCAAGGCCGGGAAGCGCTCGTGCTGGATGTACAGATTGAAATCGGAACTGGAACTGACCGTGGCGTATAAATTCTGCAACTGTTGGTCATCTGTCAGGTTTTCAACGGCCATTTGGCGAATGGCTTCCTCTACAAACAAGACATAGCGGCTAAAAAGCAACACCCCATCTTTAAAGGCGAAGTGCAGTTCGGTATCTCCGGTTTTTAGCTGATAGATTTGTTCGTTATCGTAATCGTGTGAGCTGATGCCCCCTTTTTTGGCGTCTGGCAGGCTACTGAAATAATCCATCAAATCCGTTTTTTCTTTCCGGTCATTCAGACTGGTCACAAACAAACTACCGACATTATTTTTCCCTTCAGCATTGAAAGCAACCAGCACCGATTTATTTGAGAGTACCTTTCGCAATGGATTACTGGCTTCGAACTGGGTCTTTACATCCCGGGTGTCGGTAAAAAAAGCCTGCAGTTGAATGAACTGTTCCAATTCTGAAACCATGGGATTTTCCGGATCAATTCTGTCCAGAAACGATCCAAAATCTGGTATTTCAATAATCAGGGGTGTCCTGGCCGGGATGGCCCGAAAAGATGAGTTGTCCTCGTAATCCTGCGATTGGCATGCCGTGAAGAAACTGGCGGCCCCAATAATTACAATAAACATGAGGATGATGGGAAGTAGTAGCTTGCGCATAATCTGATTTTTTATCAAAGTAAGAAGAAAGTCAAACGACTACCATATAATTAGGCCTTGAATTTCGAACGATTTATCAACGATCCATTCTTAATTTCCTGATTTCTCTTGGTTTATTTGCGCTGGCGAACCTCGCTGGCATTGACAATTTTATACAATTTATCCGATCGGCGGACGGTCTGGTCGAGTTTGATGGAGAACCGTTCGCCCCGTCTGGTTTCGGTTACCGGTTTCAAATCCACCCTGATTTCTTTCACCTGAGCTTCGACCACGCCGGTAGTCGGGCCGGTAATCAGAATGTGATCGCCCACTTCGAGCTTGCCGGTTTCCATCTTAAATTCGGCTACCCCCAGTTTAGCAAAGTAATTCATCCCCTTGCCCAGGTAGAGTTTCCTTTTGGTAGCCACCGAACCGTAGTTTTTGCTCCACTCGCCCAGGCGTTGTCCAAGGTAGTAGCCATCCCAAAAGCCCCGGTTGAAAACCGTTTGCAGACGTTCGTCCCAGGCGGCGATTTTTTCATCGGTAAATGAGTTGTCAAAATAAGCGTCGACCGCTTCGCGATAGCATTCCACCACCGTTTTTACATACTCGGGAGAACGGGCCCGTCCTTCAATTTTCAGGACTGAAACGCCGGCATCGAGCACTTTATTGAGAAAGTGAATGGTTTTTAAATCTTTGGGCGACATGATGTACTCGTTGTCCACCTCCAGTTCGGCACCGGTTTCCTTGTCGGTTACAGTGTAGGCGCGGCGGCAGGTTTGCATGCAGCTGCCACGGTTGGCCGACGAGCTCATCTCGTGCAGGCTGAGGTAGCATTTGCCCGAAACAGCCATGCACAAAGCGCCGTGCACAAACATTTCCAGTTGAATGAGTTTGCCTGCCGGGCCGGTGATATTTTGTTCCTTGATTTGCTTGCTGATTTCGCAAACGCGCCCGAGGTTCATTTCGCGTGCCAGCACCACCACATCGGCAAACTGGGCGTAGAACTTGACGGCTTCAATGTTGGTAATATTGACCTGGGTCGAAATATGCACTTCCACTCCAATGCTTCGGGCATAGGCAATGGCGGCAATGTCGCTGGCAATAATGGCCGTAATTCCGGCTGCCTTGGCCGCATCAATCACCTCGTGCAACTTGTCCA
>JAGXIR010000030.1 GCA_024635605.1 Sunxiuqinia sp.
AAAAATCCCGGAAGCGACTCGCTCCCGGGATTTTTTTATCAATTCGATTGGGGAAAGGTTTCTTTCAGCCCAAACATGACCCTGAAGAAACAGAATTGGTCGCGTTTTAATGGTTCGAAAAGGTAGTAAGCGGTCGTCACGCGACAAATGTCTTTTACTTCAGCGAAAATTTCGTTGACAGCTGCCCTTCCGGCTTCGCTTAACCGATCGGAGGCCACAATCAGATCAAAACAAGAGTTGAACTCATGCAGTTGATTGTCGAATTCCAGAATCGTGTCGATCAGTTCTACCGGAATGGCTTTGCTGGTCAAGGTTTGTTTTAATTCCGGAGTCACGTTTTCGTGGATCATCTTCAATAAAAAATACAGACTTTGATAATCGCCGTTTTTGGCTTCGCTGAAATAGTCATTATAGCCTAAGGCTTCAAAAATATGTTTCTGATATCTTTTATCATCTTTGAAATCAACTTTGATCAAAGCGCGCAACAAGGCAACTTTTCTCAATGAAGAAATCATGAGCTCATGCACATACTGCTGTTTGTCGGTGTGTTTATAGTATTCGTCGGCTGGCAGGAATTCGGTTTTAACTTTTTTTATTCTTGATAGAAGCGTTTTGGCGTAGTCCAGAGTCCAGTCGTTTCGAATCAGGGAGAGTTCGTAGATGTTCTCGTTAAATGATTGAACGATTTTCATGCAAGCCAGAAGCGTTGCATTGGCTGTTGAGCATGTTATTTTTTCTTCCATTTTGAGTTGGTTTTTTTGTTTGAATTATTATTGAACATCGAAAAAAAGTTACGATAAAACCAGCTCAAAAAAAATGCTTAATCTGTTAAAGACGAGAATTATGTTGTAGAATATCTTAACGGAACGAATCACATCGGGTTGTGTTTCGTTTGGAACGTATGTTTTTATTGTGTTTTGGCTTGAATGCCCCGCGAATTTCGGATGGTGATCTGCTCTTATTTAGAATGAATCCAGATCCGTTTCCATTTTTGTGCGCATGGATACGCCTGCTTTAAACGAAAGCTCCCCGGTAAAATTCGTTTACCGGGGAGCTTTTATTATTAATGAATTTCCGCGAGATTACCCAATGTCATTAAAAAGTCATTCAGTTGTCATTAGGTGGCCATTCAGTTGTTTTGAAACGATCAATGACCACCGACTGACTATGAATGACAACAATTGACAGCCACGCCAGAACTAATAGGAGCGTAAGCGGACAATCATATTATTATTTCAATAGAAGAATCGTTCCTCTTAATAATTAATCTTCACACCACGTTTTCGTTCTGCCTCACGAAGCAGGATTTTCCGCATGCGGAATGATTTGGGTGTTACCTCCAGGTATTCGTCTGAGCTAATGTATTCCAGCGCTTCTTCCAAGCTAAAACGGATGGGTGGGGCCAGCTTTGTTTTTTCATCCGAACCCGAGGCACGCATGTTGGTTAGCTTTTTCGATTGCGTCACGTTGATGGTTAAATCATCAGCGCGAGTGTTTTCGCCAATCACCATGCCTTCATAAACATCGTCACCCGGAGGAATAAAGAAGCGACCACGGTCCTGTAATTTATTCAGGGCATAAGCAAAGGTTGTTCCCGGTTCCTTGGCAATCAGCGAACCATTTTTCCGTCCTTCAATAGGACCTTTCACGGGTTGGTATTCAATAAACCGGTGCGTCATTACCGCTTCTCCGGCTGTGGCCGTCAGCATGTTTGTTCTTAGTCCGATAATACCGCGTGATGGAATCAGGAATTCCAGGTGGATGCGATCGCCTTTGCGCTCCATATTTTGCATTTCACCTTTGCGGGCGGTAACCAACTCTACAACTTTACCTGAAAATTCATCGGTAACATCGACATGCATTTCTTCAATTGGCTCACATTTGATGCCTCCAATTTCCTTGTACAAAACCTGTGGCTGGCCAACTTGCAACTCGTAGCCTTCGCGGCGCATGGTTTCAATCAGAACTGACAAGTGCAGTACGCCGCGTCCGTAAACGGTAAAAGTATCGGCTGTGGTTCCTTTTTCAACACGCAGGGCGAGGTTTTTCTCCAGCTCTTTATATAAACGGTCGTGCAAGTGGCGTGAGGTTACAAATTTCCCTTCTTTACCAAAGAATGGCGAATCGTTGTTGGTGAATACCATGCTCATGGTTGGTTCGTCAACAGCGATTGGATCCAGAGGTTGCGGGTTCTCCAAATCGCAAATGGAGTCGCCTATGTCAAAGCCTTCAATTCCAACCAGCGCACAAATATCGCCGTTTACCATGCTCTCCACTTTTTGACGTCCAAGTCCGGTAAAGGTGTGCAATTCTTTAATCTTGGTTCGTTTCACCGATCCATCGCGTTTAACCATCGCCACTTGCATGCCTTCCTTCAATTCGCCACGGTGGATCCGCCCAATGGCAATCCGTCCAACATAAGCTGAATAGTCCAGCGAGGTAATCAGCAGTTGTGGTGTTCCCGGGTTTGGTTTTGGCTCGGGTATGTGTTCGATAATAGCATCCAGCAATGGACTGATGTTGTCTGATTTGTCGCTCAGGTCAGCAGTCATCCAACCCTCTTTGGCCGAGCCGTAGATGGTTGGAAAATCCAGCTGTTCTTCAGTCGCGTCCAGGCTAAACATGAGGTCGAATACTTGCTCGTGCACCTCCTCTGGTCGGCAATTGGGCTTGTCAACCTTGTTAATAACTACGATGGGTTTCAATCCCAAAGCCAAAGCTTTTGAAAGTACAAAACGGGTTTGGGGCATGGTGCCTTCAAAAGCATCCGCCAGCAGCAATACGCCGTCAGCCATGTTCAGTACCCGCTCTACTTCACCACCAAAGTCGGAGTGACCCGGTGTGTCAATGATATTTATTTTAACATCCTTATAAACGACTGAAACGTTTTTTGCCAGGATGGTAATCCCGCGTTCCCGTTCCAGGTCATTGCTGTCGAGAATCAGCTCTTGCTTTTTCTCGTGATCTTTCATCACATTGCAATGGTATATCATTGTATCAACCAAGGTCGTTTTGCCGTGGTCAACGTGCGCGATAATCGCGATGTTCCTAATCTTCTGCATATAATCTCCAAAATTGAGGCGCAAAGATAATCTTATTTCGATTGCTTGCTCCTGTTCCACTAATTTGTTGACAGTATCTTAACAAGATGGCTCAGGAATGGGTTGACAGTGTCAGTTAAATGATTGAAAATGCAAAGAAATCCGTTTTTGATGAGTTGAATTTCACATTGTTTGGTCAGCTTGAATGAGCCCGGCTGAATTTTCCTTGCCTGTCCGGGCTTGTTATAATCCCAAAAAATACTGGACTTGCTTCGGATGATATTTTCTGCCATGCACCACAGCCGGTTTTTTCCTCTTAAATTTCGTTTTCCCGGTATCAATCACACTCAAAACGCCTGGTTGAATCGAAATTTTCAGGGGTGAACGAAAGATGCTTGGTTCTCCATCGATGTGGATTTTTGTTTCTGAGGTATGTATCTCAACGTCTTTCGCACCGGAGATTACCCGGATATCTTTTTTAGGATTAAGGATCCCGGTAAGCAGTTTAAAAGCAAATATGGGGAACATCCAGCGTGGAAACGGGGGCACCAGCACCAGGTCAAAACAGCCATCGGTAGGGTTTGCCGAGGGTACGATCACAGCATTGTAGCCGAACTGCCGGTTGTTGGCGATGTTGATCATGAAAAAGCTGCCAGTTATGGTTTCATTTTTCAGTTGAATGGTGGCCTCTATCGGCTTAAACGACCAGATTGTTCTAGCCGCGCTGATGAAGTAGCTCCAGAAGCCACGTCTTTTTTGTTGGGAAAAGTGGTGAGCAACAGCACTGTCGAAGCCGATGCCCGAAAGGTGAAACATGTGGCACTCGTTTAGTTGAATAAGATCTGCTTTAAGCACGTTATCCTGTTTAATGGCTTTAATCAACCGTCGAATATTTTTGTCAAAACCAAATTCTCGGGCAAAGCCGTTGCCAGAACCACTGGGGAAAATAGCAAGCTTTTTGTCGGTACCAGCCAAGGCTGATGCGACTTTATTCACCGTACCATCGCCTCCTGCGACAGCAAAAACCTGGTAGTTATCGAATTCAGATTGAATAATTTCAGTACTGTGTCCACCCTTCGCGATGACCTGAACATCAAGAATCGGCCGGTAAGGCTCGAGCTTTCGAAGTAATTTTCGGGCATTTCGTTTTCCGGCATTAGGATTGACCAAAAACAGGATCTCAGCTTGCGGAATCATGTGACTAGTGCTTGGTTGTATATGATTGATTGAGTATTTTTTTGCCATATCCCTGCCTTTTCTTCCTTTAAACAGCAGGAAGGCAAAATTGGTTTCAAGTAAAAAGGGTATTTGGTAAAATAAAAGAATAGGTTAATATGGATTTAAACTACCACATGATATCAGGAGAGTATGGAGAGTTACAAGAAACATTTTGAAAAACTAAAAAACCTTCGGTTGGTAATTTTCGTGAATCTTGAATTTATACTTGTCCATATTGTCCGGAGATAGGATTTCAGTGACCTGTATAAATGGGAGAGGTTTTAAACTGTCTTTTTCGTCCTCGTCAAATGGTCGCAGGGTGAAGTTTTTAAACCATTCATATAGGTTGTCGTCGTTGTAAACCCGGTGAATATCGTGTCCTTTTCCTGCTAAACGGCTGTACACAACAGGTGCTTCGCAGGCTATCAACGCGTCCACCATTCGATCTGACCGAACAACTGGCACCAGGTTGTCTTTTGCTCCATGAAAAACCCAAATGGGCAGGTGTGTCAGGTTTTTCGCCCATTCATCTTTTGCTCCGCCACATAGTGGGGCAATGGCCGCAAACTTGTGCGGATAGCGGTTGGCCAGCTCCCAGGTACCAAAACCACCCAGGCTCATCCCGGTGAGGTACACCCGCGATGGGTCAATCCGGTATTGTGTGTTTATTTCAGTAAAAATGGTGTCGAGCCAATTTTCACTGGCCCAGTTTTTACCCCACGGGCATTGTGGTGCCACGACAATGAAATCCAGCTTTTTGCCTTTGTCCAAAAAGTAGGGTAGGCCGTAACGTTTCAGGCGGTTCAGGTCGTTGCCGGAAACGGATCGGCCATGCAGGTAAAAGATCACCGGCAACAGCTCATTTTTTAGACTGTCGTAATTGTCAGGGAGAAAAGTCAGGTAATTGTACCTGACCTTTTTATCGCTATTTTGTGCTTCCGTTGATTGATTCGAAAAGCAAAGCAAACCAACCAATAAAAATACAACGGCTATTCGATGCATATTTTCCAGAAATAAATTACGTGAAGATAGGAAATTGCTCCATCGTTGGTTCTGCATCCATCTTTTTAATCGAATGTTTTACAGCTGTTAACAATTTAGTTTTCAGTTGTCGTTATCCAATGACCAATTTATTTATGTCTCTTCTTCAGTTCGCGGACCAAATCTTCAATCCGATAGCCTTTGTGGGTGAGCAATACGATGAGGTGATACAGCAAATCTGCGCCCTCGTACAAAAAGTTTTCATCGTCGTTGGCCATCGCGCCAATAATGGTTTCAACAGCTTCTTCGCCCACTTTTTGAGTAATGGTTCGTGTCCCTTTTGTAAACAACGATGTGGTGTACGACCCTTCGGGCATTTCTTCTTTGCGCTTGTCGATAAAGTCTTGCAAGTGTTTGATAAATGCCAAGTCATCCTGCTCATTCTTTTCGTTCCAGCAGGTGTCGCTACCCGTGTGGCAAACCGGTCCAACCGGATTTACTTTAATCAGCAGGGTGTCGTTATCGCAATCCGAAGCCATGGAAACCACATTCAGAAAGTTGCCACTTTCTTCACCTTTCGTCCACAGCCGGTTTTTGGTACGGCTGAAGAAAGTTACTTTGCCGGTTTCCTCGGTTTTGGCCAGTGCTTCTTCATTCATAAAGCCCAGCATTAGCACTTTGCTGGTTTGGTTATCCTGAATAATGGCCGGGATGAGGCCGTTTTGTTTTGAGAAATCTAATTTTTTGTCCATTGTATTTTGGTTTTTGATCCCTTTGTTTCCCGAGTGCTCAGGGCACACCCTTAACAGGGGAAGAATTGGGAAAATATGTTAACGGTTCGTAATTGTATTGTTTTTGAAGTTTCGATCATCTTCGGAAATTTTTTCCTGCTTTAATCGACGTAATTTTTTCTAAACATTGATTTTGCTTCCTAATCTCAGGATTTGCCGGCGGACTCAATGCTTTCAGTTTTTAAAATGTATGCTATTTGAGATTTATTTTCAGGCAAATAATTTTTGGCAACATCCCAGATAATTTCATAATCAACGCCAAAGTATTCATGTGAAACCTTGTTTCTCAGCAAATACATTTCAGACCATGGCACATCTGGGTATTTCTCTCTTAACTCTGCCGGTAGTTTTTTCGACGCCTCTCCTATAACTTCAAAATTCCGGATTACTGCATCAACTGTCTTGTAATCTTTTTTAAATTCATCAAACGAGTACCCATCGATGTATTCTGCAATACGGGTCATGGCAAGTAAGAGATCTTGAAGATACATTTTATGTGTCCGTTCTTGCTTTTTCAATTTACACGTAGTTGACTTGTTTCAGAATACGTTCTTTTGTTTGTTCTTTTAAGGCATTTTTTGTGACCAGATCTATCTTTCTGTCAAAAATTTTCCCCAGGTAGATTTCGAGTGAAAAAAACTTCCACCCGATAGGCTTTTCAAGTTCGACGAGAAGGTCAATGTCACTTTCCCCCGTATAACTCTCATCGGAGAATGAGCCAAATAAGCCAATTTCACTGACAGAATAATCTTTGTAAAGAGTTGGTTTTAACTCTTTTAGTTTTGATAATATTTCATTTTTGGTAAGCATACCCAAAGATAATCATTTTAAAAATATTGTCACCGTTTCTTTCAGATGGGGTTAGCGTATCGGAATATCTTTACCCTTCAAATAACTTTTTAAATCCGGTATCGCAATTTCCTTGTAGTGAAAAATACTGGCAGCCAAGCCTGCGTCGGCTTTTCCTTTGGTGAACACATCTACAAAGTGGTCCATGTTTCCGGCACCACCCGATGCGATGATCGGAATTTTCAGCATGTCAGCCATCCTGGCCAGCTCGTCATTGGCAAAGCCGGCTTTGGTGCCATCGTGATCCATTGAGGTGAAGAGAATTTCGCCAGCCCCCCGATCTTCGGCTTCTTTGGCCCAGCTAAACAGCTCCTTGTCAGTTGGAATCCGTCCGCCATTGACTGTCACCGTCCAGTGATTGTCGTAGTTTTTGGCGTCGATGGCAACGACCACAAACTGGGTTCCGAAGTTTTTAGCCAGGTCATCAATCAGTTGCGGGTTTCGCACAGCCGATGAATTGATGCTGATTTTATCGGCTCCCGCACTCAGCAAAGCATCGGCGTCTTTCAACTCGCTGATGCCACCACCAACGGTAAACGGAATGTTCAATTCGCGGGCAATGCGTTTAACCAGTTCCACAAAGGTTTTGCGGCCTTCATGCGTCGCGGTAATGTCGAGGAAAACCAGTTCGTCGGCTCCTTGTTCGGCATACAGCGCACCCAGTTCTACCGGGTCGCCCACCGACTGAATATTGACAAAGTTCACGCCCTTTACGGTCTGACCGTCTCTAATATCCAGGCATGGTATGATTCGTTTTGCTAGCATGTTTTTTATTTTTTAACCACAAAGAACACAGAGTTTTTCACAAAGTACTCGAAGTAGATTTTAGATTGATTGTGTAACTATATTCTTTTATCTCTTCTTTATCAGGGTATTGCCATTTGATAAAAGGTATGCCATTTTCTTTGAAGCTTTTTCCAACCAAAAGTGGCGCAATTCTATAAAAGTTATCTATCTCAGCATCTGTAACACTAAATGCAATAAGGTCATCCACAACGAAGTTCTTATTTATGACTCTTGGGAATAATACACAGTTGGTCGCATTTTGTCCGTAAGCAATGCTTGGATAGATTATTCCATCGCAGTTCTGTGATTCAGATAATTTCTGAATTGCAATACTGGGAACGTACTCAAAACGTTTGGTCCCAATAATCCTTTTAGTTGCGATTTGCTTCATTAAATCATCAACTAACAACAATGCTTTTATTTCTCGCTGAGTATGTTTTCTTCCTTTAAGCTTCTTTGACAAGTCTATTAGTTGAGCAAGAACTGGATCAGACTTTTCTAGAGTGGTTTTATCTAGCAACAAAAATTTTAAAGGCTTTGGTCCTTGATATCTTATATAAGTGCATGAAACTGTCGAGCCTTTTTCCGGTTTAATTTCCGATATACATGCATTTCTACTAGTGCTCAAATACCACATGCTTTCTCCAGGCAAGTTAAATCTGTCATGTCTCCATTTATCTTGAGAAATTTCTTCCCATTTTGGATATTCAAAATCTGATGGAGATAAGAATAATTTTCCAGCGTCATTTGGTCTTGCTCTCCAGAACCCAGGTATAATCAATTCAAAAATATTATCATAGTAATTGGATAACTCAAAGATCTTTAATAGCTTTTTTTCTATCACTGAAATGTTATAATCCTCTTCTGTTTTAAGTGAAGCCAAATAAAAACGGAATTCTTCAACTTTATTTTGAAGAATATCTAATCTAATATTTTTCTTTACTTTATCCATTACTCTATTTCACCTTTCAACTACTGCGTTACGTCTGATCAGCTTCCGCGTTATCGTATAAATCTACTAATTTCCTCCAAGTTGATTCGTCCTTCGTAAATGGCTTTTCCGGTGATGACACCGGGAACGCCCATTTCGTTCAGGTCGTGGATGTCTTTCATTGACGCGATGCCGCCACTGGCAATCAGTTCCAAACCTTCGAATTGATCCATAATTTCTTTGTACAGATCGATGCTAGGGCCGGTGAGCATGCCATCGCGAGCGATGTCGGTTGAGATTACCTTTTGGATACCTTGGCTGGTATAGCTTTCAATAAACTCCAGAATCGACAACTCTGAAACCTCCTGCCAGCCGCTGACCGCGATCATTTTGTCCTTGGCATCGGCTCCCAGAATGATTTTTTCGACGCCATAAGTTTCAATCCAGCTAAGGAACGTTTCGCGGTCTTTTACGGCAATGCTGCCACCCGTGACCATTTGCGCACCGCTTTCAAAAGCAATTTTTAAATCTTTATCACTCTTCAGTCCGCCGCCAAAATCAATAATTAAATTGGTTTTCGACGCAATAGTTTCCAAAACCTTGTGATTGACGATGTGTTTGGCTTTGGCGCCATCCAGATCAACCAAATGAAGCCGGGTGATTCCGGCATCTTCAAACATTTTGGCCACTTCCAAGGGGTTTTCGTTGTACACCGTTTTTTGGTTGTAATCGCCTTGTGACAGGCGAACGCATTTGGCGTCAATCAGGTCAATGGCGGGGATGATGGTTATTTTATTTGTTCCTGAGTTTCTTAGTTTCTGAGTTCCTGAGTATTCTTGCATTGTTATTATTTTTCAGAGTTGAGTTGATTAATTGAGACAATAAAAGCTGACAACATTCTTTCAATTTCTCTTGAATCCTGATATAGGTCTTCAAAGGTTTTGATATCAATAAATTCCAGATTTTTTGAAATTTCAACTTGTGTTTGCAGTTCGAACAGTGATCCCATTGAGATGTGCAGAAATCTTTTAAATTCGTTTGACGATCTTCTTCCAAAACCTTCAGCCATATTTGAAGGAATAGACACCGCACTCCTCCTTATTTGACTCGTTAAACCATAAATTTCTTCCTTCGGAAATTGCTTAGTTGTTGCGTAAATCTTTGTTACAAATAACATTGATTTTTGCCAAACTTTTATTTCTCTATACGTTTTCATAAATCTTATGCTATTGTCGGTCAAACAATAAAAAACTTAGGGACTTTGGAGCTTTGTTACTATGGAACTTTTCGCTTACAATTTCAAAAAGTTCTCTAATATTCTCGCGCCCACCGGTCCGCTTTTTTCAGGGTGAAACTGGGTGGCGTAAAAGTTGTCTTTGTGCAAGGCGGCGCTGAATGGATTGATGTAATTCCCAACTGCAGCTGTGTGCTCGCCAACCGTGGCGTAAAACGAATGCACAAAGTAGACAAATTGATTATCCAACGATTCATCGAATAAATCGCTGTTCAATTTCGTGATGGTGTTCCATCCCATGTGTGGCACTTTGGTTACGAACTCCATGCGCGGTTCAGGAATAAATCGTTTTACTTTCTCCTCAAAAATACCCAAACATGGAGTGTCGCCTTCTTCGGAATGACTGCACATCAATTGCAGTCCAAGGCAAATGCCTAAAACTGGTTGCGTCAGCGATGGAATTAATTGATCCAAACCTTCTTTCTTCAGGTAAGCCATCGTTGTGCTGGCTTCACCAACACCTGGGAAAATGACTTTGTCGGCTGCCTTAATTTTTTCATGATCACCAGTAATTTCAGCCTCAATGCCTAATCGTGAAAGGGCATTGCTGACTGACTCAATATTTCCGGCGTTGTATTTGATAATGACGATGTTCATTTTCGCTTTTTTTATAATTATTCACCAAGTAGATCGTTGATGACTTTTTTCATTTCATCAAACTCTTCCTGTTTGAAAAGACGAGTCATATAAACGATTTTGCCATCTTTATCGACAATGACATTGCGGGTTACGCCAGCACCTTTTTCAGCATACTTGTAAAATATTTTGCCTTTTGGATCGAGTAGGAGCGGGTAGGTAACCGGTATATCATTGGCAAATTTTTGCACTTTTTCTTTCGGTTCATCTAAATCAATGCCGAACAAGGTAAAATCTGGATTGTCTTTGTGTTTCTGCCAGATTTCTTTTTCGATGTGCGGCATTTCTTTGCGGCACACGCCACACCAGCTTGCTGTAAACTGTAGCATGATTACTTTCCCATTGAAGTCCGAAAGTCGGACGGTCTCCCCGTTGGCTGTCACCGTCGTAAAACCTGGAGCTTGTTCGCCCACTTTTACCCGGTAACCGTAATCTGCAGGCACCTCCTGTTTGGGAGTTTGGGCATGGCCTAGATGACAGAAGAAAATCAAGGATAGGATTAAATATTTCATCTTAATGGCGTTTAAGTAACGGTTAAAATATAATGTCGTATTTATGGCCAAAATTATTCAAAACGTACGACAAGCGTTCTTTGAGATTCTGAAAACTGAGATAAGCTTC
>JAGXIR010000031.1 GCA_024635605.1 Sunxiuqinia sp.
GCTGATGAATGCATTTGCTCACGAAGTCGTTCAAAATATCCGGGTTGAACCCCTTCGCGACCGTATTGACGAACTGGTTGAAAAACGCCTTCGCGGAGAACTGGCCTATTGCCATTCTTGCGATCGACACTAATCACTAAAAATAGAAAAAAAGAGCTTCACTTTTGTGAGGCTTTTTTTTTCCGTCGGATTTATCCGACAGGTAGCATGTTCGCAGACAGAGTGGCTTTAGCCGCATCAAACCAATGTGGCTAAAGCCATGCTTCCCGCTGGCTTAGCATCCCGTTGGCTGAAGCCAACGGCAATAAAACCTGTTCAAAATTACAGAGAAGCAGAGGGAAGTACTTTTTGAACTGCCAGTCAAAATGAAAATTGAATCCGTCAGTTATCCGCAGCGTCTATTTCCGTCGGATTTATCCGACGGGTAGCATGTTCGCAGGCAGAATGGCTTTAGCCACATAAAGCCCACGGGGCTGAAGTCATGCATCCCGCAGGCATAGCATCCCGTTGGCTGAAGCCAACGGCAATAAAAAGCCATAAACAGATAATAAAATTCAACTTTAAAGGCTAACTTGTAGCAACTAATTCCTAAAATTAAAACAATGAGCTGGGTTAGAATATGGGTACACCTTGTATTCACTACAAAAAATGGAGCTCCTTTCTTGACTCCTAAAGATAGAAGAATCGCGATTTTTGAACACATCTGCAACAACGGCAAAAAAAAAGGGATATGGCTGGATCGTCTTAACGGCCATAAAGAACACATCCACTGCCTTATATCCCTGGGAAGGGAACAAACGATTAGCAACATCGTGCAACTGATAAAAGGAGAGTCATCTTACTGGATTAACAAAAATAAGCTGACACCTCAAAGATTTGAATGGCAGGATGATTTTTGGGCTGTTAGTGTAAGTGAAAGCCATGTGGTTACAGTAAGAAGGTATTTAGATGGTCAGGAAGAGCATCACAAAAGAAGATCCTTCACAGAGGAAGTGGAAGAATTCATGAAAAAATATGGGTGGAGCTATATCCAAAGCGGAAATGCAAGCAGTCAATTTCCGTCGGATTTATCCGACAGGTAGCATGTTCGCAGGCAGAGTGGCTTTAGCCAAATCAAGCCCATGGGGCTAAAGCCATGCATCCCGCTGGCTTAGCATCCCGTTGGCTGAAGCCAACGGCAATAAAAAGCCGTGAGCGGATAATAAAAATCAATCACGATATTCCAACGGCAAAGAACCAAAACCAAATTCAGGTCCTAAGATCTTGTTTCAGACTTCCGCCTTCAAAAGTCCAATCAAAAAGATTAGTTTTGTGTTTGAAGTTAGTGAGAGTCTCACTCCAAGTGAGACTCTCACTAAAAAAACAGATAATACTATGACACTCGATATTACCCGCATACGCAAAGATTTCCCTATCCTGGATCAACAGGTTTACAACAAGCCGCTGGTTTACCTGGACAGTGCTGCTTCATCTCAGAAAACCTTATCGGTTTTAAAGAAGGAAGAACAGCTGCATTTGGAGTATTACGGCAACATTCATCGTGGGGCCCACTTCCTTGCCGATCAGGCGACCAACGAATTTGAGGCCGTGCGCGATCTGGTGAAAGATTTCATTCATGCCGGTTCGCGCGAAGAAATCGTCTTCACCAAAGGAACAACGGAAAGCATCAACCTGGTGGCTTTTTCATTTGGTGAGGCCTTTGTCAAAGCGGGTGACGAGATCATCGTTTCGGAGATGGAGCATCACGCAAACATTGTCCCCTGGCAGTTGATGGCCAAACGAAAAGGCGCCCGGATTGTTAAGTTACCTTTTAGCGATGATGGCCGGCTGGAAGTCGAAAAGCTGGATGAGTTGATCAATGAAAAAACCCGGCTGATTGCCGTGGCCCATGTCTCCAATACCCTGGGAACCATCAACCCGGTCAGGGAAATTATCGCTAAAGCACACGCGCAAGGGGTCAAGGTGTTGGTTGACGGCGCGCAGGCCGTGAAACACCTGCCAGTGAATGTGCAGGCGCTGGATGCTGATTTTTACGTTTTCTCAGCACATAAAATGTATGGCCCAAACGGAGTTGGTGTTTTGTACGGCAAAAAAGAACTGCTGGACCAAATGCCTCCGTACCAGGGCGGCGGCGAAATGATTTCGGAAGTGACTTTTGAAAACACAACCTTCAACGAAGTTCCTTATAAGTTTGAAGCCGGAACCCCACACATTACCGGTGTAATTGCGTTTGGCGAAGCGATTCGTTACCTGCAAAAGCTGGATTTAAACGCGGTGGCAGATTACGAAAACAGCTTACTGGCCTATGCCACCCAAAAATTGATGGAAATCCCCGGCATGACGATCTTCGGTACGCAGCCTGAAAAATCAGGCGTTATTACCTTCAATATTGAAGGGATTCACCCGTTTGATTTGGGCACCATGCTCGATAAAATGGGCATCGCTGTGCGCACCGGCCGCCTTTGTGCCGACCCGGTGATGGATCACTACGGCGTTCAGGCGACCATCCGGGTTTCTTTCGCCGTGTACAACACTTTCGATGAAATTGACCAGTTTATTGCTGCCCTGAAAAAGCTGGTGGTGATGCTGGGATAGATTAAAATTAGCGATTCTCACACCTCCTTGCTGTCCAAAATTATTCCCGGTGCTGAAATCATAAAACATCTGCGACCATGGAATCTCCGCTTTTTCGGGTTTAAATTTGTAAGTTTGTTGGAAACAAAATAGAAATGAAAACAATCGTGATCAATATCGAAGAAGGATCCAATGCGAAACGCATACTGGAAGCGATCCGGCTTTTGAAAGGGGTTGAAAATGCGACAATTGCCACGGACGAGGAATTGGAGAATATCTCCATGTTGAAGGCATTGAAAGCAGGCCGCAAAACCAGGAAGGTCAGCAAAGAAGACGTTCTAAATGCCTTGAAATGAAAGTGGAATTCCGCAATTCGTTCTTAAAGGACGTCAAAAAAGTAAAACAAACCGCAATAAAATCCCTGATAAAAACTGTTATTGAAGTTTGCGAACAGGCTGACACAATTAGCGACATTCCTCATTGTGAAGCGCTTCAAAGCAGGGGTAAATTTTTCAAGATCAAACACGGACAATACCGTTTTGGGGTTTATATCGACAAAGGAGCTGTTGAATTTCTAAAATTTGGCACCCGGCAAAATTTTTATAATGACTTCCCACCTTTTTAAGCCTACCCACCCTACTCGACAAAATGGGCATTGCCGTGCGTACTGGCCACTTTTCAACGTTTTATAACAGACAGTTCCACGTTAAAATCATCCAGGTACAGTTCCGCTTTTTCCTTATTCCATAGATAAAGAATAAGCGTTGCGTCTGATGAAATATCTTCCATGTCGATAATTTGATTGACTGATACCGGAAGCCAGTTTCCATACGACTTAATCTGTTTTTTACCGGGAAGCCCCTTCCAAAATTCCTTCTTATCATCCTTCTCAATAGTAACGATCAATTGAGGATCTGCTGCATCCATCAGGTTCATACGAAATGATGCATTAACAAGCAGCTGATCTGTTTGATCAAGATCAAAACGACTCAAACTGATGCTGAAAGTAGACGAATATTCCTCAACAGAAGCCGAATAACTTCCTGTGTAAACTTCTTTTGTACTGCGTTCTACGGTTGACCAACCCTGGATTTCCGACTCAAAATTGTTTTTGCTTTGAAATAATTTCTCCGGTCGACGAAAATCAGTAAGTTGGAAGATTTGGATGTTCAAATCGCGGTCTTCAAAAATCAGTTGCTGGTTTTTGGTCATTTTTGCAAAGTAGGGAAGCTCATGCTCTGCCATATTGCTGAGGTAATTCGTGTACCAATTTTTCAACAGAAAAACCGGTATGTCCTGCCGGTAGTCGTCCGATTGAAATTCATCATAAGTGTAGAATTTGCATGGTGAACTCGGATCAAAACCACTCAGGTACGCCGCGACATTCTTTTGTACTTGATCTGTTATCACCAAGCAAGAATCTTGTCGCGACAATACCTCCTGCCTGACAATTTGTTCTTGTTTCGTGAAGTTTACTTTCCTGGCATAACGGGCCATTTTAGCCGGGTTGATCAGCAATGCGGCAATCAGTAAAAAAGTAAAAACCAATGTTTGACTAGCGTGTCCTTTTAAAATTAATAGAACGGAAGAAACAACCACCAGTGGTAAATAAAGCGTCCAGGCCGTATCATAGTTGTTAATGACCGCAATTCCGAATATCAGGACTGACAGCCCAACGAACCGCAGTTGAAAATTTCTTTTTGACAACTCCGTTCTCAGAACCTTTACTCCTGCGACTCCTGCAATTGGGATCATGAAAAGGTAGTGGCGGGGATCCAAGCACATGGGAGAATAACTGCTAACCGAGATACTCATGAAGTTGGATGAGAGAAACAAAACTATGGCAGAACCAATAAAAAATGACCGTTCGTCATTCAAAAGAAAAGTCTCTTTCTTAAAGGTCATTCCGGGACTGGCCAACAAAAAGATAAAAGGGACAATCAGCGAGTGACTGACCGACAGTAAAACCAGTCCATAGCCAATTCGTTTCAATGTAAATAAAAATGGCTGCTCGGAATAACTACATAAATTGAGGTAGCTGTTTTGTGTTATCGCCGATAAACGAGCCAGGGCATTTCCCGAATAGAACTGCCAAAAAGCAAAATAACTGCCCAACAAAATAACTGAGAATCCTACGAACAAGCCCCAGAATTTCATGTCCCTTTTTTTGAGCAAATCCACAATAATGAAATAGGCAAGCAACGGGACGATTAATACAATGGTCCCCTTGGCATTAAAACCCAGAAAAACGGCAAGAGCTGTAGCAAACGCATAAACAATTGTTGGAATATTCGTTTTCCTGAATTTGAATTCAAAAATTAAAAAGATAGCAAGAAGGACCGAAAATGCAACCAATGGATCAGGCATGAGCTTATCCGAATAAAACAAGGTCCAGAAGTTTAAACCGACCAATGCCAACCCGATAACAAGAATGGCAGGTTTTTCTTTTCGGAGAATGATGAATACGAGTAATAAACTCAACGCTGACACCAACAAGGAGGGCAGCGACGAGGCAAAATCATTCACTCCAAACAACCGATACGACAAGCTGGTTAATCCAACTAAGGTCAGCCGGTACGAAAAATGGTCTTCAGGATTAAAAACGGCATTTGTTAAATCGTGGGCCAACCTGGCATAGTGCATATCGTCGTAACCAAAATGCCCCAGGTAGGCGAAGAAATGGTGCAAGATTAGAATTCCGACAAAGGCGGTCAAGGCCAGATATTTTATAGACTGCTTAGGCATCGTGACACTACTGCAATTATTTTTTCGATAACCCTCAAAGATAAAATCAATATTTCGTTTCAGAAACAGAATATAAAATTGCAGTCTGATTTTATTTATCTTGCAGAAAAAAGTCATGAACCCAATCATCCGATTCTTTTTGATTTTCACATTTTCTCTACTAACAGCGCAAGTATTTTCCCAAAACCCCCTCATAGAAAACAGACGATGGGTTTTGGACAAAATCACAAATTTGGAAACCAAAAAAACCCAATTTACTGAAGAATACCATTACCTGGAATTCCGGGATGGGCGTGTCCGGTTTGCCATTGATTGCAACGGCTGTTCTGCGCCTTATGAGCTTGTATCCAAAGATACCGTTCAGATCGAAGGACCTGCGATGTGTACACGTAGAGGATGTCTGGAAAGGGATGTCATCAGGATCGAGTATGACGGTAAATACAAAATATGGCGACAGGGAATGTACCTGGTGATCAGGACAGGGAAAGACGATCATTTTTACAAATAGGCTGCCACAACTTGCCCAAATATCACCCCACCAAGAGGGTGTGACCAATACGCTCATTATCGACAATAATGTTTAAGGTCCGAACCTAACCCATCACCTCCACCGGCAAATGGCATCAAAAAAATCCCCGGAGAAATCATTCCCCAGGGATTGTATTTATTTTAGCTGTTTATCTGCTGACTACCTATCGACTCGATGAAGCCGTAATGCTTGTAGTTTCATGTCATTCTATCGTGACTGGCGCAACTGAATGACAACAAATGACTATTGAATGACAACCAATGTCTTTTTCTAACCATATCATACAGGAGGCATTGGCATATCCGGCTTGCAGACAATGGGCCAAGCTTGCAAATTAAGCTTCGAGCATGGTCTGATAAGCAGCAGCGTCCATCAGGTCGTCCAAATCAGCCGCGTCACTCATTTCAATTTTAATCAACCAGCCTTTTCCGTAGGGATCTTTGTTGATCAGTTCCGGCTCGTCTTCCAGCGCGGTGTTGAATTCGAGCACTTTACCGCCAACGGGCATAAACAAGTCGGACACCGTTTTTACAGCTTCAACGGTTCCAAAGGTTTCGCCTTTGGGCAAGTCTTCGCCTTCGGTTTCTATTTCAACAAACACGATATCGCCCAATTCGCCTTGAGCAAAGTCGGTAATTCCAACGGAAACAATGTTTTCTTCAACACGAACCCATTCGTGTTCTTTGGTGTACTTTAAGTTTTCTGGCAGATTCATAATGATAGCTTCAATTGTGATTTCTTCAAAAGTAATACTTTTTTCGAAAACATAAATCGAACAAAGCTCAGCCTTTGTGTTTTTTAAAATGAACTTTACTTAAATTTGCAGCAACCAAGACGGTAAAAACATGTTTTCAATTCAAATCAACACCATTGAAGAGCTTCCCAAAGCGGCCGAAGCGTTTTTCAAGCATTTTCAGAACGAGCGGCTTTTCGCCTTCTACGGAAAAATGGGGGCCGGAAAAACCACTTTAATCAAGGCTTTGTGCCGGGCGCTGGGCTCGACCGACCCCATTACCAGCCCTACCTTTGCACTGGTAAACGAATACAGCACCGCCAACAATGAGCGTATTTTTCATTTCGATTTTTACCGGATTAAAAATATCGAAGAAGCGCTGGACATTGGCTTCGACGACTACCTATACAGCGGCAAATACTGCATGATGGAGTGGCCGGAAAACATTGAAGACCTGCTTCCGGAGCAAATTGTGAAGGTCGAAATTGACGTTTTGGACAGTTCAGCCCGTGTGATAACAGCAAATATCGTGTGATTCTTTTTGAAAGAATCTTTTTATAAAGTAAATTGACCCTTTAATTTTCGCTGAATGACTGAACGAGAGCAACAATCGGAAATGAAATCTTTACTTCTGCCCAAAGAAGAAATGCTGGAAATTCGCCGGCGGGGCAAGAAAATAACCATTGGCATTCCTTCCGATTTTTCGAAAATTGAATACCGTATTCCATTGACTCCCGAAGCCGTCGAATTGTTAGTCTCCTACGGTCACGAAATCTATATTGAAAAAGATGCCGGCAAGGCAGCCAGCTACTCCGACAAGGAATACCGCGAAGCTGGCGCCCTGGTTGTTGATAAGCGTGAAGAAGTTTTTCAATGCGATGTCATCATCCGCGTGGCGCCTTTTGATGCCGACGAAGTGGATTTGCTGCGCGGCCACCAAACCCTGATCTCGAATATGCACCTGAGCAACCACTGCCAGGAAACGGTTCAGAAATTGATGAAAAAGAAGGTGACCACCATCGCCTACGAGTACATGGAAAATGAAGACAAATGCTTGCCGGTTGTTCAGCTGATGAGCCAGATTGCCGGATCGACAGCCATTACGATTGCCAGCGAATATTTGAGTAATTCCAGAAACGGGAAAGGAGTTTTACTGGGAAGTGTCACCGGCATTTCGCCGACCGAACTGGTGATTCTGGGGGCAAAAACGGCTGCCGAATATGCCGCGCGTGCCGCCCTCGGGCTGGGCGTTACCGTGAAAATTTTTGACGACAACATGTTCAACCTTCAGGAACTGGAAGACAAATTGGGCCAGCGGATTTTTACCTCGGTTCTGTATCCGAATGTGTTGAAAAAAGCGCTAAAATCGGCCGATGTAGTTTTGGGTGCCATGTCGTTTAACTCGAATACCAAGTTTCAGGTTTCCGAAGAAATGGTGAAAGGGATGAAAGATGGCTCAGTGATTATCGACCTCAACATTGACCAGGGTGGATGCTTTGAAACCAGCAAGCCAACCGACCTTAAAAATCCAACTTACATTAAACACGGGGTGATCCATTATTGTGCCCACAACATGGCCTCGATGGTTTCGCGCACGGCTTCCATTGCCCTGAGCAACGTATTAACGCCCATTATTATTTCGGTAGGCGAAATTGGTGGCATTCAGAATTACATTAAAAACTCGACCGGAATCCGACGTGGCGTGTATATTTACAATGGCATTCTGACCAATAAGGATTTGGGACAAAAACTCAACCTGCCATGCAAAGACATCGACCTTTTGCTGGCTATCTTTTAATCGTTTTTTACCAAAATCATCATGGATAGCGGAGGAACCGACACCTGTTTATCTAACAAACAGTCAATCCCTTCCAATTCAATTTCATCATCACGGGCAACCACTTGCCAGTTATGCTCGTCCAGCTGCATCGTGGTGGCTTCCTGACGGGCATTAAAAACCAGCTGAATGGTTTTCCATCCAAACGGATTTGGGTAATCCAAAATAGAATAAGCCAATACGCCCGGCTCGTAATTTTTCGAAAAATGCAGGTGCTTGCGAATATCATCGGCCGAACGCATACGAAAGGCTCCCACATTCGTCCGAAGCGCAATCAGTTTTCGGGTATACTCAAACACATCCTGGTAGCCCGACTTCAACGTCCAGTCAATCTGGTTAATCCGGTCGTCCGATTTGTACGAATTGTGCTCCCCGTTTTTACTCCGGCAAAACTCACTGCCGGCATGGATAAAAGGAATGCCCTGCGAGGTCAGAATCAAGGCGAACGCCAGTTTCTGCATTTTCCGTAGTTGGTCATCCGTCGCTTTCGGGCAACTTTGTTTTAATTTATCGAACAGGGTAAAATTGTCGTGACACGACACATAGTTGACACATTGCCAGGGTTCTTTTGCCCAGGCCTCGCGCGAACTCTCCACATAGCTGTACACAATCTTCGGATGGTAACAGGCTGCCACCACGCCAAACTTAACCGCTTCCTCGTTCAATGTCCGTCCGTTGACAAATCCCCGGTTTTTTGCCTCAAAATTGTTTCCTTTAATAGCATCGCGCATGTCATCATTAAAACAGGCGATCCCTTTCAATTTTTTCACATTGCGCTTCACGGCTCGGTAGTTTTCATCCATCGGGCTGTAGTCGGCGGCCCAACCTTCGCCATACAGCAAAATGCCCGGCCGCAACTGATCCAGCTCCTGGCGAATGGCATTCATGGTTTCCACATCGTGAATACCCATCAAGTCGAACCGAAAGCCATCGAGGTGAAATTCAGAAGCCCAATATTTCAGCGAGTCGATGATGTACTTTCGCGCCATGGCCCGTTCCGAAGCAATTTCATTCCCGCAACCACTGGCATTTGAAAAATTGCCGTTGCGGTTTTGCCGGTAATAATAACCCGGCACGGTTTGGTTAAGATACGACCGGCGGGTGTAGCCGGTGTGATTGTACACCACATCCATCACCACGCCAATACCAACAGCATGCAGGCTTTGCACCAGCCGTTTGAATTCCGTAATCCGCGAGGTGTCATCCGGGTTGCTGGCATAACTGCCTTCAGGGGTATTGTAATTCAGCGGGTCGTAACCCCAGTTGTATTTCTCGTCCGGATGATTTTCGTCCACCGTGAAAAAATCAAAAACCGGCAACAGATGAACATGCGTAATGCCCAGTTCCTTTAAATGTCCAATACCTGAAGCCAGCCCGTCGGGCGTTTGGGTTTCCTGCTCGGTGAAAGCAAGAAACTGGCCTTTATGCTCCATCCCGGAGGCGGGCGATTTGGAAAAATCGCGTACATGCAATTCATACAAAACAGCATCCACCGGACTGTCCAACACAATGGGCTGATCATTTTCCCAACCTTCAGGATTGGTCTCCTGCGGATCAAAAATCAACGCCCGCTTGCCGTTTATTCCAACAGCGCGCGCCTCAATACCCGGCGTTTCAGCAAGCCACTCGCCGTCATTCACCCGGATGGTGTAAAACAGCCCTTTGAAGTCACCTTCGAGCCGTAACTCCCACACGCCGTTTGCTGCCAATTCCAGTTGTTCGTGCCGAATGGCTCGCCCACCGGCACTTCGCGCGTAAATTTTCAGCTCAACCTGCCTGGCGGTTGGTGCCCATACTTTTATTTGCAAGGCTTCCGGACTGTAGTGCACGCCCAAATCGTCGCCCCCATAATAGGGGTAAATTGAAAAATCGATGTGATTAAATTGCCAACTTCTCATTTATGAAAACAAGCTTTTTCGTAAGGTGATATACGAGGATGAATATTTTTTCCCTTTGGTATCCAGAACGCGGACTTTGGCCCAGTAAAAACGTTTGATATTCCGGTCATGACTATAGAAAACACTCAAATCGATGCGTAGTTCATGTGTTTTGCCAGCTTCCAAATAAAGCGGATAAATTTCGTACCGGTTAATGCCTTTGAGCTTGAATTTGCGTTTACTCCAAATTTTGCGGAAGCACAGAACCGGAGCCTGCACATCAATATCTTTTTTACTCCTGTTGGTAATCTTTAGTGTTAATACATTGGGTCGGTATGGGCGGTCTTTCAGCAAGTCAATTTTTAGTTTTCGCCATGACAATGAATTAGGGGTACTTTTTTTATTTCCCGGTTTTTGCACGAGTTTATTGACAAAATAATAAACAATAGGAATAGCCACTAAAATCAGTACAAACCAAAGTAGTTTATCGCCCTCGGGTGCCACTTCGTTTTGAGCCAATACTGTCAGAGGAATAATCAGGAGAGATGTGAAAAACAATTTCTTCATGGTACGAATTTGAACCGGTAAAAATAACAAAGTCCTGCGATTTAAACAGGACTCTGGAATTTTAACTTATTCGCTTGATTGACTGCTCAAAAATGTAAAACGTCCTTGATTTTTTTATAGCCTGTTTTACTCACTTTGAGCTTCGTTTTATCTTTCAGAATGACCACATAGGATTCTTTTTCGTATTGCTGAATTTCGGCGATATACTCCACATACACAATGTAGGACCGATGAATGCGAATGAAGTCTTTGGGATTGAGATGAGACTCAAAATACTTCATTGTTTTCTGTTTCATGTGCCGTCCTTCCCTGGTATAAATCAACACGTAGTCATCCAGCGACTCAATGTAGCGGACATTTTCAACCGGAATAATATTAATCTTGTGCCGGTCTTTCACCACAATCCTGTCGAGGTATTCGTTGACGGCATAAGTGCTGAGTTGCTCCAACTTGTCGTTGGTGTTTTCATCATTCCCGATGCGTTCGACCACTTTCTCAACGGCAACCAGCATCCGTTCCTTTGAAAACGGCTTGAGCAAATAATCCACCGCATTAAAATCAAAGGCTTTCAAGGCATACTGGTCGTAAGCTGTAGTGAAAATAATTTCGGGTTTGTGCTCCAGAAGTTCCAACATTTCGAAGCCGGTAATTTTTGGCATCTGGATATCCAGAAAAACGACATCGGGCTTCAATTCATTGATTTTTTGAACGCCTTCAAACCCATTTTCACACTCGCCAATAACTTCCAGCACCGGGTGATCTTTCAGGTACGACTTGAGCAGGTTGCGGGCCAACTCTTCATCTTCGATAATTAATGCTTTTAATGTTTGTTTCATGTGTTTATTTTTTCAATTAAACTACGTGCAATTCTCGTACTAAGCTGTTCTTCTTCGATTTAGAGCACAAACGCATGGAACTCCCAAATAATCAACCTCCTGTGTGAGCAAAATGTTTCCCATGGTCGTTTCATGCCGATATTGTTTTTGGAAGAAATAATTCAACTTTAAAACTTGTTTTCTGATCGTTAATACGCAGGAATTCAGCCGATCCATAAATCAATTCCAACCGCTGCCGGATATTTCGCAATCCGATTCCTTCGCCCCGGTTTCGAACCGACTCGCCATCATAATCGTTTTCAATACAAATCGTCACGTGCCCTTTTTCATTTTTGCAGTTTGTTGTTATGCTCACCGGTTCGGTTGCTTCGTAAACACCATATTTAATGGCATTTTCAAACAAAGGTTGCAAAATCATGTTGGGAATTTGAACCCCCTGACAGCTTTCTTCAATATTGAAAACCGGATTCAACTTCCGACCAAACCGTACTTTTTCGATACTTAAATACAACTTAATATTTTCCAGCTCATCTTTTAGTGAAACGGTTTCATCCTGATCGTGTTGCAGGGAATAGCGCATAAACCGCGATAAGTTGATCACCATTTCCTGGGCCTTTTCGGGCGAACTGATGGTTAGCGAAGCAATGGAATTGAGGCTGTTGAATAAAAAATGCGGATTAATCTGCGATTTTAAAGCAGACAGCTCGGCTTCGCGAATCAGCGCCCTAAGTTCAGATTCTTTCTGAATCTTTTCCTTCAGGCTTTGATAATAGTTGATGGAGTAGAAAAAAAGCACGTAGATCACGTAGAGAACATAACCCGAAAAGAGTTTGCCGGGCAGGGTGTCGTAGAGTTCATGTAAATGTGCCGAAGCAATGATCTTGGTGAGAATGAACGTCAGATAAATCCAGATCCCATTCAGAATACTCGCCCCAATTAAATGATAAAGCATCACCCACAGCAGATCTTTCTCTTCGAGGCTGTTGTATTTGATGATAAACCAAATACTTCCACCCAACACCGGATACAGCATAAAAAAAGTAAGGGCCGAAAGAAATGCTGCACTCAAATCGGTGCCGTACCAGAGGTATTGCACCAGGCAATTGGCGATTCCAATAACCAACCAAAACAAACCGTAGTAAAACAGTAATTTTCTATTATCGAAAAATGGATGCTTCATGAACCGGAACTATACATGCTTAACCTCGAAACCTCCAAAGATGGTGAATCCCCGAATAACAAGTGTTTTGGACGGGTCGTACTGGCTGTGCTGAAAAGTATCTCCACGCTTATCGGTAAAAGCGCCAAATACAGTCGTCACTTCATTACGGATATTCCAGTCGAGCGGCACCTTGATACTGCAACCGCCAAAAATTGAGATGGAATCGATAAAAGCGCCCTGATGAGAAAGTTTCGCCTGCCGGAAATCGTATTCAATCCCGCCAAAAATGGAGGTTGCCCGTCCCCCTTTTAAATCTTGTGAATTGATAAAAATTTCGCGACCGCCAAAAATGACAAAATCATCGAACTGGTTGAGATCCGTCCCTTCCGAACCCCTTTTAATCTGCGAGTTACATCCTTTGTGCCGAAAGAGTAAAGCCGCACCAATAGCGACAAGAATCAATGGCCAGTATAAGCGGCGAACTTCAGTCGGCACATCAATCATTTCAGGAACCAGAAAAAAGCCACCAATCACAATCAGAATGGTTCCACCGGTGCGGTTGCCGCCAATCAATGAAAATACTCCGATGGCAATCAACAGCATCTGCCACGATATTAGCATGTCCGCCAGGCTCCAGGGTATTAAATTCAAGCGTTCAAGAATCAGGATTCCACCAATCGCAATGAGTGTAATTCCGAAATAAAATCGTTTATTCCCCTTGTTCTCCATAATATTCTGTGTTTGTCCCAACTAAAATAGTCAAATTCGTTTCTTATCAATCTCCAAAATCGGTTTCCCTTAAAAAGAACTGCACCAATCGTCCCCGCTATAGAATTTTACTGATCAGTATGATGCCCAGCACCAGTAACACGACCGGAAAAAACAGAAGTGCAAGAATGCCGGGAATGATCAAAAAGTGTGGAAGAAATAGAAATACGGCCAGACACACTAACAAGGCACCAATCAACCGGCGACCAGCAATCAGCAACAGGCCAACAATCAGAATAATAACAGGCCAGGTCACACTAATTGCACCAAAATGAAAGATGTTCATAAAACTGGAACCCGCTTGTTGGATCGCATGCCAGCCCGGCAAACCAATATGCCAGCCGATTTCCTTCAAAATCCAGAGAACACCAATGACAATTAAAACAAAGCCCAGAAATGATCCGCTTGACTTTTTCTCCTGTCTTTGGCAATTTTCGTATGTGCGATGTTGATTTTCCATGTCAGATTATTATTGATTTTGCTTGTAAAACTAGGCATTCCCCAAATCGATGGAAAAAAAGGATCGGTTAATGCGGGTGAAAAATCGGTAAGAAGCAATAATCATCCATGAAAAAAGGCAAAACTGTCAGAGTCTTGCCTTCTATTAATCGTTATTGAGCTGCCTATTTTCCTTTGAATTTGGCCCAATTGTCGCGTAATTGAGCAGTGCGGTTAAAAACCAGTTTTTCATCCGAACTATCCAAGTCAACATTGAAATACCCCAAACGCTCAAACTGGAATGAATCGAGCGGTTTAGCCTGCTTCACAAAAGGTTCAATGTAACATTTATCAAGAATGGTCAATGAATCGGAATTCATAAATTCCTTGAAATCCTTCTCCTTATGTCCCAGCGGATCTTCATCCAAGAACAAGCGGTCGTATAAACGAACTTCCGCCTCCACATTTTCAGTAGCCGAAACCCAGTGCATGGTTGCTTTCACTTTGCGGCCGTCGACTGAGTTGCCGCCCTTGGTTTCCGGGTCGTAGGTGCAATGCAGCTCGGTAATTTCGCCGTTTTCATCTTTCACCACATCGGTACAAGTCACGTAATAAGCGTAACGTAAACGGACTTCGCGTCCGGGCGCCATCCGGAAAAACTTGCGCGGCGGATCTTCCATAAAATCGTCGCGCTCAATGTATATTTCTTTGGTGAATGGAACATCTCTTCTTCCGGCATCCGGATTTTCGGGATTGTTAATGGCACTCATCATTTCAACCTGTCCCTCAGGATAATTGGTGATCACCACTTTCAGCGGATTCAAAACGCCCATCACGCGCTGCGCCCGTTTGTTCAGGTCTTCGCGAACGCTGTGCTCCAGCAAGGCAACATCAATCATCCCATCCACTTTGGTCACGCCAATGCGCTCGGCAAAGTTACGAATCGACTCGGGCGTGTAACCCCGGCGGCGCAATCCGGAAATGGTGGGCATGCGCGGATCGTTCCAGCCATTGACATGCTTGTCTTTCACCAGTTCGAGTAATTTGCGCTTGCTCATCACCGTGTAGGTCAGGTTCAGGCGGGCAAATTCCACCTGGCGTGGGCGGTATTCGCCATCTTTCAGCTGGTCGATAAACCAGTTGTACAAAGGGCGGTGCACTTCAAACTCCAAGGTACAGATGGAATGTGTGATTCCCTCCAAATAGTCGCTTTGTCCGTGGGCAAAGTCGTACATGGGATAAACGCACCATTTATCGCCGGTGCGATGGTGCGGCGCATGCATTACCCGGTAAATGATGGGATCGCGCATGTGCATATTGGGGGAAGCCATATCGATTTTGGCGCGCAACACATGTTCGCCTTCCTTAAATTCGCCGGCTTTCATGCGCATAAACAAATCCAGGTTTTCTTCTGGTGTCCGGTTGCGAAACGGGCTTTCCGTTCCCGGTCGGGTTGGTGTTCCCTTTTGGCTACTGATGTTCTCCGCATCCTGATCATCCACATAGGCCTTGCCATCCTCGATCAGTTTCGCGGCAAACTCAAAAAGTTGGTCAAAATAATCGGAAGCGTAAAACTCACGGTCGCCCCAGTCAAATCCCAGCCAGCGAACATCCTTCTTAATAGATTCAACATATTCGGTTTCTTCTTTCGAGGGATTGGTATCATCAAAGCGCAGGTTGGTCAGTCCGTTGTACTGCTGAGCGGTTCCAAAATTCAGGCAAATGGATTTGGCATGCCCAATGTGCAGGTAGCCGTTCGGCTCCGGCGGGAAACGCGTATGCACCCTTCCGTCATTTTTCCCTTCTTTCAGTTCTTCTTCAATAATTTGATGAATGAAATTCTTTTTCACTACCGGTTCTTTTTCAGGAGTATTATCGCTCATAGAAGTTTTCAATTAATGTATAGCCTACAAAAATATAAAATGATTCTGCACAAAAGGTTTTAAGTTCAATAAAATCCATTTCTGAAAAAGAAAAATTAATTTTGACCCTTACTTTTGACACTAAAAGCAAACGAAAATGGGACAAATTGATTTGGAAGGCCTGGAGTTTTTTGCCTATCACGGACATTATCCAATCGAAAAAGAAGTGGGTAATAAATTTATACTGAATGTCAGTATTCAAACGGATTGTGCTGCCGCGGGAAAGTCGGACCGGCTGGAAGATGCGCTGGACTACCAGAAAGTGTACAGCCTGATTAAGCAGGAAATGGCGATTCCGTCGGATTTGCTGGAGCACGTAGCTACCCGTATTCTGGATAAGCTTTTTGCTGAACTTCCTGCTATTGACAAAGCGTGGGTAAAAATTTCGAAAATGAACCCGCCTATGGGAGGGCAGATTGAAAAAGTAAGTGTGACCTTGAGCCGATAAATAAACAAGAAAAACCCCGGCAAATACCGGGGTCTTCCTTGGCTAACCTATGCTCTGATCTAACTAAAACAAAGGTCAACTCTTAATATCCTGGGTTCTGCTCATATAGTCCTTCTTTCACTTCCAGTTGATCCTGGTGAATGGCATAAATCA
>JAGXIR010000032.1 GCA_024635605.1 Sunxiuqinia sp.
AAGCAGGGCCGTTGCCAATACGGTTAGCCCGGTTCAAACCAAGCGAAATAACGATTTGCCCGAGGAGTTGCAGGCTAAAATGGAAACGTCTTTCGGCTCGGACTTTTCGAACGTCAAAATCCATAAAAACTCGAAACAGGCGGCCAAACTAAACGCACTTGCTTTTACACAAAGCGAACAGATTCATTTTGCTCCGGGGAAATTTGACCCCCAGTCGAAATCAGGTCAGGAATTAATTGGACACGAAATGGCCCATGTCACCCAGCAGCGGCAAGGGAGAGTCAATTCAACCGGGACTGTAAATGGCATGCCGATGAACCGCGACAAAGGCCTGGAAAGTGAAGCCGATACGATGGGCAAGCAAGCAGCGCAAGCTAAATTTCCGCCCGGCAAAGTCCCTTTCACACAACAGGTAAAACCTGCTCCAGTTGCTAGCCAGGTCACTCAGTTTGCTCTCCCGGCTTTTATTGCGGCCATGGGAGCGGCCGAATGGATTGCGGCCGGCGCTCTAGGCTATGTCGTTGCAAACGATGCCATGGCGGCCTCTTCAGGTGATGTGAGTTATTCGTTTGATGAGGTTGATGGCGTGTTGCTTCCCTCTGGAGGCAGCGATGTTTCAGCTCATAAGGCTGCACATCCCAACGCGCAAATCTATGAAGCCACCCACTATTTTGCCATTTGGAAAGGATGGGAAGATACCCGTAAGATGGGAATCAAATTTGGGATTACTTTTTTGTATGATGATGCCGGAGCTATTGGAAATATCTCTTTGAGTATTATTGATGTTTATGATTGGCCTGGATGGGGAGGGAGTGTGAATGTAAATATCACTTCAAGGAGTTTAGCTGGTGGTTTTGCCTCGTTTCGATTTACGATTAACGTCGGTGTAAGCAATTTCATGGGCATCAATGAAGATCCGGGTTCGGTGCAGTTACGTCTACGTGGAGGTGATGGCGATTTAAGTTTGGTTGTCGATAATTTCTATGGCCATACAAAAATAGGATAGAACAAAAACTTTCCTTCACGTGGATTAGTTCCTTTTTGATGAAATAGCTAACTGTTTAGTATCTTAACTTTCCCTCGGCATGGCAGAAACAAGCATTAAAATAAAAAACGGCGATAACCATTATCTTCCATTGGATCCGCCAAAAACACGGCGGGAGAAAAAGTTTCAACTCGGATTGCTCGACCTTCTGCTGTTGAAGGTTGCTGTGGAATTTGAGACCGATGAATCCAACGTCCGGATCGTATCAATTAAGGTTCCGGAAACAGATAAAATGTCAGACTCAGAGGCGCAGATCAACATCACTACCAATCATACCATTTACGATGGAAAACCAGCCAGCCGGATTGTCTTGAATCTGTCGTATAACAGCGGTCTTCAAAATGAAGTTGGAAGTTGTGTGCTTAAATTGACTTTACAAGGCGTGATCCTGCTTCATGCTAAAACGGATAACATCATTATTTTCAAGCTGAACGACCAAAATGCTGAATGAAAACCTTCTTTCTTAAAAAAAATGAAAATATCTTTTTGAGAGAACTTCTTATTCACGAATCCAGCTTTGGAAACCGTTTAACGTCCACTTCACGCATCATTTCGTAAATGCTTTCGAAAATTTGTTCGACATTGGGTTTTGAGAAAAATTCGCCGTCAATGCCGTAGGCCGGGCGGTGTTCTTTGGCCGACAGGGTGCGTGGTGCGGTATCGAGGTAATTGAATGCTTGCTGCTCTTCCATCACTTTTTGCATCATGTAGGCGGTTGCTCCTCCGGGCACATCTTCATCCACAAAAATTACTTTCCCGGTTTTTTTGATCGACTCCAAAATGCGGTGGTTCACATCAAAGGGCAGTAGGGTTTGTACATCAATTACTTCAACCGAAATATCTTTTGTTTTCAGCAATTCAGCTGCTTTCATGGCGTGGTTCACATTCCAGGCATAAGTAACCAAGGTGACATCGGTTCCTTCAACCATCAATTCAGGAATCCCAAGGGGGACCTTAAAATCGCCCAGGTTTTCGGGCAGATGCTCTTTCATGTTGTAGCCTTTCAGGGGCTCGATTACAAGTGCCGGGTCGTTAGCCGTGAGCAACGTATTGTAAAAACCTGCCGCCTGAGTCATGTTGCGCGGAACGCAAATATACATGCCACGCAATGACCCCAGCAGCATTTGCATGGGCGAGCCGGCATGCCACATGCCTTGAAGTTGGTGCCCGCGGGTACGCACAATTAGGGGGGCTGCCTGTTTACCTTTGGTTCGGTATTGCATGCTGGCTAAATCATCGCTCAGGGTCGAATGCGCGTAGATGAGGTAATCGAGGTATTGAATTTCGGCGATGGGTCGAAAACCCCGAATAGCCAGACCAACACCTTGTCCGATGATGGTTGTTTCGCGGATGCCGGCATCAGAAACACGCTGGATGCCATATTTTTCCTGCATGCCTTTCATCCCCTGGTTAACGCCACCCAACTTACCGGTGTCCTGTCCAAAAGTGACCAGGTTGGGGTATTTCTGAAACAAGGCATCAAAATTCTGACTCAGGATCGTTGAGCCATTTACCTCCTGCGCATTCTCGCTGTATGAAGCGGGTAAAGCCTTTACTTTCACGGCTGAATCATTGCCCTCGCGGTAGAGTCGACTGTTGTATAAACCGCTGCTTTTAACTTTGAACTGTTCAATCCAACGATGTAATTTTCGCCTTTCTCCGCCAACACGTTCATCGAGGTGAATGTCGTAAAAAATTCGTTGGGCAAAACTCAGGTATTTGCGACGGGTAGGGAAAATTCGCTGCTTAATTTCAGCCAGTTCTTCCAAATGGTCAATTGCCCCATCTGATTGTTGTTTTAATAGGTGAAGGATTTCCTGTAGGTGCAACACTTCCTCTGTGTAGCCACCCATGAAATTCTCCCAGGCATTCTTTCTGGCTTCTTTGGCCCGGCTTTCAGCCTTCTTTTCAATGGCATTAATGGTCGTCATGCTAGCCTGGCCTGACTCAATCAACCAAAGTTTAAACTGGTAAATGCCATCGTATTCTTTTTCCCATTCCAGGCGCTCCTTGCTTTTGTAGCGCTCGTGCGAGCCTGAAGTAGAATGGCCCAACAACTGGGTCACTTCCTGCACATGAAACAACACCGGTGTATGATTTTTACGGCATTTCGAAATCCCTTCGGCAAAGGTTTTTACCAATTCCGGGTAGTTCCATCCCTTGCAGGTGTAAATTAAAATTCCGTTGGTATCCTTTTGTTTCTCAAATCCTTTCAATGCTTCCGAAATGCTGGATTTGGTCGTTTGCAGTTCAATCGGGACACTGATTCCGAAACCATCATCATAAACCGCAACAGCCAGCGGAACTTGCATGACGCCAGCTGCATTGATGGTTTCAAAAAACATCCCTTCCGAGGTGCTGGCATCGCCAATGCTACCAAAAGCCACTTCGTTGCCAGTAACGTTGTTGTTCAGGTGCTTTTTCAAGGCTTTGTCTTCTCTCACAATTTTGGAGGCTTGCGCCAAACCAAGCAATCGGGGCATTTGTCCGCCAGTTGAACTGATGTCGGAACTGGAGTTGAAGCGGGTGGATAAGTCTTTTATTTCACCCTTATCATTAATGTTGGCTGTACAAAAGTGGTTGTTGAAGTTTCGTCCACCGGTGGATGGGTTCATCTCATCGTCGGTGTCGCCATAAATCATGGCAAAAAACTCTTCAGGTTGCATCAGTCCAAGAGCAAGCATGAAGGTTTGGTCGCGGTAATATCCCGAGCGCCAGTCGCCTTTACGGAAGGTTTTGGCGTAGGCAATTTGTGCAATTTCCTTCCCATCTCCAAAAATCCCAAAATGTGCTCGGCCACTATGAACCTCCCGTTTTCCCAGAAGGCTTAGTTGACGACTTAAATAAGCGATATAATAATCGTTCAGCACAGTTTCATTTTTTTTATCGCTTGCTGTCAGCATTCCAGCTTTTTCTAAAAGCATGTATTGTAATTTAGTGTTTAAGACTATTCGGTCCGAAATACATTAAACAACGTTCGTTCGTACGATTTGTTTACGTTTTGAAGCCGGTGAAAGTGCCTGCCTATTTTCGAAAATGGATTCTGGCCTCAGTTTCAGAATTGTAGGAGATGCGGGCTATGCAGCAGAATTTCGAGTGCATTTTTTTTGAGACGACTCACAATAAACTGCTATGGGATGTCTGCAGAAAGCAAACTGCCCGGATCAGTATCTTGATCCGGGCAGCTTTTCTGAAAGATTATAATGGAATATTTCCGTGTTTACGCGGAAGGTTGGATTTGCGCTTGTTATGCGTCATTTCCAGTGCGTTGATGATCTTGATGCGTGTATCTTCCGGGTAAATAATTTCATCGATATAACCCAGTGATGCAGCCCGGTAAGGATTGGCAAAAGCATCGCGGTACTCTTCAACTGCTTTCGCTTTTTCTGCCTCATCCGTAATATCACGGTTCAGAATGTTGATGGCACCTTCAGGGCCCATCACGGCGATTTCGGCTGTTGGAAAGGCATAGTTAATATCGCCGCCAATGTGCTTGCTCGACATGACATCATAAGCGCCACCATAAGCTTTTCGGGTGATGAGCGTAATTTTCGGCACCGTTGCCTCCGCAAAAGCATAAAGCAATTTGGCGCCATGCTTGATAATGCCGCCAAACTCCTGCTGTGTGCCAGGCAAAAATCCGGGAACGTCAACCAAGGTGACGAGCGGAATGTTGAAAGCATCGCAGAAACGCACAAAACGGGCTGCTTTCGCCGATGAGTTGATGTCGAGCACTCCGGCTAAAACAGCAGGTTGGTTGGCCACAATACCAACCGATTTTCCACCAAAGCGTGCAAAGCCGATGACAATATTGGCTGCGTAATTGGGTTGCACTTCCAGAAAGTGTTCATCGTCCACAATTTTCAGGATGATGTCTTTCATGTCGTAAGCCTTGTTGGGATCGGCCGGAACAACATCGTGCAAGGCCTCAATTTTACGGTCGATCGGATCGGTGGTGGTTTGAATCGGGGGCTCTTCCATGTTATTTGAAGGGATGAAACTTACCAATTCACGCACCATCATGATGGTTTGCTCTTCATTGTCGCCCGAAAAATGAGCCACGCCACTTTTTGACGTGTGCGTGACTGCACCTCCTAAATCTTCTTTGGTCACATTTTCGTGGGTCACCGTTCTGATGACATCGGGTCCGGTGACAAACATGTGGCTGGTTTCGTTGACCATGAAAATAAAATCGGTCAGGGCAGGAGAGTAGACCGCTCCTCCGGCACAGGGACCCAGAATGGTGCTGATTTGCGGAATCACACCCGAAGAAAGCACATTGTTGTAAAAAATGTCAGCATAACCGGCCAGACTTTGAACGCCCTCTTGAATTCGGGCACCGCCAGAATCATTGAGTCCAATGAGTGGAGCTCCGTTTTCAATGGCCATCTTCTGAATCTTGACAATTTTATCGGCATTCGACCGGCTCATTGTTCCTCCAAAAACGGTGAAGTCTTGTGCAAAAATATACACCAGGCGGTCGTGAATTTTTCCATAGCCGCTGATCACTCCATCACCACGAAATTTCTTTTTGTCAATTCCAAAATCGGTTGCCCGGTGAAGCACAAACTTATCAATTTCGTTAAATGTTCCTGGATCCACTAACTCTTCGATGCGTTCACGGGCCGTTTTTTTGCCGGCGGCATGTTGTTTTTCAATTCGCTCCCGGCCTCCGCCAACTTCAGCTTCTTTATTGAGTTGTTCTAACTTTTCAAATTTGCCTTTTAAGTCCATAGTTTTTCAATTAATCAATTTCAATCAATACCTGGTTTGATTCTACCGTGTCGCCATCGGCAACGTGAACCGCTTTCACAACTCCATCGAGCGCTACTTTATACTCACTCTCCATTTTCATAGCTGCAATAATGACTGCGGTTTGTCCCTGGGTCACCGATTCGCCTTCTTTAACCAAAACTTTTACGATTTTACCTGGCATGGGAGCGGTAATCTGCTTCTCACTTTGCGCAATTGCTCCAGCTCCGCGGTTACGGATGTATCGTGCTTCGGCATCGATAATTTCCAGGTCGTAGGTATTGTACAAGGTGTGAGCTGTATACGATTTTGGCTTTGGCGACGGTACCAGTGAAATGTTGTGAGAACGGTTATTTTCGATGATGGAAAAGGTTCCTTCGTCATTGTGCATCAGGTCAACATTGTAAACCTTATCATCGACCATGATCTCGATGAGATTTTCATTCTGGTTTAAAATCTTAACGGATGCAATGCGGTCACCTAATTTTATTTCAATAGGCATAATACTCTGTTTTATAAACGATCAAAATTCTTTTGGTAAGTATATTTTTTCCACCGATTCTTTGCCGGATTAAGTTCTTTGGTTGGAATGACTTTGTTTTTCCGGTTGATAAAATCGAAGTAGGCAGCAATGATGACCATGTCTTGACTTTCGTCTTCGCTGGAATCATCGGCCAGTAACGTACTTCTATTTTTTTCAATGAAATTGGTGTCATAGTTTCCACTAACAAAATCGGCGGAGTCCATGATTCGTTCCAGAAACTTGAGCGAGGTCCTGATTCCCGTGATTTTGTACTCGTAGAGGGCTCTTCGCATCCGTTGAATGGCCTCGCCACGTGTTTCTGCCCACACGATCAACTTGGAGATCAGCGGATCGTAATGAATCGGAATTTCATAACCTTCATACACATAGCCATCGGTACGTACACCTAATCCGAGGGGCTGCGTAATGGAGTGAATTTTCCCCGGGCTCGGCATGAAATTGTTGTCTGAGTCTTCCGCATAAATACGGCATTCGATGGCATGGCCTTTTTGTTCGAGCTGACTTTGCTCGAGGTTTAGCTTCTGCCCCTCGGCAACCTGAATTTGCTTTTTCACCAAATCAATGCCGGTGACACGCTCGGTAATGGGATGCTCAACCTGCAAACGGGTGTTCATCTCCAGAAAATAATAATTCAGGTCATTGTCTACCAAAAACTCGATGGTTCCGGCTCCCACGTAGTTCACTGCTTTGGCAGCATCTACGGCATGTTTCCCCATTTGCTCGCGCAATTCCGGGGTCATTAGCACGGATGGGGTTTCTTCCACCATCTTCTGATGCCTTCGCTGGATGGAACACTCCCGCTCAAACAGATGAATGACATTGCCATGCTCATCGCCCAGCACCTGAAATTCGATGTGGTGAGGCGATTGGACATACTTCTCGATGTAAACGGCATCGTCGCTAAACGAGGCAAGTGCCTCGGAACGGGCAGCCCTGACAGCAGAGACAATGTTCTCTACTTTTTCGACCAAACGCATGCCTTTACCACCACCACCTGCCGATGCTTTAATCATCACCGGTAAACCAATGGTTTTGATGGTTTTAATGGCTTCATCTTCCGATTGAATTGCTTCCGTTGTTCCGGGGACTACCGGAACGCCAGCTGCAATCATGGCTTTTCGGGCCTGAATTTTATCACCCATTTTTTCAATAACCTCGGGAGTTGGCCCAATGAAAATGATGCCATTGTCGGTGCAAAGTTTGGCGAAACTGGCATTTTCAGATAAAAAGCCGTAGCCTGGGTGAATGGCATCGGCTTTTGATTGTAACGCGACTTCAATAATTCTATCAGCTTTTAAATAACTGTCTTTCGACGGGGCCGGACCTACATGATAGGCTTCGTCAGCATAGCGTACATGCATCGATGTCCGGTCGGCATCGGAAAAAACAGCAACAGTTGCAATACCCATTTCACGGCAGGTGCGCATGATGCGGACAGCAATTTCACCCCGGTTCGCAACCAGGATTTTGTTGATCTTCCTCATAATTAACTTTTAATACTTCAAATATTTGTCTTATTAAATAGTCTGGCTATAGTCTCCAAGTCTAACTTAAAAACCATATTCACCTTAAAAAGTTTCTCAATATCATTATTAATTCCCTGTAATGTAAAAAAAAATCGATGTTAAAAAACCTACTTGAATGATAAATTATGTATTTTTGGTTGTCTTTAGAAAAAAATTATGTTCCGCCAAAAATCAAGCCTTCTGCTCATAACAGTTCTATGCGGCTTTGCCTGTGCCAAAACTATTCAAGCGCAACCCACCGGTAGTTATACCTTGTCGTCCGACACGCTTGTTAATCAGATCGCCAGTCTCAAAAAAGTCTACTATGCTTCTTTCACAACTGAAAAAGTGAAAGTTGATGGCGAGTTGGATGAAGCTTGCTGGGAAACCGGACAATGGAGCGGCGGATTTGTTCAGCAGCAACCACTACAAGCACAAGCTCCATCGCAGGAAACGGAAGTTTGTATTTTATACGATCGGGACAATTTATACATTGGCATGCGCTGTTATGATAATGAACCGGAGAAGATCCGGCCAATTTTGAGCCGGCGTGATGAAATGGATGGTGATATTGCCGGCATTGCGATCGATTCGTACGCAGATAAGCAAACTGCTTTTGAGTTTAATGTTTCTGCAGCCGGGCAAAAAATAGACTTGATGCACTTGGGAGCTTATGAGTGGGATTACAACTGGGATGCCGTATGGGATGGCAAATCGGCGGTGAAAGATTCCATGTGGACCGTTGAAATGCGCATACCTTTCAGCCAGCTTCGGTTTGCGGATGCGGAAGAGCAGGTTTGGGGAATGCATATTTGGCGCTGGATTGACCGAAATATGGAGGAATCTCAATGGAAGTTGATCCCGGTTGATGCTCCGGCGATGGTTTATTTGTTTGGCGAACTTCGAGGGATCAAAGAAATCAATTCAAAGCGAAAAAAAGAGTTTTTACCTTACGCAAGTAGCCGTTTTTCACCCAATACCGATTTAGAAAATAAGACCAAGCTTGATTTTGGACTGGATGGAAAAATTGGACTGAGTTCGGATTTTACGCTGGATTATACCATTAATCCTGATTTTGGGCAGGTTGAGGCTGATCCATCGGTTTTGAGCTTGTCATCATACGAAGTTTTTTACAATGAAAAACGCCCCTTTTTTCTGGAAGGAAATAATGTGCTGGATTACAGCACTGGACGGGATTTGCTGTTTTATTCGCGGCGGATCGGCCGGGCCCCCGTTTATTCGCCGGGGTTACAGGATGATCAGACGATGTCGATGCCTGACAATACATCCATTATTAGTGCCTTAAAAGTGACTGGGAAAAATAAAAAGGGACTTTCATTGGGTGTTGTTCAGAGTTTGACAGCGCGCGAAGAAGCCACTATTTATTCGGGAGATGGAAGTGAAAAGCTGACAGTTGAGCCATTTTCGAACTATTTTGTTGGCCGGGTCAAGCAGGATTTTAACGAGGGGAATACGGTTCTTGGCGGGATTCTGACTTCATCGCTTCGTTCGGTTAAAGAGGAGCACCTGGAATTTGTACCCAGTTCGGCTTTGGTTGGCGGGCTCGATTTGCAACACAACTGGAAAAAGCGCAAATACTTTTTCGATGCAAAAACTTTTTATAGCCGGGTAGGCGGAAGTGAAGAGGCCATTAGGAAACTGCAACTGGCTTCGCAACATTATTTTCAGCGGCCGGATGCTGATCACCTGACCTTTGACGCGGATAAAACCGACTTGGTGGGCCACGGCGGTGAGTTGAAAGGAGGCAAGCGTAGCGGTAAATTCCGTGCTATTGGATCTTTTCGCTGGCGTTCGCCAGGAGTCGATCTGAACGATCTGGGATACATGTACCAGGCGGATTATCTGGAGCAGGAAATTGAGTTGCGCTACCAGGTGAACAAGCCATTGGGAATTTTGCGGGATTATTATTTCGACCTTACTCAAAACAACAGCTGGAGTTATGGCGGTGAAACAACAAAAAAAGAACTCGACTTGCATGCCTTTCTCCGTTTTACCAATTTGTGGCGTACGCACACCTATCTTGAATATGATTACAGTCAGTTTGATACACGCGAGTTGCGCGGAGGACCCAAACTATATAAGGAAGACAGCTGGAAGACCCGGATTTTTGTGCAGAGCAACAACGCCAAAAAAATTCTAGTGGCCGGTGGGCCAAATCTAAGTTGGTCGGTTGATGCTATTTCCAAACGTGCGGTCTATACCTTTTTCGTGCGGTGGCAAATCAGCGATCGGATTAGCATTAATAGTCAAACCGATTACGAAATTCTGACGGACTACCACGAGTATGTCCGTAAGCTTAGTCTTTCAAATGACCGGACTGGCTACTTGGTGGGGCAGCTTGACCGGAAAACAATTTCGACCACCTTGCGGCTCGAATATTTTATTACCCCCGAGTTTTCGCTTCAGTATTATACCAATCCGTATGCATCGGTTGGACAATACAGCAATTTTAGACGGGTAAACGATGGCAGCAGTAAAAATATAAACGAACGCTATTTTAGCCCGCAAAGCATCAGTTTGGAAAATAATTCCTACAACATGACCGATGCGCAGTCGGAAAGCTATTCGTTTGCCGATCCTGATTTCAATTACCAGGAACTACGCTCGAACCTGGTGGCCCGTTGGGAGTTCAGGCCCGGCTCGACCTTGTATTTGGTTTGGAACAGTTCGCGTTACATGTATGAACGAAGCAATAATCAATCAGTCGCAAAAAGCTATGGCGGTCTTTTTGGATTGAAATCGGACAACGTCTTTATGATCAAATTTAACTATTGGTTTTCATTATAAAATTCTGGTGTTTCCTTCCAGTGAATAATTTGTTATTCGCTAAGTTAGATTTTTCGGATTTCATCAAAATAATTGATTTGAATTCCTTAAACAGAAAACATTCGTTTATTTTTGTGCGATTTTAATGGTTGGGTGCAAGAACCATTTTTGCTTGATCTGGTTTTTGTCCGTTTAAAATGAAATTGAATTCGTGAGACTTTCTGACTATATCCCCTTGTATAAGAAAAACCTGCATCTGGCTTTTCCTGTTATTTTATCGCAAATTGGCCAGGTAACGGTCAGTTTGGTCGACAATATGATGGTTGGCCATGTAGGAACAGTGGAGCTGGCTGCTGCGGCTTTTTCTGTTAATATCTTCCATATTGGGATGTTGCTCGGAATTGGAATTACCATGGGCCTAACACCGCTGGTTGGCCAGGTTTACAGCCAGAAAAAGGAGCAGCAAGTGGGCGAATACCTGAAAAACGGCTTTGTTGTGCATGGTCTGGCAACTTTGGTAATCGCCGTGATGATGGCTTTTGTAAGCCTCTTTCTTAATCGGATGGGGCAACCTGAAGAGGTGGTGAAACAGGCCGTTCCTTATTATTTGTTGCTGGTGGCTTCCTTATTTCCGATGCTTCTTTTCTATTCGTTTAAACAGTTTTTGGAAGGCGTGGGCAATACCAAAATTGCCATGTACATTACCCTCACTTCCAATTTGGTCAATATTATTCTAAATTATTTGCTGATCTACGGAAAGTTTGGATTTCCCGAGTGGGGGCTCAACGGTGCCGGAATTGCCACGCTCATTTCCCGAATAATTATGCCAGTGATGTTGATTCCCTTTATCTTAAAAAACAAACAATTCAAGCGCGAATTTCGCATTGCCTATCATGCCCGGATTCAACTCAAGTTACTGAAAGAAGTTTTTGCTGTTGGGTTTCCAATAGGATTGCAAATTATTGTTGAAGTAAGCACGTTTAGCTTTGGTGCCATCATGATGGGATGGATCAGTAAGGAGGCACTGGCTGCCCACCAGGTAGCAATTGGTTTAGCCTCGTTTACCTATATGATAAGCCTCGGGCTGGGTGCAGGAACCACCATTTTGGTCAGTCATAACCGAGGCCTGAATGATCCGTTACAAATGCGAAGGAGTATTTATGCTTCGTTTCACCTGGTCGTTTTATTTATGTCGTCAATGGGCGTTTTATTTGTTATTTTGAGACACCAGCTGCCGTTTCTGTTTACCGAAGACCCCGAAGTCATCCTAATCGCCGCCAACTTGTTGATTGTGGCCGCACTTTTCCAGATATTCGATGGCATTCAGGTCATTCTGCTGGCTTCGCTTCGTGGATTGTCTGATGTGAAACAACCCATGTTTATGGCCTTCATCAGCTACATGGTTTTGGGACTGCCAATCAGCTACCTTTTCGGAATTATCCTTGGGTTTGGTGCTATTGGCGTTTGGATTGGTTTCCTGAGCGGATTGGCTTTTGCCGCCCTGCTTTTCTCCTTTCGGTTAAGAAAACACCTTTATTTCAGTTAGAAAAGCTTTGGTTTTTTCGTGTTAGCAAAATGGTTGTTGGCCGTTCCATAATATCACGGGCTGAAAATGAGATTTCCACCTCATCCGGCAAGTTTACCCCTTCGAGCTTTCGTTTGGTTGAAATGATGACACCATCAGGATATTCGTCGAAGAAATTGGCAAACTGACCGGCTTCGAGCTGTTTAATTTCTTTTTGAAGGTAGAACGAAAAGGATGGATTGAATTTTTCAAAATACCGGATTTCTTTTCCTTCAAGTAAATGAAGGCTTTGGGCTACCGGGTTTTCCTGGTCAATTCGTGGAAAAACGAACGCAATAAAACTAACTGCCCCCAAAATACTGCTCAGCCCGATGAGCTTTAGCGATAATTTTAATCGCCCTTTGGAGAACCAATAATACGCCAGAACGAAGCCCAGCGGAATAGGCAGGAAGTACCAGGCCAGGTAGTTGAGATGAGACAATGCCGGATCGAAGCTGATGCCGAAGTAAAGCGCCGGAATCAGGATGATGCCAAAGATTAGCAGGACGATCATGCTGGCTTTGGGTTTGGCAAAGTTGAAGTTGAGCTGAGCCAGCCATAAGCCCAGCAAGATGCCAAAATACGGATAAGCCGGCACGGTGTAGTTGGGTAGTTTAGTACGCGAAATGGAAAAGAAAACCACGATTGTAATTCCGGCAACCAGGCTCAGCAGGGTGAAATCATCTTTTCGATTGGCAAACGCTTTTTTTAAGGCTTGAACAATGAAGGCTGAAAAGGGAAACAGTCCGAGTAGAACAAACAAGATGGTGATCAGAAAAATTCCACCATGCCCTTCCATTTCGCTGGAAAAGCGACCCAGGTTGTGTTTGAAAAAGAAACCATCAGTCCATACGCCATCGGTTTTGATGTGAACAAGAATGTACCAGGGCAAGGCAATCAGCAAAACAATGGCAGCTCCCAAAAATGGTCGGAGTTGCTTGATTTCATTCCATTTGAAACGTTTGCTGAAAATCAGGAACAAAAGAAAAATCAGACCCGGCAGGCCAATAGCAACGGGGCCTTTCGATAAAGTTCCCAGCCCAATTGACCCATAAAGGAGCAGAAGGAAAATGAGACGTTTTTCTTTGACAGCGGCGTAAAAGGAGAAAATGCTGGCGGTAAAGAAAAAGATCAAATAGGGGTCGGGAACGGCCAAATGAAATTGAATATTCAGGTGAATCGAGGCCAATAATACAAAGGCAGTCCATAAACCCACTTTTTCAGAATGGTAACGCCGCGCAAATAAAAAGCTGATTAAGATTGTCAAGGCACCAAAAACAGCTGAAAAGAACCGGGCTGCAAAAGCATTCACCCCAAAAATGGAATAACTCAGCATCATGAAAAAATAATGCAACGGTGGTTTGTCGGTACGCAGTTCGTGGTTAAAAGTGGGGACTATTAAATCGCCCCGGGTAAACATTTCGGCGGCGCAAGTTGCGTTTTTGGCTTCATCCAAAATGTATATGCTGCTGCCTCCGATATTGAATAGGTAGCTCAGTGAGGCCACCAGAAAAATAAACCAGGGATAGTATTGGGGATTGTTAAGTCGCTTGAGCATGGGGCAAACCAAATTTTTATTGACAATTCTATTAGATAACTCTCAGCCTTTTTGCTAATTTCGTCTCGCTGAATAATATAATTTTGGCAAAGATATCCTTTAATCGCCATAAACTGAAAATCATGAAGCAATTAAGTGTGGTTATTTGTGTTTACAACGAAGAGTTGAACATTCGCCCACTGAGTGACCAATTGAAAGCTGCCCTCCAGGATTTTGACTACGAAGCTATTTTTGTTGACGACGGATCGACCGACCGCACGCGCGAAGAAGTGAAAGCAATTAACGATGAGCACTTTTTACTGCTTGAGTTAAAGAAAAACTACGGACAGAGCTCGGCACTGCAAGCGGGAATTGACGCGGCTTCGGGTGAGTTTGTCGTATTAATTGATGGCGATTTACAGAATGACCCGGCTGATATTCCGATGATGGTGAAAATGGCCAAAGATGGAGGATGGGATATGGTTGCCGGTGTGCGGGCCAACCGCAAAGATGGAGCTTTCTTACGAAAAGTGCCCAGCAAAATTGCCAACTATTTGATTCGCGAAGCGACCGGAATCCGGATGAAAGACCTGGGCTGTACCTTAAAAGTGTTCACCAGCGAAGCGATTAAAAGCATTCATATTTATGGCGAGTTACACCGGTTTATTCCGGCACTTTTAGCACTCGAAGGTTCTACCCGAATAACCCAGGTCGATGTGAACCACCGGGCACGTGAATTCGGAAAATCAAAATACAACCTAAGCCGCACCACGAGGGTTTTTAGCGATTTGATTCTGATGGTTTTCTTCAAGAAATATATGCAACGACCGATGCACTTTTTTGGGGGAATCGGAATTGTCACTTTTGGAGTCGGTTTTTTGATCAACCTTTACCTGTTGATTTTAAAGATTTTTGGATACGATATTTGGGGAAAACCAATTTTGATTCTGGGCATGCTGCTGGTGATGGGCGGTATTCAGTTTATGACGATTGGGATTATGGCTGAAATATTAATGCGCACCTACTACGAAGGCCAAAATAAAAAGCCATACCGGGTACGTCGTATTACGGTGACCGGTCAAAACTAACTGCTTCAGGTTGTGCTTTGTTCTTCCTTCGGGTGGGTGAAATAAAATCGCGACCCTTCATTGACAGCGGACATCACCCAAATATGTCCACCGAGTTTTTCGACGAGTGAACGTGTGATGGAGAGCCCCAGGCCCGTGCCGCCGTGGTTTCGGGTGGCATGTTCTTCAATTTGCTGGAAGGCCGAAAAAATTTCGTTTTGCTTGTTTCCCGGAATCCCGATGCCGGTATCTTTTACAAAAAACTGGATGATGCCATCTTCCCGGTACTTATAGCCAAACTCAATCGCCCCTTTATCGGTAAACTTAAGCGCATTGCCCAGCAGGTTGATAAGAATTTGCTTTAAACGTACTTCGTCTGTTTCGATCATTAATTCAGGAGCATCGACATCTTTGGTTAGAACGAGTTTTAGATGTGACTTTCCTGTGTTTACCTGCTGATTTTTAATTAGTTCGTAAGTGTCGTCCAGAATATTATTGAGATAATAGCTCCGTTTTTTCACAATGAGCTGGTTAGCCTCGATTTTGCTCAGATCGACAATATCGTTGATAATGGTAAGCAGGTGTTCGCCGCTGGTTTGAATGTGCCGGATAAATTCCTGCCGAACAGCATCATCATTGTGATACTCCTCAAGTAAAGACGAAAAACCCAGGATGCTGTTCATTGGTGTCCTGATTTCGTGACTCATATTGGCCAGGAAGGCTGATTTTAGCCGATCACTTTCTTCAGCTCTTTTTTTAGCCTCAATCAGTTCCTGTTCAGCCTGAACCCGATGTGAGATATCATGAATGATGGCATAAATGACGGTGGTATTGTCGAGGAAAATTTTTCCACTATGAATCTCCACTTCTTTAATCTGACCCTCTTTCCGGCAGTGCTTTTGCTCAAAATGGCTGTTTTGTTTTTGCGATTGTGTGAAAAAAGCGTCGATGTCCAGCTTTGGAAGTTGGCATAGATCCTGAAAGTGAAGCTTTTTGAGCTCTTCACGCGTGTAACCATAAAAACTGGCAGCGGCCTTGTTGGCATCCTTTATTTGTTGGGTTTGTGAATGCATGAGCAACATCATCGAATGGTTCTCATTGAAAATGTTCAGGTAGTTTTCGGCAATC
>JAGXIR010000033.1 GCA_024635605.1 Sunxiuqinia sp.
GCCTTAATCAAACTTCATGGTGAAAAAAAATTCAACCTTGATCTTCCTTTCTCTTTTTACTGGCCCGACTTTCGCAACACGGATAAAGAGCGGATAACAAGCCGCGAAGTATTGTCCCATCAAGCCGGCTTCCAGTCATGGATCGCGTTTTACCAGGGGGCACTAAAAGGAGACGGAAAATTAAAAGCATCGGTTTTTAAAGATCACCCGACAGCTGGGTTCAGCCTGCGCGTGGCGTCTGCCTTGTATATGGACGAACATTACATCGATCATATCTACTCCGAAATTCGCGATTCTAAATTATTACCACGAAAAAAATACACCTATTCCGACCTGGGTTTTCACATCTTTCCCCGAATTATTGAAGACCTGACCGGCAACAATTACGAAGAATATATTCGCACCACGTTTTATGCTCCATTGGGAGCCAATACGGTTACCTACAATGCGTATAAGCATTTCCCACGCGAAGTAATCGTGCCTACCGAACAGGACAATGTTTTCAGAAAAGAGTTGCTCCAGGGATTTGTACACGATGAAGGCGCCTCCATGATGGGAGGTGTTTCGGGGAACGCCGGTTTGTTCGGATCGGCAAATGATCTGGCTAAAATCATGCAAATGTATCTGCAATACGGATACTACGGAGGCCAACAATTGCTGGATTCGGCCGGTGTATGCGAGTTTACGCGCATTCAATACCCAGAGAACGAAAACCGACGGGGATTGGGATTCGACAAACCCTACATTGACAACTGCAAAAATAAGCTCGACGAGGCTTACCCCGCCGTCGATGCCAGTCCCGAAAGTTTTGGCCATAGCGGCTACACCGGAACATTTACCTGGGCCGACCCAAAGAACAAACTCTTATTTATCTTCTTTTCAAACCGGGTGTATCCAAGCCGCGAAAACTCCAAACTATTCAAACTGAATATCCGACCGGCACTACATCAGGCAATTTACGACAGCCTGAAATAAAGCCGACTTAAAAAGCAGAAAACGCCCCGGTACAAATTCACCACATGCTCTCTCGAAATGCTAAAAATTGTTAAAATGTTTTTTAACATCCACACTGAAAGCTAACACATCCCAAACCTCAAAAACCGCTTCAATCAATGCTTCGCATTCAATCAAAAAGGTTCATCAAAGGCAAAATCCAATAAATTTCCAAATCCAAAAATGTAACCTAATTCATATCCCTGTATTATTAGATTATTAATTTTAACTTTAAGGGAGTTTTAAAAAGAATCTAGTTAATAACCCATAAAATTTTACTGCTATGGATAAGAAAATCACATTTAATGAATTGCGTAAAATTAAAGACAGCTTGCCTGATGGTTCCGTTCGCCAAATTGCGCAGGAGTTTGACATTGAAGTTGAAACCGTCAGGAATTATTTTGGAGGCGCAAATTATGACCGTGGAAAATCCGTAGGGCTACATATCGAACCGGGACCAAATGGTGGCGTAGTTTTAATTGATGACACAAAAATATTAGAACGTGCCCAGCAACTTATTGCCGAGCAAGTTCATTAATTCGTTTAAAGTATTATTTTTGAAACTGCCTTATTTCAGATAAGGCAGTTTTTTTTTACCAAATAAACCCAAAAAATTATGACTCGAAATCTTACGTTGATCCTTGTTTTGGCCATCACCATTGGCCTCTCATCCTGCCAACCGAAAGCAAAAGCCCTGTTTAATGGTGAAGATCTTTCCAATTGGGACATCTCCATCGGAACCGCCTTAACCGGCTTCGACGACCTGAAAGAAGCAGCCACTCCTGAAACTATCTTCTCGGTTGTAGAGCAAGACGGCGAAAAACTACTCCGGATATCGGGCGACGTGAACGCGTCGATTGTCACCAAAGATGAGTATGAAAATTATCATCTCCGTTTTGAATTCAAGCACGGCGACGACGTTTATACCAAACGCAACAGCGGCTTGCTGTATCACAGCTTTGGCTCGTTTGGTGTTGGACTTGACACCTGGATGAGCTCGATTGAACTACAACTGATGCACGAAAACCTGGGCGATGCCTATATGATGGGCGATTCGTACGCCGAAATCCCCATTCGCAAAGAGGGCAACAATCCGGTTTATGCGGCCGATGGCGAATTGCTTTCTTTTGGCGAAAACCAAAATGGGGGTAAAATCGCCCGTAAAAGTTCAAACCAGGAAAAAGCGCTTGGCGAATGGAATGTGGTTGACCTATACTGCGTCGGCCAAAAAGCGATTCATGTGGTCAATGGGGTGAAAGTGATGGAATGCCAGAACACCGGGATGTTGGTTAATGGGCAGGTTCAACCACTTGGCAAAGGAAAAATTCAAATCCAGTCGGAAGGTTCCGAACTGTTGATTCGCAAAGCTGAACTCACGCCAATCGAAGCACTTCCTGAGAATTTATAATAAAAAAGAAACTTGTTATAAAAAGAAAGCGGTGTGAAATTGAATTTCACACCGCTTTTGTTTTATCTTTTGGTCCGCTTGCGTTTAGCTCGCGGCTGATCCATCTGGCTCTTTTTCTTCTTTATTTTCGGAACCGAAACGTGTTCCTCGCCGGTTACCCGGTCAACCTCCAGCGAATGTCCATCGAGCGAAGAACTGTTCATGGACTGAATCAATTCTTTCTCAAAGCGGCTGTCAATTTCAAAAAAGGAAAATTTCCGCTGAATATCAATCTTGCCAATTTCAACATTCTTCCGTTTGGAATGCTCATTAATCAAACCCAGAAGGCGCGATGCATTCAGGTTTTGTTTTTTACCGGCATTAATAAACAAACGGCTAAAACTCATGTTTCCACCACCGTAATCGCCTCCACGATCTCCCCGGTCAGCCCGATCACCGCGGTCACTTCCTCGTCCGCCACGTTTATCAACCATTTTCCGTTCTTGTCCACGGACATTCAGGTCAGGCGCATTTTTATAATAGGCCAAAAAGCGGTTAAATTCGGCCGACACAAAGCGCTTCAGAATTTCCTCGCTGCTCAGTCCTTCAAATTTTTCCATAATGGCAGGCATATACGGGTCGATTTTCGAATCATTTACTTCCACTTGTGCCACTTTCTCAACCAGGTGCATCAACTGCACTTCGCAAATTTCTTCTCCACCGGGTACATCTTTGCGTTCAAACCGTTTATTCAGAAGCTTTTCAATATGTCGCAGTTTTCCTGTTTCGCGCATGTGCAAAATCGAAACTGAGATTCCGCTTTTCCCGGCTCTTCCTGTTCGTCCACTTCGGTGAATGTAGGCTTCCGGGTCATCCGGCAAGCTATAGTTGATCACATGGCTCAGGCTATTCACATCCAATCCACGGGCAGCCACATCGGTTGCCACCAACATTTGAAGTTGTCCGGTTCGGAAGCGGCCCATCACATAGTCGCGTTGCGATTGCGATAAATCGCCATGCAGCGCATCGGCATTGTAACCATCGGCCATCAGCTTTTCAGCCACATCGCGGGTTTCCATCCGGGTCCTGCAAAAAACAATCGCATAGCAATTGGGGTAATTATCAGCAACCCGCTTCAGGGTCGCATATTTGTCTCTGGCCTGAACCACATAATAGTGGTGTTCCACGTTGGCGGCGCCTTCATTTTTGCGTCCGACCGAAATTTCTTCGGGTGAGTGCAGGTATTTTGCTGCCAGGTTCGCAATTTCGCGCGGCATGGTGGCCGAAAACAACAGGGTTTGCTTGATAGCCGGTGTTTCAGCTAAAATAGCATCCAGTTCTTCCTTGAAACCCATGTTCAGCATTTCATCTGCTTCGTCCAAAACCATCCAGCGAATTTGGCTTACATTCAATACTTTCCGTCGGATCAGGTCATGAACCCGCCCGGGAGTTCCAACAACAACCTGTCCTCCGCTACGTAATTCGCGGATTTGCTTACTAATATCGGCACCACCATAAACGGCAATATTCTTAAACCCTTTCAGGTTCTTTGAATAGGCATCCAGGTCGCGACTGATTTGCAGACACAACTCGCGGGTTGGGCACAAAATCAGCGACTGGATATCTTTTTTATTCACATCGCAGTTATGCAAAATCGGTAAACCGAAAGCAGCTGTTTTTCCAGTTCCTGTTTGCGCCAGGGCAATCAAGTCGTGTTTGTTGTTTAAAAGATGTGGAATTGTTTTCTCCTGAATAGGAGTCGGTTGCTCAAAGCCCATTGCTGAAATGGCGCTAAGCAGTTCGGGTTTGATACCCGTCTGTTCAAATGTCATCATCGTATTTATTTTTATCGAAGAACAACAAGTTCTTCGTACCCAATAAGCACTGATGACAATAAAATTTACTTTTCAATACACCCCTTTGCCATCGATGCGAAAAATTGAGCTGCAAAGATAGGTTTATTTTCAACACCTGAAACACAGGGCTCATTCATGTGAAATTCGTGTTAAATCGATGCCTCACAGCAGCTATTAAGTTACTGACAGGCAAGGGTTAAAATCCAGAAATTTTGTACCTTGCAAATCAAAAATAAACGACCAATCAATGGGATATTCCTACTTGTTTAACTGCAGAACATGCCAATACAGCCAAAAACTTTACGAAGGTTGGGGCTTCATGGTGCATGATCAAACCGTTAATTCGGTTCTGGATTCAACGCAGTTCAACCTGCATTATAAAACCCGAAAGAAAATTCAGGAGCTTGCCCAATGGCATGACGAGCTTCAAATAAAAACGGAATACAAAATATACCGCTGCCATCGTTGCCTGCAAATTTCAGATAAATTAGTGGTTCAGGTTTCCGAAAAAGGAGAGGTTCTTCATGAAACTCAATTTAAATGTGCCAACTGCAATACCCGGCTAAAACACACCAACATTCATCGGTTAAAATTTGCCATTTGTCCACGATGCAAAAGTAAGCGGTTTGAAAAATCGAAGGAATTGATGCTTTGGAATTGAGTTTATATGATTAGATTTGTGCCAAAGTTTCACAGATGACTATAGTATTCGTAGCCCTCCTTGTTTTTTTAATCAATATCCCTTTTGGTTACCTGCGGTCAAAACACAAAAAGTTTAGTTTGATGTGGTGGCTTTACATCCATATTCCAGTTCCCATCGTTATTTTGCTCCGAATTTTAAGCGACATTGGCTTTGCTTTTTATACCTACCCTATTTTGGTGGGAGCTTTTTTTGCCGGGCAATTGATCGGGCGTGTTTACTTCCCGCTCAAATGTAAGAATTAGGTGAACGGAATTCTTCAGGCAAAACCCAAAAAGAGCTAACTTCGATCTCTCACCCCTATTTTTGATCCAACTTCCGTGCAAATTAATCCGGTTTCCTTGCAACTTGCATCCAACACTTATCCCCCTTCATCAAAACTGCCTTGGGGCTTACGTTGATTATTACTGTTGGTTGAGCTTTTCCGATCGCCTATTTTCTTACAACCAATTAATTTGAAAAACTGAAAATCGCTATCTCCTGATGCGGATGCCATTTCAACGGTGATATTTTTATCTTTGTTATTCGAATCAATAATCAGCAATACATTATGAAAGCACTATTTGTCTTAATTTTTATCGCAGTATTTGGCATGCAGGCTACAGCACAGAACAAAACTGATGTTAGTTTATTCTGGAAAGATAAGCCGGAACAAGTAAGTTCAATTGAATCAACCACTGGTGATTTATACCAAAAAGTTGGACATCACGGTCCTGCAGTAGAAAATGAATGGCTGGGGTTACGACTTTATTTTGACCACAAAGTAGCTATTGACGTGTATAATAAAACCA